>JBFWJN010000080.1:0-12852 GCA_050253185.1 Kiritimatiellales bacterium | reverse complement strand
AGCACTTCATGGAGATCATGCAGTACAATCAGGATTTTCCTGTGTGTTTTCATGAGAAACCGAGAGTTGCAAGACCTGCAGGATCTGTCAAATTATCTCTGGTAAAAACCACAAAAAACAAAGTAAAACTGCCATAGGCGCAATATGGGGGTATTGTTATGTTCTCTACAGGTTAACTAGCAGGCAGAGTTTGTGGAGGATCAAATGATTCAGGTAGAAAATAAATAAAAAGTTGTTGATCGAAGTTGCCGCAGGCGGATGTCTGAAAAATACAGTTAAAAACAGAAAAAAGGAGGGATGTAATGAGAAAAAGTTTAATGAGTCTCTTGGGAATCATGTTAAGTATGCTGACTGCACAAGGAGTCGTGATTACGGATGACTTCAATCGATTAGATACTGGTTACAGTGCCGATGCTTCGCTGATAGGGTCGGGTTGGGTCAATGCAGCTCCGTCAGATTCAAACAATACATGGCGTATCAATAACGGCACACTGGAATTTGATGGAACTGTTTCTTTCAGTCTTCCAGGAATTCTTTACAACACGGAAACGACACTCAACGGAGCATGGACTTTTTCGTGCGATATCACATTGAGAGAGGACTATGGATGGAACGGATTTGTGCTCTATAAGGATACCGATAATTACACCTTCTTGCAGATGATGAAACGCTCTTCTGACGGAAGCAAGGCTGCGGCACTTATTCAGTGTATAGATGGAGTCACAGGAAGCACACTGTGGCTCAGTGGTTCGATCACAGAAGCCGATGATTACACGGTTGTCTTCGAATCGAATGGCTCAGGAGTTGTATCCTGCAATGTTTATGAGCTTGGGCAATCAACGGCCGTAGCTTACAGAACCCTGACAAGTCAGGATTTCGACGGATACT
Source organism: Kiritimatiellales bacterium (assembly GCA_050253185.1). Classification (GTDB taxonomy): domain Bacteria; phylum Verrucomicrobiota; class Kiritimatiellia; order Kiritimatiellales; family Tichowtungiaceae; genus Tichowtungia. Next base: position 11,964 of record JBFWJN010000080.1, on the reverse strand, counting down.
ATGCCGGGTTGCGTGCAGGTAATTACAACAAAAACCCCGATGTGGCATACGACAACTTCAGTGTTACTGTCATTCCGGAGCCAGGGACTGTTAATCTTCTGGTTCTTTCAACCGTCGGAATCTTTATTTCGCGTCGTATAGCAAAAAAAGAACGATGATTAGGCTCGAAGGAAGACTCTGGGAAATCCAGAGTTTTCTTTATTCAAATCCATGTTGAAAAACTGGAATCTTCATACTTTTGAACTGAATATAAAACGGATGAACATTGTCGCATTTTTCAGTACGTTATTTCTCGCTTTTTCACTCTCGGCAGACGAGAGGCTGGCCCTGTTTTTCAGCTCAGATGACACTGCCAGAATTAGATCCAACATTACCTCCCATAATTTTGCCAGGGAACTTGCGGGAAAGGCTGTTCGTGAGGCGGGAAAGATCGATTTTGATAAACTGCCACATGACGAATTCAAAAAATGGAACACATTTGATAAGCCGAAGATGGCGGGTCCGAATGAGAGGTTTATGCTTATGGCATTTACGGATGCTGCACAGGATGCTGCATACGCATGGATGCTGACAGGTGATGACCAATTCGCGCAAAAATCTAAACAGATACTACTTTATATCAACAGCTACCGATTCCAATGCAGCAATATCAACTCCGGTCTTGATTATGCTGCGGCTGTCTTTCCGGCTATGAAAGCATACGACCTCCTCTATGAGCGGTTTACTCCTGAGGAACAGGCGGAAATGAAAGTCTTTTTTTATACGGCCGTTGAAGAAGTTAAAAAGTCGAATGACCAATGGATATTGACTCAGCCAGCTGGCGTGACATTTTCCAATCATGAAGGGTGGCATAATGTATGTTTTGCCATGGTCGGTTTTTTCTACAGCGATCAAGAACTGATTGACCGGGCCATTACTGGGGAAAAGGGGTTCAATGCAATGCTCCAGTACGGTTTTCAGGATGACAGTCTTTGGTCGGAAGCATCGTTGCATTATCACTTTGTCCAGCTTTCCACGATGCTGTTTGTTGCCGACATGGCATATCATTACGGATACCAACCAAACCTGTATGAACACAGGATCGCCGGACGCAGTCTCACGGATTTGTACGCATCCATTATCGATGTCTCGTTTCCCGATACACTGCTGCCGCCGGTCGGCGATGGTTATGGCCGGTTTCGTTTCTTAAAAAATTACGGAGTGTATGAGCTTCTCTACACGAGAACCGGCAATCTGGAGTTCGCGTTTCTGCTTAATCAGAATCCGGTGCGCAGCGATGATGCACTCTGGTGGGGGCTGAGTGACATTCCTAAAACAGATGCCCCGGCCATGTTCTCCAAACTGTGGCTGCAGCATGGATATGCTGTTCTGCGTACGCAGGAAGGGGCTGACTATTGGAATGGAGAGGGCCGCACGCTGTTTGCGTCTTTTTCAAGCAATAGTGGTCATGCCCATGCTGACGGACTGTCGATTATGCTTTTTTGGGAAAACCATTTGTGGCTGCGCGATACAGAATGTAGGAACAGTGGACGGAACACGTTCTATTCTGATGCAAATCAGAAGCTGAATTGGACAACACTCGCTCACAACACCGTCATGATTGACGGTGACAGTCAGGTCCGAAATCCCGCACCGCTTCGGGTGTTTGAGTTTGCTGTCACTCCGGACGTGAAGAGATTGTGCATCGGCGACCTGAGCGGACACCTGTACCAAGGTGTTCAGCAGTTGCGGACCTGTATTGCAACCGCCGACTATGTTCTCGATATTTTTGAAATAAAAGCTGATCGTCCTTGTGATGTTGCATGGATCACGCACGTCGATGCGGATTGTGACAGTGTTTTTTCCAATGTTTGGAAACGCTCTGAGTGGCAGGCTGTTGCCGGGCGGGGATTTCTGAGGAATAAAGAAACATCACAGGAAACCCGGAGGTTCTGGGAAACATTTGCACAGAACGATAAGCATTTTCGTATCGACGCCGTAACCACCCAGCCTGCGAAATACGTCAAAACACAGTTTCCTCTTAATGAAGGAAATCTTTCGGAACAAATGCTCACAAGAATGATTGAAACAGTGACGGATCGTATTGTCTTTGCTGTTCTGTACAGATGCAGTAAGCAGCGAATCAATGAGCCAGTCAGCATATCTGTTCAGGAAGAAAGCGCCACGCATGATTGGAATGTTGAGCTGGATTTCAATGACTACCATATCATCCACCGGGTAACGGCCATAAAATAACACAGCAAAGGCATGGGAATGAGAAAATACATATGGATAATCAGCCTTTTATTTGCAATGACAGGTTCCGGGGCCACGGTTTCAGATGACTTTGAGCGGGCAGACACTGCATACAGCACCGACGGTTCGATAATCGGTTCGGGCTGGGTCAATGCAGACGTAGGTGTGCGCTGGCGGATTGCAAACAGCGTATTGGAAGGCGACAATACTACGATAGACGCTGGCATTCTTTACAACACAAATACGGTTCTGAACGAAGGATACATCTATTCAGTCGATCTGAAATTCGCCAACGATTGGCAGGGCATAGCATTCAATTACCAGGATACAGGCAATTACTATTTTTTCCGCGTAAAGCCAACCGGCTATCAGGTTATAAGAGTTCAGGATGGCAGATATTCAGAGACATTTCTCAATCAGGCAATATCATTATCTTACAACACGTATTATACGATAATTGTCAAATCGGACGGCGCGGGAAATTTCGACTGCATCATTGCCAATCAGGGAGAAACCACCCCCTTAAATGCGGTTACTAATATTTCAGACGGTACATTTTCCGGAGGGTATGCCGGATTGTATGTCGGCGGCAGCGGCGGTTCCCCGGATGTGACGTACGATAATTTCAGCCTTCAACCTCCGCCTCCAACCACTGGGTTTTGTATGAGTGTTGTCGGTGAGAGAAAGGCTGTTAATTTTCAGGTAGCCTCTGATCCTCTTCAAAATGAAATTGATTGGCCTGCTTTTCTGGCACAGCACGACATGATCTGGGAAGAACTTCCATATCAGTGGAACGAAGGCTCCTTCTGCGGGAACGGTCAGATCGGCATGATGATTTATGCAACACCTGACGACAACCGCATCGATTTCCATCTCGGTCGACAGGATATCACCGATCACCGAAAAGCCCCGGATCAGAAATCCTCGCTGGGAACACCGGACGCCAACGTTATGTACGATTACTGCCGTCTGGATGTCGGAAGAATGGCTCTGCGTCCTGCCGGACAAATACTTTCCGGAACCCTTCATCAGGATCTGTGGAATGCTGAAATTCGCGGAGAAATAGTCACCGATCTCGGCCGGCTTTCATTTCGGGCGTTTACGCCGCGCGACCGGATGCTGAATGTGATCGAAATTCAATCCACCGAGAAAACCAATGGAACTCCTGTTGATTATGAATGGGAGTTTCTGCCGGGCAATCCGGCTTCTCCCCGAGCCCAAACTCGGCCCGATCATCCGGAATACGTCACCAACCCCGATCCTCACATGGAGTATACGAACGGAGTTTCCATTTGCGTTCAACCCCTTCTGGCGGGCGGGGACTATGCGACCGCCTGGAAAGAGAATTCAATCCGATCAGTTCTGTATATTTCCACTGCAAATGACGTTCCGGCATCCGGCGTTTCCGCCGTAACCGCTGTGCATACCGTTCAGGATGCCGAATCCGTCGGCCTGACTGCCGTGGAAACAGAACACCGCGACTGGTGGCATCTGTTCTACCGGCAGTCCTTCCTGACCATTCCGGATGCTGCCATGGAATCTTTCTACTGGATTCAGCTCTATAAAATGGGCTCCACGTCGCGCACCGACGGTCCGGCGGTGGATCTCTTCGGACCATTCTTCAGAATATCGCAGTGGCCCGGCCTATGGTGGAACCTTAATGTGCAACTGACCTACTGGCCGTTTTATCCCGCCAACCATCTCGATTTAGCTGCCAACTTCAACCGGCTTCTTGCCGAGCAGTTTAACAACCTGGTCGCAACCATGGGAAAAGACCGGCTCGGCGATCTTGCTTGGGTTCTGCACAGCGACTGGCTCTATTACCAATATTCCGGGGACTGGGACGGGCTGCAAAGCGAATGGACGCCCAAGGCGGAAGTCCTGCTCGATGCCTATGCCGCCATGCAGACAACCAACAGCCTCGGACAGATTGAGCTGCTTCCAATGGGATCGCCCGAATATGACGGATTTGCTCTGTTTAAAAACACCAGCTACAATCTGGCACTGCTTAAATGGTTACTCGGATCCCTGATTGAGTCGAATGAACGGGCAGGGGCCAATCTGGAGAAAAGAGTGCAGTGGCAGCAAAGGCTGGACACCCTGATTCCTTATCCGACAGATAAAAACGGGCTGATGATCGGCAGTGATCAGTCCTTTGACATGCCTCATCGCCATTTTTCTCATCTGATTGCCATTTATCCCCTTTCTCTGATCACATGGGGATCGTCCGCCGAGAATTTTGCCTTGGGAAAAAAGTCGCTGGATCACTGGTTCAGCTTCAAAGGAAACTCCCAGTTGACAGGCTTTTCATACACCGGTGCAGCATCCCTGTATAACATGCTTGGATGTTCTGATGACGCATACAAAGCGCTCCAATGGTACTTCACTAAGCCTTTAGGATACGGACAAATCTATGCAAACACCATGTATGCGGAGGTGAATGGAAGAAATCCGACGCTGGAAACACCGCTGAGCGCAGCCAACTCCATCATCGAGTTTTTGCTCCAGAGTTGGGGCGGAAAAATCAGAATATTTCCGTCGGTTCCGGATGACTGGAGCGATGTTACTTTCCATCAGATGCGGGCCCAGGGCGGATTTTTGGTCAGCGCATCCGGGAATAAGGGAAGAACCGAATGGGTAGCGATTGAGAGCTTGGCGGGAGAACCCTGCGTAATCACCGTTCCCGACTGGCAAGACTTTATCCCAACCGTAGCGGCGGGAGACGTATCGGTCGAAAAAATCGGTGAAAATGAATTTCGTATCGGATTGGCGATTGGCGAACAAATTATTCTCACTGCAGTGGATGGGGATTTGGCGATAAGATCCGTTCCTCATGCCGCTGGCGAAATCAATTCTTACGGAGTTAAACGCGGGCAGCGTTTGCCGGTTGATCAAAGCTGGCAGCTGCCTCCATACAATCCATTTGGGAAACGATAAATCTTATGCGAAAAATATATTTTATAGCTATTTTATTTGTTCTAACAGCACTCGGTGCTGCCGGGGCAATGAAATTGACGGACTTGTGCTGCGGCTATCGAATCAATCCGCTGGCCGTAGAACTGGATCATCCGGAACTTTCCTGGAAGCTGGCATCGACCCGGCAGGACGCCGCACAGATCGCCTGGCAGATTCAGGCATCCTCTTCGGAACAAACGCTGGACGATGCTGAGCTGTGGAAAAGTAGGTGGGTCCGAAGTTCACAAACCGCACATATTCGTTACGCCGGGAAATCTCTGTCGTTCGGCGGCCGCATCTGGTGGAGGGTTCGCATCAAAGACGAGACCGGAACTGTCTCTGAGTGGTCTGCTCCCGCCTGGTTCGGGATCGGCCTGAAAAACGATGAAGAATGGCAGGGCGCCAAATGGATTGCCTGCACGTACAGGCCGGGAGCGCAAATGGCTCCGGCGGACATCATGGGGCCGTGGATCGCTGATGCGGTTAAAAGTCCGGACATGCATTCCCTGACATTCAGTACCTCTTTCACGGTCCCCGACAAATCGGTCGTTTACGCCGGAGCGTACTGGGGAACCGCAGTTCCAGCTGTTAATGACTGTTCTGTAAACGGAAAGAGTTCGACGTTCCGGTTTCGTGATAACTCGCCGATGATGACCGAGTTTTCATTCTGTGTGAAGCCGGGTTCCAATCAGATCGAGCTGTATCTGCCGAACACGCCGTGTGACAATGCGGTTACATTCGGAATGCGGATTGTGTTCGCCGACGAGACGGAACAAATCATTCGATCCTCTCCGGACTGGTCCGTGGCGGTCGGTGCGGCTTCCCCGAAAAAAGAAAAGGTTTTGGGCGAAAAAAGTTCACTGGATGTCATCTGTGATTACGGCCAAGAACCGCTGGGAGAAGCGAAGGTTTGTTCAACGGCCCCGCTTCCGGTGATGTGGTACAAAACCGATTTCGACCTCAAAAAGAAGGTTGATTCCGCCCAACTCTATATTTGCGGGCTGGGGTATAATGAACCGTATTTGAACGGCAGAAAGATCGGTGATCACGTACTCGATCCCGGGCAGACCGATTACGATCAGGAAGCGCTTTATCAGGCCTTTGACGTAACACAGCTGCTTCTGCAGGGGCGGAACGCTCTTTCGGTTCTTTTAGGCGACGGCTGGTACGGAGAGGACCGCGCATTCGGCTCACTCTGGAAATATGGAACCCCCGGGCTGCGGGCGTTGCTGCAGATTCGATACGACGACGGATCGGTTGAAAACATCGTATCCGACAAGAACTGGAAGTGGAGCGAATCCAAAACGAGAATGTCCAATCTCTATCTGGGAGGGCACGTCGACTTCCGGAAGGAAACCGACGAGTGGAAGACACCCGGTTTTTCCAAACATTGGAAACCGGTACAGATCGTTGCACCGCGCAGCCCGAAACTGAGAGCGCAGGACTTTCCGCCGATTCGTAAAATCCGGACCATTGATCCGGCGAAGGTCTGGCAGGCCGGAGAAAAGACGTGGTGTGCCGATCTGGGGCAGAACATCAGCGGCTGGGTGCGGCTGAAACTGAACGAGCCGGACGGAACAGTTGTTCGTGTTCGCTGTACGGAACGGCTGTTGCCGGATGGGAAACATCTGGACAATGTTCCTTTTTCCTTCTGGAGATGTCACGCCGCTCCCCAGCATTCCCAACTGATATGTGACGGGAAACCGCACACATGGGAACCGCATTTTTCCTATCACGGATTTCGGTATTTTGAGGTTTTCGGCCTGAGTCATCCGCCGCAGCCCGGCGACCTGACCGGCGTTGTTGTACACACGGACGTGCCGGTTACGGCATCGTTTGAATCATCGGATCCATTGCTTAACCGGATTTTTTGAATGGGTGTTCAAATCCATCTCAACAACATGCACTCCGTGCTCGAAGACTGTCCGCATCGCGAAAAATGTTTCTGGGGCGGAGATTTTCATGCGTCGTGGGCGACCGGGTTTTCGACACTTGATTCGACTGCATTCTACCGCGAGTGCGTCAATGTATATGATACGCCGCCGTTTGATCCGCGCGGGTTTCCCGGCGATATGGGCGTCGGCAGAAAACGGAGTCACACCCGGCATTGCAACGATTTCAGCTGGCCGGTTTCCCCGCTGTTTATCACGTGGCGACTGTATGAGATGGATGGCGACCTGGAAACGGCGCGCCGGAACTATGAACAGATGCGCGTTTTCCTGGACTACTTCGAGAAGAACGCGCCGGACCTGATTCCCCTCGATGCCAAATACGGTGACCATGCCGCGGTCCGGGTTCCTCGTGCCGAGCAGAACAAACGCCTGATTGCAGCCATGAACTTTTTTGCCACTGCCGACCGTTTCTCCAAACTGGCACAGGCGCTCGGCAAATCCGACGCCGCCGACAGGGCGGCCGATTTGGCCGGGCGGATTCGTGCATCCATTCTGGAAAAATATTACGACGCCGGGCGGCACACCTTCGGCAACGGAACCCAGGACAGCTTGGCGCTGGCCTTAGGCCTTCCCGAACCGGAAGAGCGGCCGGCTGTGGCCGAATCCCTGGCGCGGGTCTATCGCGAAAACGGAAATAAATTTGACGGCGGATTCATGTCCTACAATATATTTCCGCAGCTTGCAGAAAACGGCGAGGTGGATCTGGCTCTGGATATGCTGCGCAATACGAATTATATGTGGGTGGCCTGGAGCATTGCCCAATATGATGCCACCACGTTCTGGGAGCTCTATTACGACCAGCCGGTTTCGCATTCCAGTTCCCTGAATCACCACGCCGCCAATCATCCGGCCGCATGGATGCTCACGCATCTGGCTGGAATCCAGGCAACGTACCGGAAAATCAGCCTGACGCCCTGCATTCCCCGGGATCTCGAATGGGTGAACGCATCGGTCGAGACTCACCACGGAACGGTTCAAAGCAGCTGGACGCAAGCGAATGGGCAGGTGACGTGGAACATCGTGATTCCCCCGAACGCCGAAGCGGAACTTCGTTTTCCGGATGAATCGAAACTGCCCGTGAAAACGGTTAACGCCGGAACATACCGGTTTGATTGGAATTTGAACTGAATTTTAAAATCTGAGGAAATGTAAATGCTGCTGAATGCAATTGTCATCGGAACCTACTTTCTCTTTCTCATATCAATCGGCGTGATTTTCAAGCGGTTGAACAGGGACGAAGAGGATTATTTCAAGTCGGGCGCGCGCTGCTCCTGGTGGATGGTCGGCATGAGCCTGCTGATGAGCGGCATCAGCACGCAGACCTTTGTCGCCAATGCCGGCGTCGCTTATAACGCGGGATTCAGTATTTACTGGGTTTACATTATCAATGCGCTTTGCGCCACGGTGCTGGCGCTGGGACTGGCCGCCTGGTACCGTCAGGCGCGCGTCACCACCTTTGCCGAAATGGTTCGCGGACGGTTCGGCGGCTCCTTTGAACAGCTCTTCACCTATTACAACATCGTTTGGCTCATCATCGGCGGCAGCATCGGGCTTGTCATGCTGGCGCTCTTCACCCGGACCGTCTTCGGGCTTCCTCTCCCGTTCACCATTATCGCCCTGGGGGTTGTTCTGCTCTTCTACACACTGACCGGTGGAAACTGGGCAGTCATGGCCGCCAGTTTTCTCCAGGGACTGGTTCTCTTCTCCATGTCCATCCTGCTCGGGATTCTCTGCCTGAAGCATATCGGAGGAATCGGTGCATTTTTTAGCGCAATCCATGCACAGGGGCTTGCAAATGATTTCCGCATGATGACGCCCTGTCGCCCGGACGGACTCTACGGCATCGAATGGCTTCTCGGCGTCGGCATCATCCAGGTCTACGCCGCGCTCGGCATGCAGGGCGGACAGCGCTTCTTCTCCTGCAAAGACGGGCGCGAAGCAAAAAAAGCCGCCTGGTTCTATGTTGTGCTCGGGCTGATCGGCATGATGGTCTATTTCATTCCGCCCATGGTTGCCCGCCTGATGTATGCCGATGAAATCAGCGCCATGGCCGTACAAAGTCCGGCAGACCTCTCTTTCTCCTTTATGAGCCTCAAGCTGCTTCCCTTCGGATTTGTTCCGCTCATGCTCGTGGCCATGTTCTCCGCCCAGATGAGCACCATGGATACCGCGCTCAACGCCAATGCTGCTCTCTTTGTCACCAATGCCTATCCCGCGCTCATGCGCCGAATGAAAAAAGAGCCGCGCACCGACCATAAATTCCTGCTGGCCCTCGGGCGCGTCTTCAACGTACTGCTCGGTGCGGCGCTCATTGGTTTTGCGCTCTGGTTTGCCGCCAATCTGAATGACAAAGGCATCTTTGAACTCACCTTCCGAATCAACGCCATTCTCGGAATTCCTCTGCTCATGCCGCTCTTTCTGGGCTTTTATATTCGCCGGACGCCGCTTTGGTCCGGCTGGTTCTGCTTCGGCGTGGCATTGACCTGTTCCGTCATCTGCAGCTCCATAGGGCTTCCGTCCTATCGCCTGGCGCTCATCAACAGCGGTGCGGGACTCATCGCCTTTCTCTCCACTACACTTTTCTGGAATCGCGTTCCGGAAACAACGCATACGCACCTGAAAGAATTTTTCACCCGCCTGCACACGCCGGTCGACTTTGAACAAGAAGTCGGCGATGCCAATGATGGACTTCAGTTGAAACTGGTCGGCATTCTCGCCATAAGCCTTGGCGGGTTTATTCTTTTCTTTCTGCTGCTGCCCAATGATGTCGGTGCGCGTTTTTGCATTTTCTCCGTGGCCTCGGCGATTCTGGGCGTTGGTGCCGTGCTGTATGGACTTTCAAAAAAAAGATCGATTAACTCATGAAAAAAGCAGTCTTCTTCTATAACTCAAATCTGGAAGGTCGGGTCTACGGACCGAAAGAAATCGCCGAACTCTGCGAACTCGTTAATCTGGCCGACGTGCGCCTTGATCTCAACAACTGGAAAGAACATCTGGATGTACTGAAAAATGCCGAAATCCTCATGTCGAGCTGGGGCGCTCCGGTCTTTGACGAGGAATTTCTCGCAGCCGCCCCGAAACTCGAAGCCGTCTTCTACGGAGCAGGCTCCATCAAAGCGCTGATGACCAACGCCGCGTGGGATCGCGGCCTTCGCATCACCAGCGCCTATGCCGCCAACGCCGTACCGGTTGCCGAATACACGCTCTCCATGATCCTCTTCTGCCTCAAGCACGGCTGGCGCATGATCCGCGAAGCCCGCGACCCCGCCGTCTGGTTGCAGGACAAGGTCTTCCCCGGCACCTATCAAAGTAAAATCGGAATTATCTCACTGGGAATGATCGGCAAAAAAACCTGCGAACTGCTCAAACCCTTTGATTTAGAGGTATTCGCCAGTTCGTCGTACGGCTCGCCGAAACTGGAGCGCGAACTCGGCGTGCGGTTTGTTTCGATGGAGGAAATCTTTAAAACCTGCGACGTTGTCTCGCTGCACACCCCCCTGCTGCCGCACACCCGCGGACTCATCACCGGCGACCATCTGCGCTTCATGAAACAGGGCGCCTCCTTCATCAACACCGCCCGCGGTGCCGTCGTTCGGGAGCAGGAACTCATCGACGTCATGAAAGAAAGGCCGGACCTTACTGCTGTCCTTGACGTTACCGATCCCGAACCGCCTGCACCGGACTCGCCGCTTTTTGAGCTGCCCAACGTGATTGTAACGCCGCATCTTGCCGGATCCTTTCACTATGAATGCCGCCGTTTGGGACATTACATGGTCGACGAACTTCGACGGTTTCTCAACGGGGAAGATCTGTTGTGGGAAATTACGCGGGACAACGCAGGGGCTCTGGCATGATAAAGAGCGGAGTTTGCTCAGTTACATTCCGGCAGTTTGAGATTGAAACAGTTACCGGCCTCGTCAAAGAGGCCGGACTGGACGGAATTGAGTGGGGGGGCGATGTTCACGTACCGCCCGGTGATATAGTCGCCGCAAAGAAAGCCCGGCAGGTTACGCGGAATGCCGGATTGGAGATTTCCTCATACGGTTCATATTACTTTGTTCTTGATGTCAATGGCAGAGAACAGGACTTTGCTCCGGTTCTTGAAAGTGCACTGGCGCTTGGAACAAACACCATTCGCATTTGGCCCGGTGCGCAGCCTTCTGAAGTAGCAACAGATGATTATCGGAGTCGCTTTGTTAACAAGATACGTGCCGATCTTGATGCGGCGGCAGTGCACGGTATTCGACTTGCTTTAGAGTTTCATGTTAACTCTCTGAGCGACAGCAGCGCGACGGCGCTGGCGTTACTCAAGGCAGTGAATCATCCAAACCTCTATACCTACTGGCAGCCGATGTACTGGGTGGCTGATGTGGACTACCGTTTCCAGGGTTTGGAAAAACTGGCCGATCAGGTGTTGAACCTGCACGTTTTTCAGTGGCTCTTTCATCCTATGTGCGGTGGATGGGGCGACAACATCGAGCGGCTCCCGCTTGCAGCAGGCAGGACCGAATGGCCCAGGTATTTTTCCGCCGATTTTTTGGACGGCGATCATTATGCACTGCTTGAGTTTGTAAAGGATGATGATCCTGAGCAGTTCCGGCGGGATGCGACTGTGCTGAAAAAATGGTTGGCCGGATAAGTCCCAGGACTGGGATTAACCTGTGTTATGAACTGGTCTTCAGAGTGGATCCGAATCGGGTGGGGAAATCTTTGTCCGCTGCTGCGCCGGTCCTTTATTGTTACAAAACCTATACAAAGCGCAGTTCTGCGGGCGACAGCACTGGGTGTATTTGAACCTCGGCTGAACGGTAAAAAAGTCGGG
>JBFWJN010000079.1:0-12892 GCA_050253185.1 Kiritimatiellales bacterium | reverse complement strand
AACACGACCATGGCGGAAAAAATTCCGGTCAGCATACCGAAAAAAACCTCCAGCCGGGTATGCCCCAGCAGCTCTTTCAGCTTTTTTTCAGACAGGTGATGCTCTTTGAACACCTCATCGACAATCAGGTTCAGCAGCCGCGCCTGCTCGCCGGCCGCAGCGCGAACCGTCTGCGCATCAAACATCACCACAGCGGCAAAAAAGAACCCCAGCGTAAACAGTGCCGAATTAAAGCCCTCGGTCAGGCCAATGGCCGTTGCGATGGCGCTGGCCAGCGCCGAATGAGCACTCGGCATCCCGCCGGTGCTCACCAGATACCGGAAATCAAGCCGGTGACTCTGCACCAGGCAGATCACCATTTTTGTTATCTGAGCCACCATCCAGCCGGCCGCACCGGCCCAAAACGCAACATGAAAAATATGCATTAGTTTCCCCTGTCGGGTTTTCCCCTTGAAAAGAAAGAACGTAATAAAGAGTATATAGCCGTTCGGCGCAATCTTTTTCAACCGGCGCCGCACCAACAGAAAGTCCGTTATGCCGCTGAAAAAAAACCTCGGTCTTCTTCATGTTTTCTGTATCGCAACCGGAGCCATGGTCAGCTCTGGAATCTTTGTGCTGCCGGGACTCGCCCATGAAAAAGCCGGAACCGCGGTCATCCTGTCCTATCTGATTGCCGGGCTCATTGCTTCACTTGGCATGCTCAGCGCCGCGGAACTCGTCACCGCCATGCCCAAGGCGGGCGGCGACTACTTCTTCGTCACCCGCGGGCTCGGCCCCGGCATCGGAACCATCGCCGGACTGCTCACCTGGTTTTCCCTCTCGCTGAAAAGCGCCTTTGCCCTCGTCGGAATGAGCGCACTCATCGCTTCCTTTTTCCCGGTCAACCTGCATCTGGCCGGACTGCTCTGCTGCCTCTTCTTCACCGGACTCAACCTGTTCGGATCGCGGCACGCCGCCCAAACACAGATCCTGCTCGTTGGCGGACTGCTGCTGCTCATGCTTTTCTACATCCTGCGCGGTGCACCCCATGTCACCCTCGAAAACCTGTCCCCCTTTATGCCGCACGGCCCAAAAGCCGTTCTATTCACTGCGGCATTCGTCTTTGTTGCCTACGGCGGCATCATCCAGATCTCCAGCATCGCTGAAGACGTCGCCAATCCCGGCAAAACCATTCCACGCGGCATGATCCTCTCCCTGCTCATCACTACCCTCTTCTACACCTTCATGGTCTGGGTCACCGCCGGCGTGCTGCCGGACCGCACACTCAACGGATCGCTCACGCCGATCGCAGACGGCGCGGCGGCCTTCATGGGCAACGCCGGGCTGTCCCTCGTCGCACTCGCCGCCCTGCTCGCGTTCATGTCCACCGCCAACGCCGGAATTCTCGCCGCCTCGCGCTACCTGCTCGCACTGGGCCGCGACGAACTCGCTCCGCCGGTTCTCGGCCGGATCAGCCGCCGGTTCGGAACCCCTTTCGTCGCCATCTTCATCACCGCCGCCTTCATCGCCCTGTCGCTGTTCCTGAAAATCGACATCCTCGTCGAAGCCGCCTCGCTTGTTCTCATCCTCGGGTTCATGCTTTCCGGCATCTGCGTCATCGTTCTGCGCGAAAGCCGAATTCAAAACTACCGCCCCGCCTTCAAAGCCCCGCTCTATCCCGTCCTGCAGATCACCGGCATCCTGCTCAGCCTGCTGCTCGTCTTCGAAATGGGCCTCACCTCTTTCGCTGTTCTCGCCCTGCTCGCCGCCCTCGGCTTCACCACCTACTGGTTCTACGGTCGCGGCAGCGCCCGCCGCGAATCCGCGCTCACCCATCTCATCGGCCGGCTCACCGCCCGCGAAATGGTCACCGGCGACCTCGAAGAGGAACTCAAGCAGATCATTCGTGAACGCGACGAAATCGAACTCGACCGCTTCGACAAGCTGATGGCCTCTGCACCGGTTCTGGACATCGACCGCCCGCTGTCCACTCAAGAGCTCTTTGCAGAAATCGCCAACGCCGCCGCTGAACAGGTCGGACTGTCTGAAGAGGAAATTCGAACCCGGCTCATCGAGCGGGAAGAGCTGACCAGCACTGCGCTCAGCCCCGACATCGCCATTCCGCACATTGTCCTACCCGGCGAACACAGCTTCGAGGCCATTCTCGTCCGCCATCGCGACGGGATTTACTTCTCAGACGATGCTCCGGCCGTAAAAGCCGTCTTTGCGCTCATGGGCTCCATCGACGAGCGCAACTTTCACCTGCGCGCACTCGCGGGAATCGCCCAGATCGTCCAAGAACCTCAGTTCATCAAGCGCTGGCTCACCGCCCGCAATCAGGGCGCGCTGCGCGATATCATCCTGCTCGGCCGCCGCCAGCGCCAGCCTTAATCCAGCCACGGCGGCGTATCCGACAGCACCGCATAAAAACGGGAAATCAACCCGTCCTGATATGCTCCGGCAAACGAACCGTCCCGCAGCCGTTTCAGCCCTTCGCCGCACAGTTCCTGCCAGCTCGCATTTTCTTCGCCGGGCAGAATCGGAAAAAACAGGCAGCCCACCGCGCGTGCCGCCTCCAGATCGCCCGGCGCGTCGCCCACCATCAGCGTACGGTCCGGCGCATAACGCCCCTTCATCGCCGTTGCGAGTGATTCGGTCTTCGATCCCAGCTCGGCGCCTGCAATCACATCAATAAACCGGTCGAGATCTGCATGTCGCCACTCGCGCACCAGCGCATCCTCCGTCGTCTGCGACACCACAATCACATCCGCCAGACTCCGGATTTTTTCCAAACCCTGGAAAACTCCGTCAAACACCGGCATTTCAGGAATCTCCGCAATCCGACGGCTCATCGCCAGACTCCAGTCCAGCACCCGTTTCAGCTCCGGATCACCGTTTTTTTCAATCCGCTTCGCCAGCTCGGCGGCGCTCAGCGGAACGCCGGATTTAACAAACGCCTCCAGCGATTCCGTTTCGACCGCTTTTCCAATGCCTGGAAAATATTTTTCCAGGCATTGGAAAATCCGCAACAGCAGCTCGAAGCGGTTCAGCCCGCGCCACGGAGAAAAAAGGGCCGTCCATTCCGCAACCTGCCGAAATTCTTTCTCGTGCGCGCCGAGTCCCCAGCGCAGCAGGATGCCGTCATGAAAAATGCGTTGCTTTATCGTCATGCTGTCAAACACGCATCCGTCCGAGTCGATTGCGATCAGTACGTCGGTTGAGGGGCTCAATTGAATTAAATCGTCTTTGCTCCAGGTTGTTTTCATGCGCGGCAGGCTATCGGTTTGCCCGCGGGCTGTCCAGAGGCTTGCAGTTGCCGGGCAATCCTGTTAAACGGCTCTGCATGTCCCGTTCGTTTTTTTCAGTTGCAAAAGGTCTCGCCGGGCTGCTGCCGACACGCATTCGCGAAAGCCGTCTGGTCAACCGGCTGGCGGTGCGGCTGATGGAAAAAACCGGGAATTATGACGAGATCTATTCGCCACGCTATTACCAGACCCTAGTCGAACCCTACGTCCGCACCAGCGCACCGCAAATGGCACAGTCGATCTTCGACACCTTCCGGCCTGCGTCCGTCATTGATGTCGGCTGCGGGTCCGGCGCGCTGCTCGCGGAACTGCACCGGCAGGGCGTAATGCGAACCGTTGGACTCGATGCATCGGAGGCCGGACTGGATATGGCCCGCGCCCGCGGGTTGGATGTGTATCCGTTCAATATCACAACCGACCATTGGGAGGAAAACGAACGGTTTGACGTTGCTGTCAGCATGGAAACCGCGGAACACCTGCCGCCGGAATCCGCTTTACGATATGTCGAGCTGCTCTGCTCACTTGCGCCGGTTGTGATCTGTACGGCGGCGCATCCCGGACAGGGAGGAATCGGCCACCTCAACGAACAGCCGCAGGATTACTGGATCGCACGGTTCAGCGAACAGGACATGGCGCTGGATGAACAGAGGGTCAGCAACTGGCAAGGTGTCTGGCGCAAAGCCGGGGTTGCCGGTTTTTACACAAATAATCTGATGATTTTCCGACGCAGCTGACGCTACTCGTCGTCACGGCCTTCCAGCGTTTTCAGTGCATCGGTGGCCCGCTGAATTTTCACCTGCTGCATCTGGAATGACTTCACTTCGTCTTCCGTTGGTTTCCCGCGCTGCAGCTGGTCCAGCGCAACTTTCGAGGAACGCATCGCCTTCTCGTAATCCCCGGCAAGATAATACGCTTCCGCCAGCGTGTTCCACATCGACGGCGACATCGGCGCCAGCAGCAGCGACTCGCGGGCATAGCGAAGCGCCAGTTTGGAATTGCGCAGTTCGCCGCCGGTGGCATAGACCCAGGCCAGGTTGTTCTGAATCAGCGGATTGTCGGGAAATTCCACAACCATCTTTTTCAGCAGGTCGGCTGCCTCCTGGAATTTTCCCATCAGAATATACAGCGTGCTGAGCCGGAAGCGGATGTCCGGGTTCTCCGGATCCTTTTCCAGTGCGCGCAGATAGGCCTTCTCTGCGTCGGCATATTCCCCTTCATCGGAATACTGCACGCCGACATTCATCAGAAATGCCACGCGGCTGTCTTCCGGGGTTGCCGATCCGATTGCGGCGGCCGGATTTTCAGCAGAAGAAACGGTACCCGTTGTTTCCACATCCGGTTTTTTCAGGTCGGTGGTGATCTGATAAGCCGAATTGTCATCGGCCGGCTCCTCCGAGAAGGCCTGCGGTCCGGTCTTGTTTTCCTTCCCCGGTTTTTCATTCGAAAGTTCCGGCAGCGTGTCCGTGGGAAGCGGCTCAACCGGGAGCGGCGCCTGCGCGGCACAGGCGGTCGCAATGAGTAGAATAAACAGAAAAGTTCGCATCATTTTTACATTCGTTTGACGTTTACCCGCACCGTGGCGGGTTCAATTGAGTCCACGTTCAGTCCCGGCGGCAGATCCACGCGGACCGGCACCTCGTAATCTGCCGGTTTGGTCATCTCCGTGCAGTCCACATACGGGTAGACCTCACGCTCCTTGAGCTGTTCAATCTGCTGCGGGCTGCCGCTCAACACAACGGTTACCGTTTCCGGACGGATACGCACCACCCGCGTGTCGTCGGAAGCCAGCAGCGGTCGCACATTGATCTCTTCAATCTGTCGGGTTGCCGTCTGTTCAAACAGATTCACGTCCACCGTTACGCGATCCGGCGAGGCCGACCAGAGCTGTCCGCCCGCCGCAACCGCCACATGCGCTTTAAATGAGTTGTAGCGCCCGTCCAGGCTGATCGGAACCGTCCGGACCTGCTCGAGGTCCCGCACCAGCTGTTCCGCCCCACGCACCTTCACCGAGGCAGGCGTGCAGACAGCTTTTTCGAACTGAATTCCGGAAGGCAGATCCCCTTCATAAACCGCCTTCACCGGCAGCGTCCGTTCCACTTCGCGGTCGATCGTCACCGTCACTTCCGCCGGATCGAACTGCACAGCGTGCGCACGCGACGGCGCTTTGACATAGCGCGGAGTAAAGTTGACGGTCTGGCGCAGGCGGTCGGAACGCCCGGAAATATCCACCGTCACGGAAATCTGGTCGTTGTTGATAAAACGCACATCGTCGCGCGACCCGCGGAAGCGGATGCTGACCGTGTCCGTGGACTGGTCCAGCACCGCCTTGCCGTCACCGGGAAGAATCGTCACCGGAATATCCGTCACCACCACCTCAAAACTGGTGTTTTCCCGAACGCCCTGCCAGACGGCAAAGGCCATCAGCAGGCAGAACACCTTCATCATCCAGTTGCGGCTGACAGTCGCCCAGAACGGGGTGAGGTCGAAGTCGAGCAGGCGCCGAATCAGCTTTTTGCGCTTATCCGTCATTCAGCACCCTCTCCGAAAAAGAAGCTCATCTGCCCGTGATCCTCCGGCGTCTGGCGGCGGCCCATCTGGCGCAGGCCGCTCTCACGGCCGAGGAACGACGACAGCACGCGGCGCAGGTGCGCGCTGTCGAACCCGCGCCTCAGCCGGCCGTTATAGGCAATCGAAATCACACCGGTTTCCTCCGATACCACAATCACCACGGTATCGGTCTCCTCCGTCAGCCCGATCGCCGCGCGGTGCCGGGTTCCGAGATTCCTCGCCAGGTCATCGTTCTGCGTCAGCGGAAACACGCAGCCCGCCGCCGCGATGGTTTCGCCGCTGATGATCACGCCGCCGTCGTGAAGCGGCGTGCCGGGATAAAAAATCGACGCCAGCAGTTCAGCGCTCACCTCGCTGTTCATCCGGGTTCCGGTATCCTGAATCCCCTTGGTTTCCACCTCGCGCTCAATCGCAATCAGCGCGCCGATCTTGCGGGATGCCAGCAGAATCACCGCATCGGCAATCGGGTCCGTCAGCGCCTTGCGCGCCTTGCTGCCGATGAAATTGCCCTGCCGCCCGAGCCGCGCCAGCGCGCGGCGGATCTCCGGCTGGAAGATCACCATCATCGCCAGCGCGAGGTAGACCATCAGCTTCTGCAGCAGCCAGTTGAGAATCAGCAGGTTCGTAAAGCGCGTAATCAGAATCAGCACCGCAAACAGCATGGCCAGCCCGGTCAGAATGGCCGAACCGCGGGTTCCGCGGAAAAATTTCAGCAGAAAATAGAAAATCATCGCGAGAATCAGAATCTCAAACATCCCCGTCCAGCCGGGGTTCTCTATGCCGTGCAGCCAGTTCATTCGCGCCTTCCTTGAGCGCGCAGTGTATCCACAACTTTTGCGGCATCGCAAGATTCGATTACATCATGCACCCGAAGGATATGCGCGCCCTGAAGAATCGAAAACACCGCTGCGGAAAGCGATGCCGCCAGCCGCTCGTCCGCCTCGCGGCCCAGCATCCGCCCGAACAGGCTCTTGCGGCTCACGCCGATCAGCAGCGGCCGCTTCGGCTCCAGCAGTTCCGGAATGCCGTTCAGCAGCGCGAGGTTGTGCTCGTCGTTCTTGCCGAATCCGATGCCCGGATCGAGACAGACCTGCTCCGGCAGAACGCCGCACTCAACAACCGCCGCAACCCGCTCCTCAAGAAATTTCCAGACCTCGGAAACCACATCGTTGTAATGCGGGTTCATCTGCATCGTCTGCGGATTGCCTTTCATATGCATCAGCACCAGGCCCGCACCGGATTCCGCCGCCAGCTCCGCCATCCCGGGATCGCGCGCGCCGTTGATATCATTGATGATATCCGCGCCCGCCTCGACCGCCGCGCGGGCAACCTCCGTCTTCCACGTATCAATCGAAATCAGCGCGCCGGTTTGCTCGCGCAGTTTTCCAATCACTGGAACCGTCCGGCGGATTTCTTCCAATGCCTGGACGGCATCCGATCCCGGCCGCGTCGATTCGCCGCCGATATCAATGATTCCCGCGCCCTGCTCCACCATTTCGAGGCCGCGCGCCACCGCCGCTTCGGGGTCGGTGTAGCGCCCGCCGTCCGAAAACGAATCCGGCGTCACATTCAGAATTCCCATAATCAGCGTACGCCGCCCGCAGACGACGTCCCGTTCGCGGCATTTCCAGATCAGCTGAGGGTTTCCAGACATTGGAAAAAATATAGCGCCGGTTTCCAATCTTTGGAAACTCAATCGTCCGCGCTTGTAATTCGGAGCAGAGCCTTTAGCTTATACGGCTTGAATCCGGAACCCGTCAGCCTGAAACGCTATATCGCGGCGCACAGAACCGAAATTGTGCTGACCGTGCTCTGTGCGCTCACCTCCGTCGGCATTAACCTGCTGCTGCCTTACATCCTTCGCCTCGGCATCGACGGGCTGACGGCCGAAACGCTGACCCGCACCGAGCTGGTCCGCTACGTTTCCATTTATGCCGGACTCGCGGTTCTCTCGACGTGGTTCGCGCGGCAGTTGCGCCGTATTCCGCTCAAAATGTCGCATCAAATCGAATACGACCTGCGCCGCGACCTTTTTGCCCACCTGACAAAACTCGATGCCGCATTCTTCCGCACCGGACGCACCGGCGACCTGATGACGCGCATGTCGTCCGACTTCACTCTCGTGCGCGACGCCATCGGCCAGGGTTTCCTGCAGGGAACGCGCACCGTCATCGCGCTGCTATTCGCGTCCATCGTCATGATCTGCATCGACCGTAAACTCGCGCTGCTGATCTTTTCGCTTTACCTGCCGATCACGATTTTCTTCTTCCTTGTGCTGCGCGTCGTTCGCGACCGCCAGAAAGCCCTGCAGGAGCAGACTTCGGAGCTGACCAACTTTGCGCAGGAAAGTTTTGCGGGAATCCGCTGCGTCAAAGGCTTCGCGCTGGAGCGGCGGCGCAACCGGCTTTTCGAAGAACAGAGCCAGGCGCTGGCGGATCGCCAAGTTCACCTGCAGTCGCTCCGTCAGCTGCTCTGGCCGCTGATGGCCTTCTGGTTCAGCATCGGCACGCTGCTGCTTCTTTTCTTCGGCGGAAAACAGGTCATCGCCGGAACGCTCAGCGTCGGCGTCATCGTTCAGTTTCTGCAGTACCTGCTCTACCTGCAGTGGCCGCTGCTTTCCATGAGCTGGATGCTCAGCCTGCTGCAGCGCGGTAAAGTCAGCTGGAACCGGATTCTCGAACTGTTCAACCGCCGGCCGCAGATTGCCGACGGGGAGCAGACCGATTTTTCCATTCAGACACTGGACGGTTCAATCGAGTGGCGGAACGTCTCACTCGAACTCGGCGGCACGCGCGTGCTGCAGGATATTTCGCTGACGATTCCGGCCGGAAAAACCGTCGGCATCACCGGCCCGACCGGCTGCGGCAAAACACTGCTCGTTTCGCTCGCCGCGCGCCTGATGGACCCGACCGAAGGCGAATTGACCGTCGGCGGCCGACCGGTGCAGCAAATCCCGCTCGACGTGCTCCGCCGCAGCATCGGTTTCGCCGCGCAGGAGCCGGTCCTCTTTTCGCGCACGCTCGAACACAACATCGCCTTCGGCATCGACGCGCCGGAAGAAAATGTCATCAGCTGGGCGGCGAATATCGCGCACCTCAGCGGCGACATCGCCGATTTCCCGGAACAGTACCGTACCGTTCTCGGCGAGCGTGGCGTCACGCTCTCCGGTGGACAGCGCCAGCGCACGTCGATCAGCCGCGCGATTGCCCGCCGTCCGCAGATTCTGATTCTTGACGACGTGCTTTCCGCCGTCGACACACAGACCGAAGCGGCCATCATGGATAAACTTCGGCCGGTCATGAAAGACCGCACCTGCCTGTTCGTCAGCCATCGCGTTTCGACGCTGCGCCATACCGACGAGATCGTCGTCATCGAAGACGGCCGCATCACGCAGCACGGTACACATGCGGAACTGATTGCTCAGCCCGGCTATTATGCCGAACTGAACCGGATGCAGCAGCTTCAGCAGCAGCTGGAGGAGGACCAATGAGCCAAGCGAAATCCAGCCTCGCCCGCCGCCTGCTGCGCTACGCCCTGCCGTATAAATACTGGCTGCTGCTTTCACTCGTTCTGATCCTGGCGGTTTCCGGATCCATCAACTATCTGCCTGTGCTCATCAAGCGGCTGACCGACAGCTGTCTGCTCGATTCCGCAGCGGACGGTGCAACCCGACTGGAACGGCTTGGCCATATTACCCTGCTTTACCTGATTATCGCCGTCGCCGGCTATTCGCTGCGCTACCTGCAGGGACTGCTCACCGCGTGGATCGGCCAAAAAATCATCTACGACCTGCGCGTCGACGTGTATCGAAAAGCCATGCGCATGCACCAGGGCTGGTTCGACCGCATGCCCGTCGGCACGCTGCTCACGCGCGTCACGTCCGACATTGAACGGCTCCAGACCTTCGTCACCGACGGCGTGGTCGGCTCGGTTGCCGACTCCTTCATGCTCGTTGGGATCATGGGCTACATGCTCGCCATCAGCCTGCGGCTTTCCGTTGTTCTGTTTATCCTGCTGCCGCCGCTGTTTGTGCTGCTCTTTTTCGTCAACCGCAAACTGCGCGGCGCCAACCGGATGATCCGCAAACGGCAGGCGGAACTCAACGCGCTGCTGCAGGAGGACCTGACCGGCATGACGACCATCCAGCTCTTCAACCGCGAGCCGACGGCCCGCCGCGAGTTTGACGAACGCAACACGCTGCTGCGCACCGCGCACTTTGAAGAGGTCCGCTGGTTCAGCGCCTACTTCCCCGTCATCGAAACCGGACAGGCCATCGCTGTCGCCCTGATTCTCGCGGCAGGCGGCTGGTCGCTGCTGCGCGGCGGCGGCCTGCTGACCGCCGGCGCGCTGATCGCCTTTCTCGCCTACATCCGCGAGTTCTTTCAGCCGCTCGGTTCGCTCTCCGACAAAGCCGGATCGTTCCAGGTCGCGATGGCGTCGGCCGAAAGGCTCTTCGAGCTGATGGACACGCCGGAAAGTGTCCTCGACCCGGCAGCCCCGCTGCCCGCAGAACAGATCGGCGGAACCATCGCGTTCGAAAACGTTTCGTTCGCCTACGATGGAAAAAACCGCGTGCTGAACAATATCAGCTTTACTGTCGAACCCGGGCAGGTGCTCGCTGTCGTCGGTGCAACCGGTGCCGGCAAGAGCACGATCATCAACCTGATCGGACGCTTCTACGACGTGCAGGAAGGCCGCATCACCATCGGCGGACACAACATCCGCGACTTCCGCAAGGAAGATCTGCGCAGCCGCATCGGAACCGTCTTTCAGGATCCGTTCATTTTTGCCGGGCCGGCTGCCGACAATATCTCTCTGCTTAATCCGGACCTGAGCCGCGAAGATATCATCGCCGCGGCCAAAGCCGTCAACGCGCATAAATTTATCAGCGCGCTGCCGAACGGCTACGATACGCAACTGAACGAACGCGGAGAAGGACTCTCACTCGGACAAAAACAACTGCTCGTGATGGCGCGCGCACTGGCACAGAATCCGGAACTGCTCTTCGTGCTCGACGAAGCCACCGCCAATATCGACACCGCCACCGAACTGCTGATTCAGGATGCGCTCGGGCGGCTGATGAAAAACCGTACCAGCATCGTCATCGCGCATCGGCTCTCGACCATCCGCAACGCCAATCGAATTCTCGTGATGAGGCACGGCGAACTGATCGACTCCGGCACGCACGACGAACTGATGGCCCGTGACGGCTATTACCGCAATCTCTACGAACTGCTCCAGCATTGATCTCTTTCAGGGCTGAAACCGGTGCAGGTATTTTCCAATGTTTGGAAAAGGTCAACGGCTTGGATGCACGGCCTGAAGTCCGTCAGCCCGAAGACCGAGACGTGCACAATTTGAGAATGGCGTGATTGCTCCGGGCGGCCATATTAAAAAGATCATCCTGAATCGACCGCATTTCTTCCGAGGCGCGCGCCAGAAATTCCCGATGATATTCCCGGGTGGTTTTCCGCAATGCATTCCCGAGATCGGACGGCGTGTAATCCGATCCGGGACTCAGAGACAGCACATCCTGCTGAACCGCCTGCAGGAACTGCTGAAACAGCTTTTCTTCAGACTCGTCGAGGGTTTCCAACAGGCTGGAAAATCCGGCCCGGAGTTCCGGGCGGTAGGAAAGAAGGCCGATATACGCCGTATGAATTTCCTCATCTGCAATGCGCTGTCGAATTCCGAACCGGGTCTGTTTGATTTCTTTCCATAGGTAATCGCGAACCTTCTTCACATCAGAATCTTCTTCGACCATTCGGCTGGCCTCAATAAACAGCGGCTGCAGCTCATCGTACAGCAGGGCGTGAAGAACCTGCCACCGGCGAAGTTTGGTTAATGCCAGTGCAATCAGATCGCGAATCCGATCCGCCTGCTCTGTTTCAAGAATGGTTCGATGCTGCTGCCAGGAAAACAGCACGGCACAGACCGAGACAAGGATGGTAACCGAAGTCAAAGCATGACCAATCAGATCCATGATAGAAGTCCCCTTTCCTGTGGAAACTGTATATCGACACGATCGTTCTTCAAAGAACTTGTTGCCGACGGATTATCCTTCCGGTTTTGTCACAGAAAATACGAAAAAAACTCCGGCGGGAGACTGTGGAAATCAATACCGTCGATTTCATCGGAAAAATCGCGGGAGTTGAGCGTGTTCCAGTAGAGAACGGTTTGGCCGTCGAGCGCACCGGAACGCAGATCGTGCAGCAGCGCGGCAACGGTTTTGCCGGTATAGGTGTTTTCCAAAACCGTTTTTTCCAATGTTTGGAAAATCTCAACGGCTTCACGCCCTTCCTGCGTCGGGATGCCGTAACCGTCGCCGAAAAATTCATCGCGAATGACAATGTCTTCGTCCGCCACGCGCTGTTCAATGCCGAGCATCTCGCACAATTCGTCGCACAGTTTTTTGACGTGTGTTTCGTCACGGAATTCCCGTTCGACAACGCGGATGGCTTCGATGCGCGGTTTGAAATCCGTCAGCAAAAACCCGGTCAGCAGTCCGGCGACAGTTCCGCCGGTTCCCATCGGAATGTAAATGACGTCGGGCCGAATCTGTTCCGCCAGCTCGAACGCGGCGTTCACGAAGCCGAGCGCGCCAACGGCATTACTGCCGCCGGCAGGAATAATGTACGGTGCAACGCCGTCGAGCTCGGTGCAACGGGCTGAAACATCTAGGGTCTTTTTCGGAAATTCTTTATAGTCTGAGCAGAGACGCAGTTCGGCTCCGGCCGCATATCCCATCAGCAGATTTTTGCGGACGTGATTGCTCGACTCCTGCGGAGCGAGGATGGATACGGCATGCAGTCCGAGCTGCCGGCAGCAGATGGCTGTGGCGAGCGCGTGGTTGGACCCGGCCGCACCGTAGGTGATAACGCTTTTCCGCCCTTCAACCGTTGCCTCGCCGAGCAGGAATTCCAGTTTGCGGATTTTGTTGCCGCCGTAGACCGGTCCGCTGAGGTTGTCGCATTTCATGAACAGCCGGTCGTGCCTGAAGGTTTTTCCAATGGTTGGAAGTTCGACTGCCGGCGTCGGCA
>JBFWJN010000078.1:0-13087 GCA_050253185.1 Kiritimatiellales bacterium | reverse complement strand
CTCCCTGCTTCATCTCGGTACGCTGATTTACACCATTCTGCTGGCATTTTTCCTGTTCGGTATCACGGTCTTCGTGCACGAATTCGGTCACTTTTTCGTCGCACGCCGCTGCGGACTTGTGGTCAAAACCTTTTCAATCGGCTTCGGTCGCGCCATCGTGAAATGGGAGAGGGACGGCGTTCTCTATAAGATCGGCTGGATTCCGTTCGGCGGCTACGTTTCCCTTCCGCAGCTCGATCCAGAAGGCATGGATCGGATTCAGGGCAGTGAAGTCCGCGAAAGCTATCCGGATATTTCCCCATGGAAAAAGATCGCCGTCGCCGTTTCCGGACCGGTCGGCAACATCGTGCTGGCGGCTCTGCTGGCGGTGGCCATATGGCTGATTCCGGGGGACGATGCCGGAACGCAGCTGCGTCCAATCATTGGAAACATCGAAACCAACAGCACGGCCTATGCCGCCGGACTGCGTAAAGGTGATGAGATCACCGGCGTGAACGGAAAGACCGTGAACAACTGGTACGAATTCAGTGTTGAGGCCATGCTGAAAAACAGCGGTTCCGCAGTCATTGATGTCGTAAACAGTTCGGGAAAAGCGTCGCTGACAGTCCCTCTCGTCGCGAATGAAGACGGGGTACGAGCGGTCGAGGGAATCGAGCCGGCGCTGGCCTGCCTGTTCGGTGCGGTGACCGAAGGCGGCCCGGCCGATCGTGCGGGTATTCGTGCCGGCGATATGGCGCTGTCTTTCAATCACGTGCCGGTGCTCGACTGGGAGCAGTTTACGGAACTGGTGCAGGCCGCCAAGCCGGACGTGGCAGTGCCGCTGACCGTTGAGCGCAAGGGCGAGGCGATTGAACTGACCGTGGTGCCGGAATACAGTGTGGAATACGAACGGATCATGATCGGCGTGCAGCTCGGCGGCGGAAGCCTTCCGTGGATGCTTTATAAAAATCCGCTGGACCAGCTCCGTTATGATGCCATGGCGATCGTCCGCGTCCTGCAGGCGCTGGTGACGCCGTCCGAAACAAAACAGGCTGCCGGCGGTCTGGGCGGGCCGATTGCAATTTTCAGTATGCTTACGCTGTCGATTAAAATGGGACTGCTCAACACCTTGGGGCTGATCCGTTTCCTGAACGTCAACCTCGCTGTCCTGAACCTGATGCCGATTCCGGTGCTCGACGGCGGGCACATTGTGTTTGCGCTCTGGCACGGCATTACCCGCCGCAAGGTGAATGTCAGAATACAGACCACACTGATCAATGTCTTTGCGATTCTTCTGATCGGTGCGATGGTGGTTCTTTCCTTCCGCGATGCCGACCGGAACTGGGGGGTTAAAAAATTCTTCAGTCGAGTCCTTCCTTCTGCGGAACAACCCGCGCAGGACGAAGGAAAATAGACCCGGGACGGTTTACGAACGTTCTGCTGGAGAGTACAGTTCCGGTCATGAAAAACCGTTTTCGCCGTCGCAGTTTGTTTGGCGGCCTGCC
This sequence comes from Kiritimatiellales bacterium, assembly GCA_050253185.1. Taxonomy (GTDB): domain Bacteria; phylum Verrucomicrobiota; class Kiritimatiellia; order Kiritimatiellales; family Tichowtungiaceae; genus Tichowtungia. The sequence continues at coordinate 11,603 of JBFWJN010000078.1, read as the reverse complement.
GCCCATACGTGCCGTCGGGCTGCTGGCTTTGATGGGGTTTGCGCTGTTTGTTTCATTCCGGATTTTTCGCGCGCCGACGGAGACCGTACAGGTGCTTGCCGCGCCGGACGGCAGCCGCGAGGCGCGGCTGCAGCGGGTCTACTACTCGTCGGAGCCCGGCTTCAAAGTGGCGGTGCGCCGATCCGGTCCCTGGCAGACGCTGGCGTATCTGCCGGAATACACCAACGCCCCGGCCGCGGAGCTGAATGAGACGCTGCACTGGAGCGATGACTCCTCCCGGCTGGTTCTCGAGCTCGACGGGAAACCGGTCTGGCAGCATTTGTTTAATTGATTCGGCTTATTCGTCGACCGGTTCAGGGTCCGGAATGCAGAGCGGTTCAATGTTCCAGATCTTATCCGCGTATTCCTGAATGGTCCGGTCGCTGGAGAACCATCCCATGCGGGCGACGTTGAGAATCGCCTTTTCCGCCCAGACATCCGGGTTCCGAAACAGTTCTTCGATCCGTTTCTGGATTTCCACATAGGGCCGGTAGTCGGCCATGTAGAAAAACGGATCGCCGTCGCGGGTCATGTCGTTGAAGATCTCCGTGTAAAGATCCGGCTGGCTCGGGTCAAAAGCATTGACGCGAATGGCCTCGAGCACTTTCTGCAGTTCGCCGTCGCTGTCGTAGAAACTCCACGGGTTGTAGCCGTCCTGCGCGATTTTCTCGAGCTCCTCTTCGCGGTGGCCGAAGATGAAGATGTTTTCCTCGCCAACGTGCTGGGCGATTTCGATGTTGGCGCCGTCCCATGTGCCGACGGTCAGTGCTCCGTTGAGCGAAAGTTTCATGTTGCCGGTTCCAGAGGCTTCCTTGCCTGCCGTGGAAATCTGTTCGGACAGGTCGGCGGCCGGAATGATTTTTTCAGCTAGCGAGACGTTGTAGTCCGGCAGGAAGACGCACTTCAGGCGACCGGCCACGACCGGGTCGTGGTTGATGGCCGAGCCGATGGCGTTGATCAGCTTGATGACGCGTTTGGCGAGGTGATAGGCCGGGGCGGCTTTGGCTGCGAAGATGAAGGTGCGCGGTACCATATCCATCTTCGGGTCGGCTTTCAGCCGCTGGTAGAGCGTGATGAGGTGCATCGCGCTGAGCAGCTGGCGCTTATACATGTGAAGGCGTTTGACCTGTACGTCGAACAGCGAGTCGGGGTGAATCGGAACGTGAAGTGTTTTTTCAATGTGCCGGGCCAGTGCTTCCTTGTTGCGGCGTTTGATCGCCATGAATTCTTTCTGGAAGGCCTTGTTCGTGGCGAAGGGTTCGAGTTTTTTGAGTTCTTCAAGGTTTTTGATCCAGCCGTCGCCGATCTTATCGGTGATCAGTGCGGAGAGTTCCGGGTTGCACTTCAGCAGCCAGCGGCGGTGGGTGATGCCGTTGGTGATGTTGATGAATTTGTCTGGATAAATGCTGTTGAATTCCGGCATGACACGTTCGCGCAGCAGCAGAGAATGGAGTCCCGCAACGCCGTTGACCTTATGGCTTCCGACGACCGCAAGGTTGGCCATGCGGACCTGCCGGACACCGTTTTCTTCAATCAGGGAAACTTTCTGGATCAGCTCGGTGTTTCCCGGGTGATCCATTTCGACCCGCTGAAGGAAGCGGTAATTGATTTCGTAGATGATCTGCATGTGGCGCGGCAGGACGCGGGTCATCAGGTCGACCGGCCACTTTTCCAGTGCTTCCGGCAGCAGCGTATGGTTGGTGTAGCCGCAGGTTTTAACGGTGATTTCCCAGGCTTTTTCCCACGGGATGTGGTGCTCGTCACACAGCGCGCGCATCAGCTCTGCCACCGTCAGCGCCGGGTGTGTGTCGTTCATCTGGATCGCATTTTTTGCTGCGAAGTCATTGAAATTACTATGGTTTTTCAGGAAGCGGCGGATGATGTCCTGAACGGAGCAGCTGACGAGAAAATATTCCTGAATCAGCCGCAGTTCCTTGCCCGCATAGGTGCTGTCAGACGGGTAGAGCACCTTGGTGACGTTTTCCGCCCAGTTCTTTTCCTCAACCGCGCGGACGTAGTCGCCCTGATTGAACACGTCGAGCCGGAAGCTTTCATCCGCCCGGGCGCTCCAGAGGCGGAACGTGTTTACCGTATTGGTGTCGTAGCCGAGGATGGGAATGTCGTATGGAACGGCCTTGAACATCTGCCAGTCGGTCCAGACCGGATGGCGTCCGCGGTGCGTGCTCGAAATGTTTTCGATCCGGCCGTACACAAAAACCGGCACCGTATATTCCGGCCGCACCATTTCCCACGGGAAGCCCAGCTCGAGCCAGTTGTCCGGCCGTTCTTTCTGCCATCCCTCGTCGAACTCCTGCCGGAAAATTCCGTGTTCGTAGCGCAGGCCGTAGCCGTAGGCCGGGAGTTCCATCGACGCCATGGAGTCGAGAAAGCAGGCGGCGAGGCGACCGAGGCCCCCGTTGCCGAGCCCGGCTTCAATATCGAGTTCAATCACCTTTCCCAGATCGATATCGAGCCGTTTCAGCGCTTCTTTCGCCGGTCCCATGATGCCGAGCGCCAGAATATTCTGCTCCAGCATTTTCCCGATCAGGAATTCCATGGAGAGGTAATAGATGCGCTTCACGTCCTTCTGCAGATAGGTTTCCTGCGTCGTCGTGAACCCGTCCACCGCGAGGTCGCGCAGGACGTGGGCAAAACTCCAGAACAGGTCAAAATCAGTCGCCACACGCCGGGTCTTTCCCCGGCTGTAACGGAGGTGGAAAAGGGTGCGTTCCTCGATCATATCGGCAGTGATCTGAACATTGCGTTTACATTTCATGTTGAATCCCCGTTTAAATCGATTGGTTTGAGCCGAATCCTAATTTGATGGATGCACCCCTGCAAATGAATTATGGTGTTCATTATGTTCATACCCGTGCAGACAACCCTTTATTATCAGACTTTATTGGACCGTCTCGGTCCGGACCATCCACTGCGCCGAACCGTCCTGCCGGTCAGCCCCGACCGTCCCGCGCCCGGTGATCTCGACGACCCGCTCGGCGAAGAGGCGCACAGCCCGTTGCCCGGAATCGTTCACACCTATCCCGACAAAGCATTGCTGCTCGTCACACTCACCTGCGCCGTCTACTGCCGCTACTGCACGCGCGGCCGGCTTGTCGGAAAAAATTCCAGGGATTGGAAACTTTCGGACGGCGTTTTCCAATACCTGGAAAACCACACGGAAATTCGCGACGTCCTCGTGTCCGGCGGCGACCCGCTGACGCTTTCCGACGCTGAACTCGACGCCCTGTTTTCCAAAGTTCGGAAAATTCAACACATCCGCACCATCCGCCTCGGAACAAAAATTCCGGCTGTGCTGCCGGCGCGCATCACACCGGAACTCGCGCGTATTCTCGGGAAGCACCGCGTTTGGCTGCAGATGCACTTCACCCATCCGGCAGAGCTGACCGATGAGGTGACGGCAGCCTGCGACACGCTCGCCGAAGCAGGCGTGCCGATGGTCAGCCAGACCGTGCTGCTGAAAGACGTTAACGACAGCGCCGACACGCTCAGCGAGCTGTTCTACGGCCTGCTCGAGCGGCGCGTGAAGCCGTATTATCTGTTCCAGTGCGATCCAATCACCGGATCGTCCGCCTTCCGCACGCCGGTCGAAAAAGGACTGCAGCTGATTCGCGAACTGCAGGGCCGCGTCTCCGGTCTGGCGATCCCGCATTTTTGCATCGACGCGCCCGGCGGCGGCGGGAAAATCACGCTGCTTTCCGAAGCGCAGTTCCGCCGCGACGGAACCGAAATTGTTCTTACCAACTACGAAGGCAAGGAGTACCGTTACCCCGATCTTCCGGCATAAGGGGGAATGTCCGTGGCCTGTCGCTCAAAGAAAACCCGGCAACCGATCCGCTCTCTCCGAAACATTCTGGAGAGCGAGCTGGACAGGGCGGTCTGCCAAATTCTTGCCGCCGGCCGGAAGAATCCCGACGGCATCCATGAAGTCCGGAAGAGCCTCAAAAAAGTGCGCGCGGTTTTACGGCTGGTTCAGACCGATCTGGGAAAAAAGCGATACCGGGCGCAGGACCGCCTTGCCCGCGACACGGCGCGCTGCCTTTCCGTTCGCCGTGACGACGAGGTGCTGTTCGATACGTTTGCACGGTTGACCGCACCGCTGTCCGACAACGAAAAAAGCCTGCTGCGGTCTGTTCAGGATCAGCTGGTTGATCGGAAAAACTCCGCCCGGCGCCTGCCGTTTTTGGATCGCCTTTGTTCGCTGGCCGGCCTGCTGCGCTTGCGGCATATGATTCGGAAATGGCCGGCGGTTACGAAGCGGTCCGTTTCCAAAGGCTGGAAAAAGGAGTTTAAAAAAGCCTGCCGAGCATGGCAGCTCCTTGAGCAGGATCGCAGTTCGCTGCAGGTGCATGAATGGCGTAAACGGGTGAAGATTCATGCATATCATATGTTTTTGCTGGCGGACGGTGATTCAAGGAAACGGCGCGACCCGCTGCATGAGCTTTCTGATCTGCTGGGCCGTTTCCATGACTTAACAGTGTTCCGCGAACAGCTCAGTTTTCAGCCCCCGGCGTTCGGTACAGCCTTTCAGGCGTCCATGCTCGATTCATTGGCGGAAGCCGAACAGGCCAGGCTGCTGGCCGCCGCCCGCCCGCTGGGGAAAATGCTGTTCAGTGAAAAACCGCGACGGATGGCCAAGAGCATAAAAAAGAATCTGTAAACCGCCGGGCAATCCGGCATGCTGGGAACTGATTTCCGATGAAATGGTTTCGCAGACAACCGAAGATCTCAAAAATCGGCCTCGCGCTTGGCGGCGGCGGCGCGCGCGGGCTGGCGCACATTCATGTGCTCGAAGTGCTCGATGAGCTGGGCGTCCGTCCGCATCGTATTGCGGGAACGAGTATCGGCGCATTGCTGGGTGCGCTGTATGCGTCCGGTCTGAGCGGGAGGGAAATTCGTGATATCATTTGCGCATGGCAGCCGCCGCGTCCGGAAAAGCGCGGCGGCCTGTTGGATCGGCATGACCTGCGCCGCTGGGCCTCGCTGATCGATCCGTCGTTCGGGCGCAGCGGGTTGCTGAAGGGTGAAAAGGTGATCCGCTTCCTGGCGGAGACAATTCGCTGTACGACATTTGAAAAGCTTGAGATTCCGCTGTATGTGACGGCGGCCGATTTCGGTGACGCGTCCGAGGTGGTGTTTAAATCCGGCGATCTGCTTTCCGCGGTGCGCGCGAGTATTGCGATCCCCGGCGTGTTTACGCCTGTCGAGCGCAATGGACGTTTGCTCCTCGATGGCGGCGTCGTGAATCCGCTGCCGTATAACCTGCTTCAGAAAGAATGCGATCTGGTGATTGCGGTGGATGTTGGCGGGGTTCGTGAGGTCGATGAGAAACACCGGCCGACCTTTTTTGATACGATCATTGGAGGCTTCGAAATTATGGAAGCGTCGATGATCCGTTATCGCGTTGCGGCCAATCCTCCGGACATTTATCTGCAGCCGGCGCTGAAGAGGATCGGGTTGATGGATTTTCATAAATCCGAGCAGATTCTGGAACAATCCGCCTCGATTCGTGCCGAGTTGCAGACTCAACTGAAAGCTCGGTTGAAATGAGTTTGGATGTCCCGGATTTATCGGAATGGGGGCTGGATGCGGTCGGGGTGGATTCGACAGTCGTTGTTGAAGGCAGTCCGGAGCGTTCGGTGTCGCGTTGTGTTGCTGTGGACCAAACGGGATTGCGCTGGATTCTGGAACAGATTGATTCCGTCCATCTTCCGCGAAAACAGGTAATTGCGGAACAGTTGGAGCATCTGTCCGGATTGAAGCAAATCCATCCGTATCTCCAGACGACGTCCGGTTCATTTTTTGACAACAGTCGGATGCTTCGTGCATATATCGAGGGCGTTCCGCTTCTACGTCCCGGCTGGCTGGACGACGCGTGGCGACTGGATGCCATGGCAGATTTCCTGATTCGGCTGCGTACGCTGACCTTCGACTGGGGCGGTTTGGTTTTTTCGATTGCTGCGTATGCGAGGGAGAGAATGGACGCGTGGAGGGTGCGTTATCCAAAGCTTGCCGAAAAACTGGAGCCGACTTTCCAAACATTGGAAAAAAAGTTTTTTTCGATTCATGATCAGCTGCCGGTTGCGTTCTGCCATGGAGACTTCCATCCGCTGAATACGGTTTGGGGCGAGTCGTCGATTCGTTCGGTGATCGACTGGGAATTCTGCGGCATGAAGCCGGAGCTGTACGACGTGGCACTGCTGATCGGCTGCATTGGTTTTGAAGATCCCGACAACCTGATTCACGAGCCGGTCGCCCGGCTGGTTAGAACTCTGCGTGCGGCCGGCTCGGATGTGTCGTGGGACAACCTGCTGGAGCAGGTCGCCGCGATTCGCTTCGGCTGGATGTCGGAATGGATTCGCCGCCGCGACGAGGAGGCAATCGAAATGGAGTCGGTCTATCTCGACATTCTCGTCGGCGAACGGGATTACATTTGCGATCGGATGTTTTAAATCCGGTGTTTTTTTTATTTGCCGGACGAAAACTTACCACCCAGCCATAGCGCAGTGTATATTCTGAAATTCAGCAAAGCTGTCTGATCTGAATTATGTAAAAGCTTCAAATCTGATCGCATGACTATTCAGCTTCTAATGGCCTGAACCATTGCGGGCAGGTCGGTTTTTCGTCTGAATCCAGTAAATCTTTCCACTGGTCTCGCGATAATCGTTCGTCCCGGACAAGTTCAAAATAGGGCATGACTGCTCCTTCGCAAAGCACATCGTTGCCTTTCCATGGATAGAGAACATACAGTTTCTGAGGACGTCCGATTCCGACATGCAGGTAACCACCTGAGTTCGGGTTGGAAAATACATCGCCGATGCGCGGAGCATTGTCGTGCGCCGGTATGTCGTCAAAATGAAGCATGATCTGTTTTAAAGTTTTACCGTATCCTTTGATGAATCTGGTTTCCATGGGGTTGAATTCGGCACCGCGCAGCTGTTTATGGGCGATGATTTGCAACTGCCGACAGGCATCATCAAGTTGTTCCCAAAGAGATTCCACATCGAAGTCCTGCTCGATTTGAGAAAAACTGAATGCTTTGCTTTTTTGCTCGTCTGAATAATCGAATGCGCCGGAACGATCTAATGTCTCACGTGTATTCCGTACCAATTCGGCCATTTGTCCAAAGAATTCCGGATCCGGCTCTACAAATCCGGGGGGCATATTATGTATCCCAAGACACAAAGCAGTCTGTTTCGAATGGAGAATCCATGTGCTGCGCAATTGAGCCCATCCCCCGAGAACGGTGTTGCAGCTTTTAATCTCCCATGCCGGCTTGAACATAAAATCCGGAGCATCAGGTTCCGGCTTATCCAGCAGGAGCTGTAAGGTTTCGAGGTATTGAAAATACAAACTTTTTCCAAAGGACGATTGAGAAACTCCAAATACCCTTTGAGAAATTGTGCTTTGAAAATATTGCCGGGACGAATCAATTGTTTTCAGCAGTTTTTCTTTTTGTGGGTCCTTTAAAGTCTGTCGGACAAAATCAGAGCCTAGCGCTGTTGCAACTTCCAGTCCGGTAGGATACGGGCGGTTGAATTGACGGATATCTGTTGTGCGTTGGAACAGTACAGAAGCCGGTGTCCGATAGGCTGAAATAATCCGGTAGTTTGGTCCGATTGCGTTATCTATGATCTGATCATTGATTAAAGGACGATTGGCATAACTTTCCAAATAACGTTCGCGAATTCTTTTGTTAAACCACTCCCCGGTCAGGTTCCATGTGAAATCACCGTTTCCATATCGTTCCAGGTCGATTTGTGTGACCAGACTCCAATCATCCTGCAGCCCAATGAAAAGACTGTGTGCGTCAAAAAACCGGGTGTAATGCTCCTGTTCAGCTCTGTTAGAAAAGTGCTTGCGGTACAGGCTGTTGGACATCATCAGAATGGATAGAAATTCTTCGTCGCTGTTTAAGCGGAACGGAATGGACTGAAGCCATGCAACTGCACGAAAATAGCGTGTTAAGCTCTCAGTTTGTGTGTAGAAACCGCGCGGCTGATAGCGGCTGTAATCGAGTGTCTGTACTGGGGAGTCACCCAGCCAGTCAGGCCGGAATATTCCGGAAGCTTTTTCAATACGTTTCACTTCATCGTTGAGCAGCGGATCGAGCGTTTTGTCTCCGAATCGGAAATTTTCGTCCATTAACCGTAAACCAATTCCCAGAACGAGTTTTGCACGGTGTTTTGCCGCAGAGGCCAGTTTGGAATTTCCCTTTAACTGTTTATCAAGCGGTTCAATGTTTTTGAGCATGACAGACAGAATTTCCGGACCTTTGGCGGCGAGCTGCAGCTCCATTCGTCGGATGGATTCTTCGTACAGAACATGATAGGCATTTAACAGGGAGTCCGAGGTGATGAAAAAGGGATGAGCGTTGTTTTCCTGATAAGCTTCAAATATTTGCCTGTAACTTTCGTTTGCAACCAGAATCCGGTTTTCTTCCAGTTTATCCTGATCCGAAGCCGTTAAGCCTGCCAGGTTTGTTTGACTGTGCCAGTCTTTCAGGCATTCATTTCGGAATAATTCCTGTTGGCGCTGCCATTGTATTTGGAAACTCTCCTCTGTTTTTCCAAGCATTGGAAAAATGAACAGCAGGCAAAGCAGGGCCTGTATTACCGTCCGGGTCACATTGCCTCTTTCAGCTGAGAGTGATTGTTTCAGTCAGTTGTTTACTCGACGAAAAGACCCGAATCTGCTCTCCCAGTTTCAGTTCAACACGATCCGGCTGAACGGTGAGCTCGATGATGCTGTCCGGATGGCGTTTTTTCCAGATATTGGAAAGCAGGATGGCTTTTTCGAGGCCGTCGCCGGTTCTGCAGTTCCAGACTTCGTCGGGCTGGGCGAGGCGCGGGCCGTCGTAGATGGATTCGGTGTCCATGGTTTCCAAGGTTTGGAAAAGGTCATCGTCGCTGAGTGTTTTTGTGCCTTCGATGCTAACGGGGTTGCGTTCGAAGGCCGCTTTCAGGAACGGTGTCCAGTCGCAGCGGGTCATGTCGCGCGCGGCGTAGAAGGAGAGGTCGGCGGCGGAGTTTTCTTCGCGGACGCTTTCGAGGTAGGCGATGATTTCTTCGCGGTCCATGCCGGGGATGATCTCGAGTTTTTTCCAGGGTTTGGACGCTTTGTTTCCAATGTCTGGAAAGGCGGGCTTTAGGTGAACGAAGCGGGCGAGTTCGCAGAGCATTTCGTTTTTCTGGGCGTTGGCGCACGCGAGTTTTTTGCCGAGTTCGGCCATGCTGGCGGCATCGGTTTTCCGGATGGGGTTGTTTTTGAGAAATTCCTCGAGTTTCGGAAGGCAGATGCGGTCGGGGAGAGGGGAACAGTAGAATTCTTCGGCGTCGATTTCTTCAAGCAGTTTCTGCTGGGTGTTGTCGCTGACTTTGTAGGGGGCGCCGTGTTCGTAGGCGTAGGCGCGTTCGGCCGGGATCCAGCGCCTTTTGCCGTGGAAGTCGTGGCAGATCTGGAAGCATTTCTGGTAGCGCGAGTGCTGGCGCAGGAAGTTGGCGAGGATTTCGAAGGTGATGTCGGTGGTGAGGTAGGTGCTGATGGTCTGCTTGAAGCGTTCGTATTCTTCGGGGGCCATGGTGTATTCCGGGTAGACGCAGTGGACGATGCCGGTGTTGTTCATGACCATGGTGATCTGCTCGTTGCGCAGGGCGCGCTGCGCTTTGTCGGTGAGTTCCGTGCCGTTGAACCACATGTTTTTGGTTACGATGCGCCGGTTGTTGGTGAGGATGCCGTCGTTGACGGTTACGAAGTTCTGGGAATGAAGCGGGGTGGCCATGAGGAAGATATCCTCAAGCGGGATGCCGCAGACGATGAAGAGTGCCGTGGCATAGAGTGCGGCGAGGGAAACGCATTCGCCGGCGCCGGTGCTGTAGCCGTCACGCCGGGCAAATGCATCCATGGCTTCAATCGTTTCTGTTTTCCAGTACGGAATGATCGTATCTGTATATTTTTCGAGTCCAAAATGGCGGCGGATGTCGAGATCGAAATAATGTTTGTCGCCCTCGTAGCCGAACAGTGCATTGCTGGCGCTGATGGTTTTTGCGTCCATGAACGATTCAAAGCGGTTGAGTTCGGTCTGCTGATCGGTCAGGCCCCATGTGTCGAGGTCCAGATTGAATTCGTAATGGTCGATGATGTACTGCTTGAGCCGGTCGATCTTTTTGCGCGGATTCATTTTTCCGATTTTTTCGAACCAGGGATCACTGCGCCATTTCCAAATGCGCGGACTCATCAGATTGGCCAGTAGCAGGGCATAGAAAATTTCCGGGAAAACGAAAATTTCCATGTCGGAAAGTGTGACTGCAGATGAATATTTTTCAAGTTTGTCAGGGGATATCGAGTGCTCGTTCATGAAAATATCAAACACCAAACGATCTGTAAGTGCAAGCGCGGCAGATAAAAACAGAAAAAATACAGGGTTTCCCGGTAGATTTGTCAGGGTTTTCACTGGACATAAGGGGTCCGTTTTTTGATCATCGATAACGGTCTATTCATATTTAACTTTGTGCAGCACATTGTGTTGCGCACACATAGCGAGGGGTATGTTTCATGTTGAAGTTGATTTATGTCGGTATGTCTATTGGACTTGCGGGATTTACTGTTGCAGAAGTTCCGGTCACAGCGCAGGATTATGCCATCGACAGTGATGTCGTTCTGGAGAGCGCGGTCAGGGAAATAAAATCCATTCCGAAAGACACGGCTGAGGTTGTCGGCGATACTCTCAAATTTGTCAGCGACGAAACCGTCACTGCGGCCAAAGGGGTTGCCGCTGCATTTAGAAGCAGTCCTGTCGAAAAGGCCGAAAAAGCCGGTATGATTGAAACGGCTAAAGCTTGGCACACCGAAAATGATATTGTGTTCCGCTCTTACTCCATCGGCGACTCCGTCGGCAGCGAATTGACGCAAGGCCGTACAGGGGAATTCGTGGATGTTTCCGACTCTTTCCCGTGCATGGATTTCCCAGAAGGCACGTCCGTCTATTATCGCCCGGAATTTAAAAAAATATTTGTTCGCCAGACCATGGAAAATATCCTGTTGATTGAGGACCTGCTTGCGGAGCGGCACAATACAATTCGTGAACTGATGGGCAAGCAGGTTGAGATTGAAACCAAGTTTGTGGAAGTCAATCAGAGCACGCTCAATGAGCTGGGCTTTGACTGGAATTTTGACAGAAAAAACGGTGGAGATGCCAATATCTTTGAGAACCTGGTATTCCCGTACAATCAGTCGCTTCTGTCTGATACACTCCGGACCAGCGCACAGGCACTCAATTCGGGGGCAACGCCCGCGGCACTGGCGGTGACCAAAGGCGCCGGTTCCCTAAGATGGTCTCTGCTGATCAGTGCGCTCGAACAGTCGGACGATACGGATGTACTGTCCGCGCCGCGGATTGTGACGCGTGACGGAAACACCGCAACCATCCAGGTCGGAGAAGAACGAATGGTTCCGAAACGGTTCGGCGTCAACTCGGCCAACACCAGTATTTATGTGGAGCATTCCGACTGGGATTCAGAACTGATGGGTGTTCAGCTTGAAGTGAC
>JBFWJN010000077.1:0-13094 GCA_050253185.1 Kiritimatiellales bacterium | reverse complement strand
GTACGATTGACATGATCAACTCCCGGCAGGTGCAGATGGATGGGAAGCTGGACCGAATTGCTGAACGAATTTGAGACGAAACCGCCGGTCTGTCCGACTTAGGAGGACGGTGTTTATCAAACAATTAAAGGAGGACTCTAATGACACCGTTGACTGAAGAGATGTAAGAACTGCTGCGAAACTCCATCCTGCTTGTCCTGCAGTCCCGCAGACCGCTCGGCATGCCGGAGAACAGCATTTTAACGGCCGTTAAAAGCAACGGGTTCCAGACATTGGAAACGGCTGAGCTCGAAAAGCAGATCCGCTATCTGTTCGCTCACGGAATGATTGAGCCGGTTGACCGGGCCATAAACAAAGCCAATCTGCAATACATCATCACTGCCGCGGGCATTTCCTGGCTGGATGAACAGGGACTGATTTAGGAAGGCTTTAGACTTCAGGAGATTGAGAATGCCGCAGGTGAGCAAAATCAAACAGATGCCGGACGAAGACCGTGAATGGCTCGAGGAGTGGCTTAAAGACAACCACTTTGGAAACCTGGACGCACTGGTCCAGCAGCTTGCCGGACGCGGTTATGAGATTTCCCGTTCCAGCGTCGGGCGCTACAGCCAGGAATTCAAAAAGCACTGCGAGAACATCCGTCGATCGACGGAGCTGGCTGTGTTCCTGGCTGAGCAGCTCGGCGACGACCAGAATGCTGTCGGCGACGCTGCCATCCGCACGATGCAGGCCGAACTGCTGCAGGCCATGACGGACTACGACTGGGAGCGCATACACCAGATGGACCCCGGCGAGATCTCACTGGCCGTATCGCGGCTTTCCCGCGCCGGTGTGAACCAGAAGAAGTGGATGGCTGATGTTCGGGAGCGTGTGAAGCAGGTCGCTGATTCCGTCGAGACAGAGGCTAAAAAAGGCGGGCTGTCTGATGAGGCCATTGCACGTATTCGAACTGATATTCTTGGCATCCCGGCAACGCCATGATTTCTCAAGAGGTCAATCTTAACAACTACTTTATGTTCTATCAGGTTCAATACCTGATGGATAAAAGCCGGTTTAAAATGTGGGAAAAGACACGTCGCGGCGGCATGACGTACGTTCAGTCCTATGAAGATGTTGAGGATGCGTCCCGCGCCAATGGGGCCATGGATGTCTATTTTTCATCCGCCGACCTTACAGCGGCTCAGGAATACATTCAATACTGCGCCTTCTGGGCAACGATGCTTAAGGTTGCGTCGGAATACCTCGGGGAGGTTGTGCTCGATAAAGAAAAAGACGTGAAGGCTTACTGCATCAAATTTGCCACCGGAAAGCGTATCTTTGCCCTGTCGAGCAACCCTAAGCAGTTTCGGTCGAAAGGCGGAAAGCTTGTTCTGGATGAGTATGCCTTCCATGATGACCAAGAAGCCATGTGGAAAGCCGCCCGCCCGATCGTGACCTGGGGATATCCCGTCCGGATTATTTCAACCTACAACGGCAAAGGGACCCGTTATGCCCGCATGGTTGCGGATGCTAAAAAAGGAAAAGCTCTTCGGGATGGCCGGTGGTATCCGATCCCTGGACAGAAATCCAACCCATGGAGCTTACACACGACCACCATTCTTGATGCGGTTCGCTGGGGTCTTGCCGATAAAATTGCCGGACGATTGCTTACCAGTGATGAACGGCAAAAGTGGCTTGATGAAGAGCGCGAATCTGTGGGTGACGAAGACACCTGGATGCAGGAGTACATGTGCGAGCCGGTGGACGGTCTGGATTCATGGCTGACATATGAATTGATTTCCGGAGTAGAACACCCTGATGCGGGCCGCCCCGAACGGTATAGCGGCGGGCCGTGCTATTTTGGAAACGATATCGGGTTGCGTCGAGACCTGTGGTGTATGTGGGTGTGGGAGCTTGTTGGTGATGTGCTTTGGACCCGCGAAGTCTCTGTTCTAAGAAAGAAAAAATTTGCAGAACATGACGCCGAGATGAACCGGCTGTTCAACTATTACAAGATGATTCGCGGGGGAATGGATCAAACTGGAATGGGAGAAAAACCGGTCGAGGATGCAAAAAAACGCCATGGAGAACACCGGGTTGAAGGCTTCGTGTTTACTGCCCCGCTCAAGGTCGATCTGGCGCGTATTGGCAAAGAACGTTTTGAAGACAAAACCGTACGAGTTCCTGTTGATACGGAAGTGCGTGAGGATTTCCATATGCTCAAGTGCGTGCGGGGAACTTCCGGTTTCCCGCGCTTTATTGCCGACCATAATTCTCTTGGACATGCGGACCGAACATGGGCGTCCTTTATGGGGATTGATTGCGCATTGACTGAAAAAGTCGAATACAACTACGAACGTGTCGGCTCGGAGTATGAACCGTTTTTGATGTGAATGGAGGCGAACCATGAGTGATGTTGTTCTTTACGGTCCGGATAACCGGCCGATTAATACCAAGGTTCTGCAGCGTGAGATTGCAGGGCATGTGACATCCGTCCGCGGATGTGAATTCGACTCGACTGCCGACAAGCTGTCTCCCAAAAAACTGGCCGGAATCCTGAACGATATCCAGGAGGATCCAACCGATTTTCTTACGCTGGCTATCGAGATGGAAGAGCGTGAGCTGCACTATGCCGCCGTGCTGTCGACCCGCAAGCTGGCCGTATCCGGCATCGATCCGGTTGTCGAGGCCGGCGGCAAGGATGCAAACGATGAGGCCATTGCCGTAGAGGTTCGTGGACTGATCAGCAATCCCCGCTTTATCGATCTGGTGGAAAATTCCCTGGATGCAATCGGCAAGGGATTCTCTGTGTCTGAAATTATCTGGGAGACCACCTCGAAGCGATGGACCCCGGTGGACTATCGCTATAAAGATCCGCGCTGGTTCCGTTTTGACTATGATCATGGCGAAGAGCTGCGCCTGCGCGACCCGGTTGACGCCAAGGGCATTCCGCTGCCGCTGTATAAGTTCGTTGTGCATTATCCGCGGCTGCGCAGCGGCCTGAAGATCCGCAGCGGACTGGCCCGCCTGGTGGCGATGAGCTATCTGTGCAAAACCTACGCGATCAAGGACTGGATGCGGTTTATTGAGCTGTTCGCACAGCCGCTGCGCATCGGCCGGTATGACGCCGGAGCCAGCGATAAAGATATCGACATCCTGAAGCGCGCGGTGACCCTGCTCGGCGTGAACGCCGCGGCCATCCTGCCGAAAGGCATGGAGATCGACTTCGAGCAGATCCAGAACCTGTCGGCCGGAGCAACGCTGTATGAAAAATGCGCCAACTGGATCGACAAGCAGATTTCAAAGGCGGTGCTCGGCCAGACGATGACGACTGACGACGGCAGCAGCCAGAGCCAGGCCAATGTGCACGATGAAGTCCGCGGCGACCTCCTGTCTGCCGATGCCCGCCGCCTGGAGGCGACGCTGAATGAACAGCTGGTTAAGCCGTTCGTGGACCTGAACTTCGGGGTCCAGCAGCGCTACCCGCGCATCGTGATTCCCGTGCCGGATCTGGACGACCTGAAAACCTGGACTGAAAACGTCGCCCGCATGGTCGAACAGGGACTGCGTGTCGGCCAGAAGTGCATCCGTGACAAACTGAACCTGCCGGAGCCGGAGGCCGGCGAAGAGCTGCTGACGCCTCCAGCTTCAGCCGCCTCCGCTCCGGCGGGAGCTTTGAATTGCCGATTGCCGATTGATGACCGCCGATTGAAAACCGCACTGAACCGGCAGGCGGATGATGACCTGGAGGAGATCATCGCCGAAGAGCTGGCCGGGGTAGAGGCGGTGCAGAATGACACGATCGGGCCGATCCGCACGGCACTCCAGGCCTGCAAATCGTTTGAGGAAATGGAAGCCGTACTGCTTGATCGGTTCGGCGACATTGATACGGACCGGCTGGTCCGCCGCCTGGCGGTCGCGCAGATGAAAGCGCGCGGGAGCGGGGATCATTGAGAAATCTGCAACTTGAAATTTGAAACTGGAACGAACCGCCAGGCGAGGAACCGGCCGAAGACTGGAAGAAGCCTCCGGAGAAGGCGGCACCTATGGGGCGCGCGGTGAGTGAAGCCGGCGGTGAGTTCCAAAAAGAACATGGCAAAGAAAAAGTACAGTGCGGGGCCGGTGCCGAAGGAGGCGGTGGAATTTTTTGATTCCAAGGGCTGGAAGGTTGGGTTTGATCACCGCGATGTCTGGCGGGAGGAGCACGCCTATGCGTTCACGGCTGCAAAGGCCATGGAGGTGGACGTGCTTGTGTCGATCCGCGATGCGGTCCGGCAGGCGATTGCCGAGGGGCAGACGTTTGAGCAGTTTCAAACGGATCTGACGCCGACACTGCAGAAGCTCGGCTGGTGGGGGCGCAAGGATGAGGTCGATCCCAAAACCGGAGAGGCGCTGCCTGTGCAGCTCGGTTCAGCCCGGCGACTGCGCACCATCTACCGGCAGAACCTGCGCACGGCACAGGCCGCCGGACAGTGGGCGCGCGTTCAACGGACAAAGACCGGGCTGCCTTATCTGCGCTATCGCATCGGACCCTCCGAACATCACCGGCCGGAGCACGTTGCCTGGGACGGCCTGATTCTTTCTGCAGATGATCCGTGGTGGGACACGCACTATCCGCCCAACGGCTGGGGCTGCAAGTGCTGGGCCCAGCAGCTTTCGGAATACGCCGCCGGGAAAGCCGGAGGTGTCGGCAAGGCCCCGCCCTCCCAAACGGTTGACTGGATCAACCCGCGCACCGGGAAGACGGAAAAAATCCCGATGGGCATCACCCCCGGATTTGATTACAACCCCGGCAAGTCGCGGATGATGAAAGAGCTGGTCTGGTTTACGCAGCGGCTGGATGTGATAGACGACAGTGCGGCGGCCGCGGTGCACCGTGCATGGTTCCAGCCCGGCATCTTCGGGCAGTGGCGTAAAAATCCGCAGGGAAAGATTCCCGTCGGCATCCTGGATTCCGCAGCCGGAAAACAGATTGGAACGGACCGTTCTGCCGTGCTGCTTGCTGCCGAGACGGTTGCCGGGCTGTCGAAAGACCTGAGCAATGATGAGTTTGCCCTGCTGGCCGAAATCATTCGCGACGGCCGCCGGACACGCCGCGGCAAAACAACGCTGTTCGCTCGGGAAAAGAACGGGCACCGGTATGAGGCGGCGGTGGAGAAATCGGAATTCGACCCGCTGCTGACATCTTTCCGCAAGCACTGAGGCCTTATTGCGGACACACTGCAAACGTGCAGTATGATCAAAGTCGTTCTGATTTGGAATAGTTCGGCGCATGAACAAACCAAATTCTGATGATACCCCACTGAAACACGGGGTTGCGCTGTGCGAAGCCAACCCGACAGACCGCGTGCGGGTCTGCGTGGCAATCAACGCCAAGGACGGCAATGTGCCGGACTGGGTTGTGCTGATTCCGCCAGGCCCGCTGGTACAGGGCATCGATGGCCGCAGCTGGACCATGCCGGATGGGCAGGCGGTTGCGGAGGCCTCCAACAGCTGGGCAAAAACCCAGGGAGCACCGCTTGACGAGGCGCATTCCACGCAGCTCTCCACAAAAGCCCCGGCCTGCGGATGGTTCGAGGAATACCGTGTTGCCTCCAACGGAGCGATCGAGGCGCGCGTTGACTGGACGGACCTCGGCCGCGGGTTCGTCTCCCGGCGGGAATATCGCTTTATCAGTGCCGCGTTCGATTACAACGTCGATACGCGCGAGATTCTGTGCTGCATCGGCGGAGGGTTGACGAATTCGCACAACCTGCGGGTGCCGGCACTCAACAAACCAAACCAGGAGGAAGCTATGGACCCCAAACTGCTTGCCGCTCTGGGTCTGACCCTGATCGGCGATCCGGCAAAAGACCTCGCAGCAGCACTCAACGCCATCGAAACGCTGAAGAGTGAAAAACAGACCGCGCTGAATGCAGCGCAGACGCCGCCGCTGGATAAATTCGTCCCGCGCGCCGATTACGACACAGCGATCAACCGTGCTGAAACGGCGGAAAACGAGCTGACCACCATCAAGGAAAATGACTTCACGGCCAGGAAGGAAACGGCCGTTAACAAGGCAGTGGCAGACGGCAAGATTGCTCCGGCAAGCAAGGACTATCATCTCGGAGCCATCAAGGATGAAACCGCGCTGAACTCGTTCGCCGTCACCTTCGGAGATGCTGCGCCGGTGATCAGCAAAACGCCGGCCGGAAGTGACAATCCACCTCCGGCCACCCAGACCGCGATCAATGCCGCCACCAAGGAAGTGGCTGAGATGATGGGGGTTTCCGAAGAAGACATCAGAACCTACGGCGGCGACGAATAGCGCCTGATCGAAAACCAAGGAGAACATTATGGCTTTAGCAACAGACAGAGACACAAACATGCGGACGCTCAACGAGTGGCCCGTCCCGGTTGCGGCCGGAGTGCTGATTTATGCGGGGGCGCAGGTTGCGCTGAACGCCGCCGGTTATGCGGTTCCCGGAACGGAAGCCGTCGGCCTGATCGGCCTCGGCCGTGCGGAACACCAGGCGAACAATACAGGCGGAGCCGCCGGGGCTATGATTGTCCGGGTGCGCACCGGCATGGCGTTCAAATGGGAGAACAGCGCGGCGGATGCCGTCACCCAGGCCATGATCGGCAAGACCTGCTGGATCGAGGACGACGAAACCGTATCCGGTACCGACAACGACGGAGCGCGCTCTCCGGCCGGACTCGTTGGCGGAGTCGATGACGACGGCGTATGGGTGATTGCCCCGGTCCGCAGCGGGTCCGACCTGATGGCCCTGCTCGGCGCGAGCCACAGGATGGTGGCCGGTGGACTGCACGCATGGGCCGGAGGCGCCGCCGCAACCGACAGCATTGCCGTGGAAGGCCTGCTCGCAACGGACATCGTGCTTGTTACCCTGGTTGCCCAGGGAGCGAACAGCCCGACGTTCGCGACCGGCGTGATCGATGCCGGCAACGGCCAGATCGACCTGACGCTCGACCAGAACGGCGAGGACGGCGTGACCCAGGTTTCCTACGCCGTCTTCCGCGCCTAACCGATTCAACAATAACGGAGAAATATCATGGTAGTTAATGCAGCAACACTTAGCGGGGTCTTTACCACCCTGAAGACCGCCTTCCTGAAGGCGTTCAGCAATCCGGCGCGCGCTCCGAAGTGGCAGAAGATCGCCACGAAGGTGCCGTCCACCACGTCGCAGAACGACTATGCCTGGCTTGGCGCATTCCCCCGCTTCCAGGAATGGATCGGCCCCAAAGCGGTCAAAAGCCTGGAGGCCTTCAGCTATTCCATCAAGAACCGCGACTTTGAGGCCACGATTGCCGTCAAGCGAAACGACATCGACGATGACAACCTGGGGGCCTATGGAATCCAGGCGCAGGATATCGGCGACAGCGCGGCTATCTGGCCGGACGACCTGTGCGCATATCTGCTGAATAACGGGGCAGATGCGAGCAAAGGCAAGTGCTACGACGGCAAAGCCTTTTTTGCGGCAAACCATCCCGGTGTGGATGCGTCCGGCAAAAAGACCACATATTCCAACAAGGGCGACGAGGTTCTCTCTGCCGCCACGCAGGCGGCCGCCATGGCCGGGTTCGGGGCTGCCCGCACCAAGCTGGCCGCCTTCTGTGACGACAAAGGCAAGCTGCTCGGCATCCGTGCGGATACACTGGTTGTGCCGCCCGCCCTCGAGGATACGGCAAACCTGCTGATGACGTCCGACAAGCTGGATGACGGCAAGCCCAATCCCTACAAGGGAGCCTGCACAGTCGAAGTGTGGCCGGAGCTGACCGATCCGAAGGCCTGGTTTGTGATGGATACCAAGCGCCGCGTGAAGCCGCTCGTGTTTCAGGAACGGAAAAAACCGACCTTTGTGAAGCAGACCAGCATGGAAAACGACGACGTGTTTAACCTGGGCGAATACAAGTTCGGCGGGGAGGCCCGCGGAAACGCCGGATACGGCCTCTGGCAGCAGGCCTATATGGCCGACGGAACGGCCGACGCCGAATAGGCTGTCCGGACCTGAAACGGGCGGCCGCATAAGCCGCCCGTTTCTGCTCCTGAACGGCCCCGTGCACCTGCTTACCCGCGCATGAGGAGCTTCGGGCGTCTGACGGGCATTTAAACGGCATTTAAACGCGGTTTATCTAAAGGACCCGGCCTGATGCCGAAAACAGCGGCTGGAAGAGTAAAAAATGAGCTACGCGACGAAACAGGACATCATTGACCGGTATGACGAGGAGCTTCTGTGGGTGATTGCCGCGCTGCGGCCGGATCCGGATGCCGATCCGGAAGAACCGGAAGCCCAGGAACGGCTGAATGAGGCGGGAATACTAAAGGCGCTGTCGGATGCCACTGCGGAGTGCGACTGCTACCTGTGCGAACGCTATGAGCTGCCGCTGCCTACGGTCCCCGACGTGCTCTGCGGGTGCTGTGTGGATATTGCCGTATACAACATGGCGACGGGAACGAAGCTGAGCGACGACATCAAGGCCCGTTATGACCGGGCCGTGAAGCTGCTCGAGCGGATCGCCAAGGGGGCGGCCGGTCTGGGACTGCCGAAGAAAAACGAACCGCAGCCCGGCAGCGGGCCGGCGCTTTATACCGGCGGCCGCAACGATTTTGAGGACTGGACGCCGTAGGGGCTGGAAGAGTGAGTGAGTGGAAGATTGGATGGCTGGAGATTTAACCGCAAAAGAGCGCAAGGAGGGAATGTTGAAACTGGGAACTGGAAACTTGAGGTTTTGGGCGGCGGCCGGGCTGATGCTGTCGGCGGGCTGGGTGCAGGCGTCGACGAATGAGTTTTTTATTCGGGCGGGCTCTGTCCCGGAGGTGCTTGCTGCCGGAGCCGTTTTCGGCGCGGTTTATCTGGCTGCCGGCATTGCTGCTGTGCTGCTGGTGTTTACCCTTTTCGTCGCCAGTCATCGGCTGGCGTCCTTTGTGAGGAGACTGTTTTCTTATCCTATCCGACGGGCTCCGATCAGCGGGGTGCGTCTGGCTGTCTTCCTTTGCGTTCTCCTGGCTGCCACCGGATCTGTTCCGGCAGCGGAGCCGATCGAGATGAGCGTGACGACAAATTCGGTGATGGTGCTGCCGCCGCGCAATCTAGGCCGCAGCTATGGGACGGTGTGGAGTTCGGAGACCACAGTCAGCCAGGGCGATGTTCTGCGATGGGGCAACAACCACTATATGGTGCAGGATGTCGGGACCACGGGCACCAATGCTCCGACCTTCGTCGTCGGGACGGAAACAAACGGAACGAGCGTGCTGCGTTATATCGAAAAAGGACCGCGTCTAGGCTTTATCCTGATGCTTAACAGCGACGATTCGATCCGAATCAATCTGAACGGTCCGGCCGTGCCGGGCATCGGCCCGCGCATCCGCGGGGAGATGAGCCTGTGGCAGCAGTCCGGCAACGGCGTTCCGCAAAGTGGCGTCTGGGTGGTAAGCGACAGCGGAACGAATGCGGTTGCGGCGCTGGAGTGGTGAGGCGGCATGGCAGCCGGAGGTCAGGGGTCAGAAATCAGGAGTCAGAGGTTGAAACCGCGAAGGAACACAAAGAACGCAAAAGGAGCAATATGACAAGAAAATCCGAATCCTATGGCCTGTGTCCCAGCGCCTCACTGTCCCGCCGGCTGCTTTGCGCGGTGATGCTGGCCTGTGCCTTGTTTTTTGCCGCGCAGGTGCGCGGAGAAATGGTTGTTAATGATGCGCTTTCCCGTCGCGGCGGAGAAATACGAGGGCCCATTAAAAGCATTAAGCAGCCTGGTACCGATCAGAGCATCGTCCGGCTGTATTCATTCTCGCAGGGGGTTGACCCGGACGATGTCATCACCAATGAGACACTGCGTGTGCTGCGGATCTGGAACGACCGCGGAACTCCGCGAGTTGATCTGCGCAAACAGGGGCAGTCGGATCTGTCGGTGCGAGTGAGTTCGGATCGGGTTGAGGTGCCACTGTTTGTGATGAAACCGCAGAGTGCTGCACCAGCTCCCGTAACCGGCGGCATGTATGTGTCGACTGCCGGTGATATCTATGTGTGCCGCAGCCTGTCCGCCGGCTGGGAGTCGATCTGGGCGGTTGCCATGGATAAACTGTTTTGATGTAAGGAGTGCTGATTATGAAATATGCAAAATGTGTTTTGATTCTAATGCTTTCTCTGGCGGCTTTAACCGCTCCGGCCGAGTCCATTGTATACAGCAAAATCGATGGAGCGATCCTGCGCATTGATTCGGATCTGATTAAATACAGCGACAGCTATATCGGCGGGCAGACTCTGCTTGAAAATCCGAACTGGGATGTGGTCGATATCGGCTATGGCGCTGATTTGAAAACACTGGTTCCTCACGAAGATGTCGAAACGTATGAGGACACGGTTTATGATGTGGAAACCGGCGATTCGCTGCTGGATGAATCCGGGAATCCTCTGACGCAGGCTGTGACATACACCAATGCGTGGACGGAGACGATTATCCACACGAACATTTCCCAGGTGTCTGACTTCCGGACGAAGGAGCAGTTCCTGCAGGACCTGAAAAGCCCGGATCTTACTGCGCTCGAGGATGAGCTTTTCCAATGGCTGGAAACCAACGGGCTGATCAGCACAAACACCACTGCCCTGTCGTCGGGCACCGATGCCATGGTGATGATGTGGCTGCGCGCCCAGGCCGCGGCGGATCCAACCAATGCGCCGGTCAGGCTGGTTGAGTACCTGGATATGAAGACCGGCATCCAGAGCCTCGGTGGATCTGTCGATAAGGCACGGCGATGACAGCCAAAGGACAGAGGTCGAAAGACAGAGGTCAGAAGACAAGCCGGGCGGGATGGATCTGCGCGGTGATCGTGCTGACTGTTTTCGGCCTGCAGCAGGTGGTTCCGCTGCGGACATGGTTTGCTCTTCGCAGTGCGGACGGGGCCGGCCTGGTCCTGCTTCGGTCTTTCAGCTGCATGCTGGTGCACGGGAACTGCCTGCACGCCGCCATGAATGCGGCGGCGTTCGTCTGTCTTTTCAGAGGACTGATTCGCGGATACGTCGGACCGGTTCTGCTGGTGTCTTTTTTTTCCGGATGGATTGCCACGGTGCTGTTTGCGTCTTTCCTGATGCCGCAGCATGCAACGCTGGTCGGGAGCAGCGGCATTCTTTTCGGTGCGCTGGGTGTCTTTACCGCGTGGGACCCGTTCAGTCGCTGGCAGTTGTTTTTTATGGGATCCATTCCGCTGATTGTGCTGGCCCCCCTGATTGTCGCAGCTGATGCGACCCTGGATATTATGCTGGTGCCATGCGCGGCATGGCCGGTGCATACTGCCGCGTGGTCAATCGGCGCGATAACGGTATCGCTGCTTCGAGCCGCAACGCGGACATAAGATGTCAATTGCTCTCCAGATGGATCTGCAGGATCTCAACGGAGTCGGGGCTCTGCTGGACCGGCTCCGGTATGTGGATGCGGACCGGCTCTCGGATGAAATCGGCGCGCTGGTTGTTTCGCAGACACAGGAGCGTATTGCCAATACAAAACGAGGCCCCGACGGCGATGCCTGGCCGGACTGGTCGGAGGTCTATGCACAGACCCGGCACGGCGGACAAAGCCTGCTGTTTGCCGAAGGGAACCCCGGCCTGCTGTCTTCCCTCACTCACCTGGTGCAAAGCGGTGGCGTCGAGGTTGGGTCGAACCTGGTCTATGCCGCCCACCACCAGTTTGGATCCGACAAACCTTCGGGCCGCGGATCCGGTGTTCCGGCCCGGCCGTACCTCGGCATCAGCAGCGAGGACGCCGAGGCGATCGAACGGCTGTGCGTCCATTTTGTTGAGCGACTTGCCGCAGGATGATGTGACACTGCAAACGTGCAGTATGATCAAAGTCGTTCTGATTTGGAATAGTTCGCCTCATGAAGATTGATGAGCTGCACAGCGCAATGATTGACCGGTTTAAATCCGCCATGCCGAAACTGGCCACGGCGCAGAAATATTTCGGTCGATTCAACACGGATGAGCTTGATGCCATCTCTGTGAAGACTCCGGCACTGCTGCTCTCTTTTCTCGGCGGAAATCCCGTGACCGAATCCGGCAACGGCGAGGTTTCCATCCTCTGCCAGTTCTCCGCGTTTTTTGTGACGACCGACCAGAGGGGTCTTCCCCGAGACACCGCCGCGCAGAACCTGTGCGAAGCGACGTGCCTTCTTCTGCCGGACAACCGGTTCGAAGTGAAGGGTGTCGGCGCGCCCGAAAAAATTGCGCAGCAGAACCTGTTCAGCATAAAGGCCCGGACCCGAGCGGTGACGCTCTGCGCCGTGACCTGGAACCAGCGGGTGCAGACCGGGACGGATGTGTTCGCCGAGGACGGCACGCTGCCGGATACCGTATATGCCCGCATCGACGGAGAACAGACGGAGATTGTCGGCAATGAATGATCCATTTGAAATCAGGGAGCTGCAGCGCCGCGTTGCCAATCTGGTGATGTTTGGAACGATAGAGGCCGTGACCATTGACGGCCCTGAAAAAGCACGGGCCTCTGTGCGCAGCGGAGGACTTGTTACCGCGCCGCTGCCCTGGACTGCAGGGCGTATGGGAAACCGCAGGGACTGGTCGGCTCCTGTCCCAGGAGAACAGGTGCTGGTGATCTGCCATAACGGGGATCCTGCGCAGGGCGTGATTGCCGGATCGCTCGGCAGCGACACGAATCCAAACCCGTCCGGCAACCCGAATGTGTTCAAAACCATTTTTGCGGACGGTTCCTTTGTACAGGTCGATCTGGACACGCATGAGATGTCGATCGGCTGCAAAGGCAAACTGTCTGCGGCGGCCGACGGCGACCTTGCTGCGACGACGGGCGGAAAGGCAACGGTCGAGGCCGTCGGACCTGTGCGTGTTGACAGCCTGGTGTCGGCCGCAGTTACGGCACCGCAGATCAACCTGGTCGGCGCGGTGTTTGTGAACGGCACTCCCCTTGTTCCCGGCGGGGACAGTTTTTAAACGGAGGATGGTATGGAAACCAGTAAGTATAAAACGACGGACGTGCGGTGGATCAAAGGCATCCGCTATGAGAAAGATGCTGAGGTCTATCTGACCGACCGCGAAGCGCGCAACCTGCTGCGTGCCGGGAAAATTGTGAAACCGGCGGCATCTCGAAAC
>JBFWJN010000076.1:0-13311 GCA_050253185.1 Kiritimatiellales bacterium | reverse complement strand
TATTACCCTGCGCATGCTGATCAGCAAAGCCAAGGGCGTCAACATGCCCAATGAAAACATTGACCGCGCAATCAAAAAAGGAACCGGATAACTTGAGGGCGGCGCGCTCGAAGAGATGATGTACGAAGCCTATGCGCCGGGCGGCGTCGGTGTGATTGTCGAGGCGCTGACCGACAATAAAAACCGGGCGGCGTCCGAAATCCGCAATGTGTTCACTAAAAACGGCGCGAACATGGCGCAGCAGGGGGCTGTGAGCCGCAGCTTCCAGCGTAAGGGACAGATTTATATTGATGCGGCCGATATTGATGAAGAAAAGCTGATGGACATTGTTCTTGAGGCCGGGGCCGAAGATATGAGCCGGGACGGGGATCAGTTTGAGGTGATTACGGCGTTCGGTGATTATGCGGCGGTGGCCAGTGCGCTGTCTGAGGCAGGAATCGCGTCCACTTCGTCGGAACTGACCATGCTCCCCGATCTGCCGATGCAGATTTCCGATAAAGATCAGGCACAGAAGCTGATGAAAATTGTTGAGCTGCTTGAAGATCTCGATGACGTGCAGAATGTGTACGGTGCGTTCGAGATTGATGACGCGATTCTGGCCGAAATGGAGTAAGCCGTTTCCCACGCCGTCCTCGGACTATCCGCGGACGGTTTTTTGTTTTTTTATTGTGACTGACCAGTCAGTTTCATTATGCTGAGCCCGCATTATGAACGAAACTCGATCCAGAGAATCTAAGCACGCAATTATTCTTGCTGCGGCTTCAGACCTGTTTGACGGTCGGCGGTTTGACGAGGTGACGCTCGACGAAATTGCTGTTGCGGCCGGTGTCGGTAAAGGAACCCTTTACCTTTATTTTAAAAATAAAGAGGACCTTTTCGCTGAAATGGCTGTCGAGGGGATGAATGAAATGGCGGGCCGTATTCATGAAATCAGAACAATGGATGGTTCATATAAAGACCGCCTGTTCCTTTTCGGCTCGGAGTTTTCGGCCTTCCTTGCCCGGCGTCACGGCATGATGAGAGTCATGCACCAGATGCAGTCCGAACTGGTGAATCGAAAATTCCACAAACATCTTTCCGGCATCATCAGTGCGATTCAGGCGCTTTTGCAGGCGGGCATTGAAGAAAAGGTTCTTCGCCGCGAGTTTAAGGTGGAAGAACTGCGCTGTGCGTTGGTCGGACCTCTTCTGCTGAAGATTCGGAGAGAAATGTCGGCCGGTGAAAAGATCGAGGTAATTCCGCTGCTGAATTTTTTCTGGGATGCGGCGGCAGTTGAAACGAACCGGTGAAATGATGAAAAACAGGCTGAATTACAGGGAACTCCCGATAGGACTTTCAATCATTCTGCTTTGCAGCTCCTGCACAATGCTGTTCGGGCCGGAGGAGCGCTCCGCAATGGATCTGCCTGAAGCCTATCGAACGGCAGTCGCCGGCGAAGAACCGGCGGCGGACTGGTGGACGGTATTTCATGATGATCAGCTGAATCAACTGATGAGCCGGGCCCTGGGTTCCAACCTTTCGGTTGAGCAGGCGGCCGCCCGCCTGCGGCAGGCTCGGGCCGTCGCAGTCAAAAGCGGGGCCGCTCGCTTTCCGAAGCTGACCGGTACCGCCGGCGCTTCGACGAAATATACGCACACAAAAGGCCTGGGGATAGTGACGACCGACGAATTTTCCCTGGGACTGACCGCCAGCTATGAGCTGGATCTGTGGGGACGGGTTGCCTCGACCCGCCGGTCGGCGCTGGCCGACCTCGACGCGAGCCGGTTCAATCTGGAAACGGCTGCGATGACCGTTTCAGCGCAAACGGCCTCGGCCTATTTTCAGTGGCTTTATCTCAATCAGCGGCTCGCGGTGCTCGAACGCCAGCTGGAGACCAACCGCAAGATGCTGTCCGTTGTCGAAAAACGGTTCCAGACGTCGAGCGCGGATGCGCTGGATGTTCTGCAGCGCCGCCAGCAGGTTCTCGCGGCGGAAGCGGCGCTGCCGCCGGTGCGTGCATCGCTCGAAGCGGCTTATAATCAGCTGGCGATTCTGGTCGGCGAACTTCCCGAAGCGGATCTGGGTCTTGCGGTGACGTCGTTTCCAATGCTGCCGGAGCGTCCCGCCTCCGGCATTCCGGCCGATCTGCTGGCGCGTCGCCCCGACCTGCAGGCCGAATGGGCGCTGCTGGCCGCGGCCGACTGGGATGTGAGCGCCGCGCGCGCCAACCGGATGCCGACCCTTACGCTGACCGGGTCCGCGACGACCTCAAATTCCGACACGGACCGTCTGTTTGACAACTGGGTCAAAAACCTGGCGGCCGGCCTGGCTGTTCCGCTGATCGACGGCGGAACGCTTCGTGCCGAAGCGGCCCGCACGCGGGCCGTCGCCGAAGAACAGCTGGCCGCCTATCGCGAAGCCGTCCTGAACGCCTTC
This sequence comes from Kiritimatiellales bacterium, assembly GCA_050253185.1. GTDB lineage: Bacteria > Verrucomicrobiota > Kiritimatiellia > Kiritimatiellales > Tichowtungiaceae > Tichowtungia. The sequence goes on along the minus strand of JBFWJN010000076.1, from coordinate 10,896 downwards.
GGCGAAGTGGAGGATGCCCTTTCTTCTGAAATTCATCAGCAGGACTATCTGAAAACCCTGCGCCGCCAGCTGGCCGCGGCGGAACAGACGGCGGACGAAGCTTACCGTCGTTATACCCGCGGACTGGAAACCTACTATGAAGCGATGAGCATGGAAATCGCCCGGCAGGGACTGGAAGTCAGTGTGCTGGCGGCGGAGCTGACGCTGCTGACCGATCGCGTTCAGCTTTACCGTGTGCTGGGCGGCGACTGGAGCGACGTGCTGGAAACGTACCGCACTGAGGACAGGACAGCGGAAAATTTATAAAGGAGCAATTATGGGCGAAAACAACCGGGTTCTGAAAACAGTGCTGGGGATCGGGCTGGTCGTAGCGGGGATCATCGCAGCCGTTGTGATGATCAAAAGCAAACCGCAGGCGCAGCGGCGGAAGATGTCGGCAATGATTCCGGTTGTCGAGGCCGCACCGCTGAGCACCATCAGCACATCGGTCACCGTCAGCTGCATGGGAACGGTAATCGCCGACCGCGAGGTGGCGGTGCAGGCGGAAGTGACGGGCCGTGTGAGCGGGCTGATGCCCGGACTGGTTGAAGGGGCTCGGGTTCGGCAGGGCGACCTGCTGCTGTCGATCGACTCACGGGACTACGAGCTGGCGGTCGAAAAGGCGGAGGCGGCGCTTCACAGCGCGCAGAGCAGCCTGCGGCTGGAAGAAGGCGAGCAGGCGGTCGCAAAACATGAAATGGAACTGATCGGCGACGAGGTTCCTGTGGATGATGCCTATCGCGACCTGATGCTGCGTGAACCGCAGCTGAAGGCGGCGCAAGCATCGGTGGAGTCGGCGCAGGCCGCGCTGTCGGCTGCAAAACTCGACCTGGAGCGTTCGCGGATCACCGCGCCGTTCGATGCCGTTGTCAAAGCCGTTAATGTGGACGCCGGCGACTATGCTCTTTCCAGTAAAACGCTGGTCGAACTGGTCGCGACCGACCGCTTTTTTGTCCGCACATCCATTCCGGTCAGCTCGCTGGCGTTTTTTCCAGACATTGGAAAAACGGACTATCCGGCCGAGGTGGTCCTGACAGACGGCGCCGTGAGAAAAGGATTCCTGTATAAACTGCTGCCCAACCTGAGCGAGCAGGGGCGGATGGCGCGGGTGCTGATTGCCGTTGAAAACCCGATGGACCCGGAAAACGGCCGCCCCATGTTGATGGGCGAGGCTGTGCGGGTCGAACTTTCCGGCAAAGAGGTCGACGGGGTTTGCCTGATCGACCGGCTGAATTTCCAGGACGGTTCGGTGGTCTGGATGATCGATTCGGACAACAAACTGCACATCTGCCCGGCGGACGTGGTTCAGGGCTACGCGGACCGCGTTCTGGTTCGGGTCGCTTTTTCCAATGATTGGAAACTGGTGACGTCCAGCATTCCGGCGCCGGTCGAAGGAATGACGCTGAATGTGATCGACGCGCAGGAAGGGGCCGCTGAATGAGAGCGCGGGGACCCATTGCATGGATGGTGAATAATCCGGTTGCGGCCAATCTGCTGATGATTGTCTGTCTCGCGGGCGGCGCGCTGGTTTATACGCAGATTACGCAGGAGGTTTTTCCGGATATGACGGAAAACGTCGTGACCGTGAGCGTCAGCTATCCCGGCGCCACGCCGGAAGAGGTGGAGCAGGGGATCTGCCTTTCGGTGGAAGAGGCCATGCGCAGTGTCGAGGGCGTGGATGAAATCAATTCGACGGCCAATGAAGGATCGGCGTCCATCAGTGCCGAGGTGCTGGACGGATCCGACCCGATGAAGGTGTATCAGGATATCAAAAGCGAAATCGACCGGATCACGACGTTCCCGGAAGATGCCGAGGAGCCGCAGGTTGCGCTGGAGGCCCGGCGTCGTGAAACGATCAACCTGGTGCTGTACGGCGATATTCCGGAAACCAGCCTGCGCCAGCTGGCCGAGGAGGTCCGCGACCGTCTTCAGCAGAATCCGGCGATTACTCAGGTGGACCTGTCTGGTACGCGCGATCTGGAAATCAGCGTGGAAGTCTCGCAGGAAAACCTGCGGCGCTACGGGTTGACGCATAAGGAAATCGCGACGCAGCTGTCCAATGAAGCGGTTGAACTCTCCGGCGGCGGAATCAAAACCGACGGCGGCGAAACCCTGCTGCGCATGAAAGAGCGCAAAGACTACGGTCTCGAATTTGCACAGGTTCCGGTGGTGAGTTCGGAGGATGGCACACGGGTGTTGCTGGGCGATATCGCAACGGTTGTGGACGGTTTCGAAGACAGCGACCGGTTCGGCTATTACGACGGTGACCGGGCGATCATGCTTGATGTCTACCGGGTCGGCGAGCAGACGCCGGCGAGTATTTCCAAGGCGGTGTACGACATGCTTCCGCAGATTCGCGAACAGCTTCCCGCCGGTGTGCAGATTGCGGTGCTGAACGACCGCACGGAGTATTTTTTCCAGCGGGCGGACCTGCTGCTGCGCAACGGTGCGCTGGGACTGGTTCTGGTGCTGCTCCTGCTCGGCTGTTTTCTCGAAATCCGTCTCGCTTTCTGGGTGATGATGGGAATCCCGATTTCGTTTCTTGGGTCGATGATCCTGATGCCGATGATGGGACTGTCGATCAACATGATCACGATGTTCGCCTACATCCTGGCGCTCGGGATTGTGGTCGACGATGCGATTGTGGTGGGGGAAAATGTTTATCATTATCAGCAGACGGGTCTGCCGCCGCTGGATGCCGCGGTGAAAGGGGCCCGCGAAGTCGCCTCGCCGGTCGGGTTCAGCATTCTTACCAATATCGTGGCGTTTGTGCCGCTGCTGGTGATTCCCGGCATGATGGGCCGGGTGATGGGCTCGCTTCCCTTTATTGTTATTTCTGTTTTCAGTATTTCCTGGCTGGAAAGCCTCTACATTCTGCCGTCGCACCTCAGTCATGGCCGCAGGCGGGAACTGCGCGGAGTCCGCGGATGGATCCATCACCGCCAGCAGAAGCTGAGTCATGCGTTCACCCGCTGGGTGCAAACCAAATACGGGCCGTTTCTGGATGTCTGCCTGCGTCACCGCTATCTGGTGCTTTGCGCGGCATTGACGCTGCTGATTGTCATCAGCGGCTACTGGGCCAGCGGACGCCTCGGGTTCTCGATGTTCACCTCCGTGGAAAGCGACCGCTCCGAGGCGTCGATTGTGCTGCCGTACGGTGTGAATGTGGAAAAGACCCGTCAGATTGCGGAGCGGCTTGTGAAGGCCGCGCAGGCGGTGGTGAAGGAGAGCGGACATCCCGAACTGTGCGAAGGAATTTTTGCGGATGTCGGCCGCGGCGGGTCGCATCAGGCCCGCATCCGCGTCTATCTGGCGGATGCGGAAATTCGCGATAAGATCATGAGCACGTCCGAGTTCACCCGCCGCTGGCGCGAAAAGGCCGGTCTGGTGGCTGGCGTTCGCTATATTCGCTACGCATCGGATTCCGGCGGACCCGGCGCCGGCGCCGCGCTGACGATCGAGCTGCGGCACGAAGATGAGGAAACGCTGGACCGCGCCGCGCAGGTGCTGGCAAAGGAACTGGAACCTTTTCCGCTGGTGCAGGACATTGATGACGGCGTATTGACCGGCAAGCAGCAGTTTGACTTCACGCTCAAGCCGGAGGCCGCCGGCCTCGGCCTGACCGCCGAAGACATCGGCCGGCAGGTGCGTGCCGCGTTCGAAGGGACGGAAGTGCTTCGCCAGCAGCGTGGTCGCAATGAGGTAAAAGTGAAAGTCCGCTATCCGGAAAATGAACGGACGCGGATGTATAACCTTGAAAATTTCCTGGTGCGGACGGCGGACGGCGGCGAAGTGCTTCTTTCTGAGGTGGTGGATACCAAAGTCGGGCATTCTTATACATCCATCAAACGGCGCAACGGGCTGCGGACGCAGACGGTTACGGCAGACGTTCGCCCGAAATCCAAAGCGGGCGAAGTGATGGCGCAGCTGGATGCCACGGTTTTCCCGAAACTGATGGACGAGTTCCCGGGGCTGGACTACAGCTATGAAGGTATGGAGGCGGAAAATCGCGACAGTTTTGCCAGCATGCAGGTGACGATACCGCTGGTGCTGCTGGCCATTTACGCACTGCTGGCGATTCCGTTCCGAAGCTATTCACAGCCGCTGATCGTGATGGTCAGTATTCCGTTTGGCATCATCGGTGCCATCCTCGGGCACATCATCATGGGATACACGATGACCATGATCGGCATCATCGGCATGCTGGCTCTCAGCGGCGTGGTGGTGAACGATGCGCTGGTGCTGATCGACTTTGCCAACTCGCGCCGCGCGCATCACGACAACGCGCACGACGCGGTGGTGGCCGCAGGCATCCAGCGCTTCCGGCCGATCATGCTGACCACGCTCACGACCTTCGGCGGGCTGGCTCCGATGATTTTTGAAACGTCGCGCCAAGCCCGCTTCCTCATCCCAATGGCGATTTCGCTCGGCTACGGACTGCTCTTTGCGACCAGCATTACGCTGTTGCTTGTGCCGTCGCTATATATGATTGTCGAAGATGTTAAGGAAAGATTTGCTCGTTCCGAAGGCTGAGGACGCGGTAAGTTCTGCGCATGGAACGAATCCGGATTCTGGGAATCGACACGTCGCTGCGCTCGTCCGGCGTGGCGGTTATTGAGCTGTGCGGACAGCAGGCCCGTGCGCTGGTTTACGGGCGGATTCACAACAAGCCGTCGCTGTCACATTCCAGATGCCTGGCCGCGATCCATCAGGAAATCGACAAACTCATTACTGAGTTTGAACCTGACGAAGCGGCCATCGAAGGCGCATTTTTTGCCAAAAATGCCAAAACAGCGATGATTCTCGGCCAGGCGCGCGGGGCGGTGCTCGCCGCCTGCGCTCTGCGGACACTGCCGGTGTATGAATATTCGCCGCGCTCGATTAAGCAGGCGGTGACCGGCGTCGGCGCCGCCCGTAAGGAACAGGTCGGCAAAATGGTTACTCGCCTGCTCGGACTCTCCGAAGAACCGCAGGAGGATGCAGCCGACGCACTCGCCGCAGCCCTATGCCATGCCCACCAACGCCGCATTCCGGAAGCCTTGCGTTCAAAACCGGTTTAATGGTAGCTTCCCGTGACTTTGATGAAAGAAAAGAAGGAGAACACACCTGATGGAACTCAAGGAAATCAAAAAAATCGTCCAGATGATGACAGAAAACGACCTTTCCGAATTTTTACTTGAAGATGAGTCCTGTACGCTGCAGCTCAAACGCGGGTCGACTGTTGTGACGCAGGTTTCTGCCGCGCCCCAGATGACGGCTGTCCCGGCCGCCGCCCCGGCAGCGGCGGCCGCTGTTCCGGCGCCTGCCGAGGACGATGGACTGGTCGAAATTAAATCCCCGATGGTCGGCACGTTCTATCGTTCTCCTTCTCCGGATGCCGATCCGTTCGTGGAAATCGGCCGGGACGTCACGGCAGACAGTGTGGTTTGCATTGTGGAAGCCATGAAGGTCATGAACGAAATCCAGGCCGATGTGAAGGGTAAGATCAAGAAGATTCTGGTCGATAACGCCACGCCGGTGCAGTTCGGCCAAGCCCTGTTTCTTGTTGAACCGGCTTAAGTTGGCATTTTGAGGCACAGGTGTTTGTGATGGACCCGTGCTTCGTAATTCGGATTTCGAATTTAACCCGAAGGGTTTTCTATGTTTGAAAAAGTTTTGATTGCCAACCGCGGCGAGATCGCCTTGCGGATTATCCGTGCCTGCAAGGAGCTCGGCATCCGTTCCGTTGCGGTTTATTCGGAGGCGGACGAGGAATCTCTGCACGTCCAAATGGCAGACGAAGCCGTCTGCATCGGTCCGGCTTCCGCCGCTTCGAGTTATCTGAAGGTGTCGAACATCATCAGCGCGGCTGAAGTGGCGGATGTGGATGCCATCCATCCCGGATACGGTTTCCTTGCCGAAAACGCACACTTCGCGGAAATCTGCAAAAGCTGCAATATCACCTTCATCGGTCCGACGCCTGAGATTATTCGGAATATGGGCGATAAGGCGATTGCCCGTGACACCATGAAAGCCGCCGGCGTGCCGATTACGCCCGGCAGTGAAGGAATTCTTGCCGATAAGGACGAAGCGCTCAAGCTGGCGCATGAAATGGGTTATCCCGTGCTGATCAAAGCCGTTGCCGGCGGCGGCGGCAAAGGCATGCGCGTGGCGCATAACGACGTCAGCCTGGCGCAGGGATTTATGATGGCTCGCGCGGAAGCCGACAGCGCCTTCGGCAATCCTGACTGTTTCATGGAAAAATATATTGAATCCGCCCGCCATGTCGAAGTGCAGGTGATTGGAGACAATTATGGCAACGTGGTGCATCTTGGCGAGCGCGACTGCAGCATTCAGCGCCGCCACCAGAAGCTGGTCGAAGAGTCGCCCTGTCCCGTGCTGACGCCGGATGAGCGCCGGGCGCTCGGCGAAGCCGGTGTGCGCGCAGCAAAAGCGGTCGGCTACAACAGCGCCGGAACGCTCGAATTTCTGTACGACGAGACCGAGAAGAAATTCTATTTCATGGAAATGAACACCCGCATTCAGGTCGAACACACCGTTAGTGAAGAGGTGACCGGCATCGATCTGGTCAAGGAGCAGATTCTCGTGGCTGCGGGCGAAAAGCTTTCCTTTACGCAGGAAGACATCAAAATGCGTAATCACGCCATCGAATTCCGGGTGAACGCCGAAGACCCCTATAAAAACTTCATTCCGTCTCCGGGAAAGGTCGATGCCGTTCACTTCCCCGGCGGCCCCGGCATCCGGATCGACTCGCATGTCTACAGCGGGTACACCATTTCGCCTTACTACGACAGTATGATTGCAAAAATCATTGCCCGCGGCGCCACTCGGGAAGAGGCGCTCAAACGCCTGCACCGCGCGCTGGAGGAATTCGCCATCAACGGCCCGCACACCAGTGTGCCGGTCGGCCTGGCGCTGCTGATGGACGACCGTTTCCGCAAGGGCGAGTACAATACCGCATTTCTGGAAAAATTCATGCGGGATAATTTTCTGGTTGATCGGTAAAGGAGAAAACCATGAGCGATAAAGAAAAAGCAGCAACCGTTCCGCCGGCTCAGAACTGGCCGGTTCCCGAGGACAAAAAAGAGGATTCCCCGCTGGGATCTGTTCGGATTCACAACAACGTAATCGCCGTCATTGCCCACGAAGCCGCCGCGCGCGTTCCGGGCGTGGTGGAACTATCCGGCACGCTGGTGGACGAACTGGCCGATATGATCGGCAAAAAGCCCCGCGATCGCGGTATCCGCGTGGCGGTGGAATCCGAAAACAGCATCGTCGTCGAACTGACCGTTGTGCTGGAATTCGGCGTGAACATTCCCGAAGTCTGCGGACAGCTCCAGCTGGAAGTGCGCAAATCCATTGAGGATATGACCGGCAAGAGCGTCGAGGCCGTAAACATCTCTGTTCAGGGCATCCGCCGTTCCAAGACTCCTGCGGAGGAATAACATGAAAAAATTTCTGCACGGACTGACCGGGGTTCTGCTCATCCTGCTGCCGTTCGCCTGCGGCGGAATGATGGTTTATGCAAACGGATTTGATGCCGGTCTTCGCGATCGGCTCTTCGCCGCCATTCAGGGCTCGCCGCTCTACGGCATTGCCGCCGGACTGGTTCTGATTCTGATCGGCCTGGTCTATCTGGGCACATATGGCCAGCGCCGCCCGAAAGTGAAATTCATCTCCTTCGATTCGGAAGACGGCGGCGTGTCCATCAGCGTCAATGCCGTGCGCGATTTCATTCGCCGGGTCGGCGAGGAATTCGGTGCAGTGGTCAGCCTGGAGCCGAAAATCCGTGCAGAAAAAGATCTGATCAGTATTGATTTGGATGTGAAGCTCCAGACCGGCTCCCGCATTCCGGAGCTTTCTCAGGTGCTGCAGAACCGTGTGCGCGAAAGTATTCGCGATGGACTGGGCATTGCCGAAGTCCGTGAAATCAAAGTCCGCGTGCAGGAGATTGTCGGAGCTCCGCCGCCGTCCCGTACCCGATAATCCCATGAGCAGTTCCAGCGTTCCCGATCTTGTCATTGTCGGTTCCATCGGAATCGACACCATCGAAACCCCCCGCGAAAAACAGGTCGAAATCCTAGGCGGCTCCGTCAGCTACGCCTGCGCCGCCGCTTCGTTCTTCGTCAGAGCCGGCATGGTCGGCGTGGTCGGCACCGACTTCCCGCCGAAGCATCGCGCGCTCTGGGAGGAAATGGGCATCGACCTCTCCGGTCTCCAGACGGCTGAGGGCCGGACCTTTCGCTGGTCGGGTGTGTACGAAGCGCATATGGACAACCGCCGCACGCTGGTGACGGAACTCAACGTTTTCGAAAATTTTTCGCCGGAACTTCCGGAAGCCTATTGCGATGCACCTTATCTTTTTCTCGGCAACATTGCCCCGGAACTTCAGCTTCATGTTCTCGAACAGGTGCATTCCCCGAAATTCGTTCTGATCGATACCATGGACCTTTGGATCAGTATTGCCCGCGACAAACTCGTCGAAGTCGTCGGCAAATGCAGCATGCTCACGCTCAACGAGTCCGAAGCCCGGCTCTTCACCGGCGCGCACTCGCTGCGCGATGCCGCGCAGCAGCTGCTTTCCATGGGGCCGCAGTTTGTGCTCATCAAAAAAGGCGAGAGCGGCAGCATGCTGTTTTCCAAAGACGGAATCTTCCTCCTGCACGCTTTTCCGCTGGCGGACTTCAAAGACCCGACCGGCGCAGGCGATACCTTTGCGGGTGGACTGATGGGCGCGCTGGCCGAATCGGGCGGAACCGATGAACATGCCATTCGCCGTGCCATGGTGTACGGCAGCATTACCGCTTCGTTCGGTGTCGAAGAATTCAGCCTGGCCCGCCTGGCGGCGCTCGATCGGACGCAGATCGAGGCGCGGGCCGATCAGTTCCGGTCGATGTGTCGCGTCGACTGACCCGCATTTTCCAATCCTTGGAAATTTTTCTGCCCGTTTTTCCAGGCTTTGGAAAAATACGGATCATTTTTCCGGACATTGGAACCGTCCCCGGGTTTGACACGCTCCTGCCGCCTTGATAAATTCCTGCTGTCTCGCAGGTTGCGTCTACAGGATATTTGAAAGGAGCTTACAGATATGTCAACATGGGCCATCGTCCTTGCATGCGGTAAAGAGCAGGAAATCAGCGCCGGGGTGGATGTCGCTTTTCTAGCGCTTGGTTCCCGCCCGATCCTGTCGCGTTCACTGCAGACCCTTGAGCAGAATTCACAGATTGACGGCGTGGTTCTCGTTGTCCGGAAAGAGCGGGTGGATACGGCACTGCACGTGGTGCGTTCGTTCGGCTGCCGCAAGATTTCCGCGATCGTTGCCGGCGGTTCGGTTCGGCTGACCAATCTCAAGAGTGCCTATGAACAGATTCCCGACAAGGCAACCTCCATTCTCGTCCATGATTCCGCCCGGCCGTTTGTTACCGACGAAGTTGTGACCGAAACGGTGAAGGCCGGAAAACGGTACGGAGCCGCCGTGGCGGCCGCCCGCAGCGTGGATGCCGTTAAACTGGCCGAAAAGGGGCAGAAGGTGACCAAGACGCTGGATCGCAATACCGTCTGGCAGGTCCAGACTCCGCAGGTTTTCAAGCGCGAGGTGTTCGAGAAGGTGCTTAAAAGCACAATCAAACTGAAAGATGATGAGTCTTCGCTGCTTGAAAAAGCCCGGCAGGAGATTCATCTGGTTGCCGCACCGTCCGGCAACATGAAAATCCGGACATCAGAGGATCTGGCCATTGCTTCCGCAATTCTGAGCGTTGCCCGTAAAAACATGCTGTAGGTCTAACGAAAGACCTGTTCATTCGTAATATAGCGATCCAGCGGAGACAGTCGGATCGCGGTCAGCAGATCCGTTAACTGGGCTTCAGTTCCCTGCGCGACCAGCTCAATACTTCCGTCTGACCGTTTTTCGATATGGCCTTTCAGCGCCATTTTTTTGAAAATCTTTTCTGCTGTGAACTCAAAGCCCACATCGTCGAGATGCCCTTTGTAATGAACTGTGATCGTTTTGGGTTCCATAATGCCGCTCTGCAAATTTTACAGCATTATGTCTCATAAATGAGAAAATAAAAGATTAAAATTTCTCATATGCTGGAATTTTGTGTAAAAAACCGGATCATGCAGGAGGGGCTGCAATTTCCCATTTCATCCGACGGAGAGGCTCGCAGTGTGGCGGAATCTGTTCTCCCTTTCATTGTTGTTTATCAATGAAGGGAAAACAGTGCCACCAGGGAAGATAACGGTTGATACATCGTAAAATGTAGGCGCTTTCGTCGAAAGCGTCGCGGACAGTTCGGAAAACTGTTCCTGCCAGTAAAATAATAAATACAGTTGCTCTAAAGGTGCTGAGGTCTTCGGGTTCGTTGTGCCACGTTTTGTGGACGAAGGTGGTGTGACGAGTTTCGCGCCGGCGATCTGGAATTTGTCGTAGAGCGAGGCGGCTTCCCTGAGTTCAGTGGGGCACACGAAGGTGTAGTCGGCGGGGTAGGAGATAACGACGAGTCATTTTTCCTTGTGGTCTGATAGTTTGGTTTTCCTGATTTCTTCGTGTGGAAAATACCCATTGCCAAGCCTGGTGCCTGCTGTCTGATTTTGAGCATATGGGTCTCCTGGAGGTGGATTTTTAAAACATGACAAACGAGATAGGTTTTGTTGGTGTATGATCAATTGAAAACATCCGGCGTTTTGCAGTCGGGGGAGGGCGTGGGCGAAAAAGTCAGTTTTTTTTCAAAGATGGTTGACAGGTTTTGCATTTCAGCTAAAGTCGCTCCCCTTTGTGTGACAGACCAAAGCTGTTTTGGTGTTTGCGCAGAGTAATTTAGGATTAAACGGGTATAGAAATAAGACTGTTTCTTGGCA
>JBFWJN010000075.1:0-13706 GCA_050253185.1 Kiritimatiellales bacterium | reverse complement strand
ATGTGATGTACACCGTGCGCTCCTTCCAGTCGGAGGGCAGCGTGAATTCCCGCAGATAGGAACCGACCGGGTTCCATTCCGGGTCAACGTACGGCGGATTTTTCGGAAACGGATATTCAACATTGGTATAGATCGGGAAACCGTACCCGTGCATCTGCCAGTTCGATGGAACCGGGATGGTTTTCCAATCATTGGAATCAAAATCCGGCTGATAAAAATCAACGGGACGGTCCGCGGGCTTTTTCACCCAGTTGAATTTCCAGTCACCGTTCAGCGATAAAAACCACGGCGATTCGGTTCGGTCATACGCCATGGCCGATGCTGCATCCGGATAGACCATCATGGTCGCATGGGGTTTTTCGCGGTTGATCTGCAGAACGTTCAGGTCGTTCCACTCTGCGGCATAAATGCCCGCAGTGCAGAGCAACACACCTATCCATTGAACGTTTTTCATAAATCTCCTTACCGGCTGACAATTTCCAGGCTCACAGACTGAAGACCTTCGGAGCGAGCCTTCAGTGTAATGGTTCCCGACCGGTTTTTGCGGGAACGAATTACCGCCAGGCACAGACCGTTGAATGCCTTCCGTTCCGAAAGCTGGAACGATTCATGGCTGACCGGATTTCCGCTGCCGACCGCAATCAGTTCTCCCGGCCCTTCGATGGAAAACTTCACCAGATTGTGTGTACGGGGAACAGTGACCCCATCCGCATCGGCAATACGAACCGTGACGAAACAGAGATCGTCGCCGTCCGCACGGATTTCCGGCCGGTCGCCTTCCAGCGCCACAGCCGCCGGCGCGCCGGTTGTCTTCATCGTCGCTTCCGACCACGGCTTTCCGTCTTTATAGGAAACAGCGCGCAGCTCGCCGGGTTCGTACACCACGTCATCCCAGCGCAAACGGTATTCGTACGGTCCCTTCTTTTTTCTTCCCAGTGATCTGCCGTTCAGAAACAGCTCCGCCTCATCGCCGGAGGTATACACATGAACCGGAGTCACCTCGCCGATCCGTTCCGGCCAGTTCCAGTGCGGCAGGATATGCGTCATCGGCAGATCGGGCCGCCACTTCGCCTGATAGAGATAAAACCGGTCTTTTTTGAAGCCGCACAGGTCAACAATTCCGAAATAGGAGCTGCGCGCCGGACTGCCGCCCATCCGCTCAATTTCAGCCTCAATCCGTTTCTGCTCTTCCGGATCCGTGAAATTGAGCATGTTGGTTTTATCTTTGTTGTACGGCGTCGGTTCTCCCAGATAATCAAACCCGGTCCAGACGAACTCACCGATCACCTCCGGGAACCGGTCCTGCGCTTCAAATTCCACATCCGGCTTATTGGCCCACGGCGGAGCGAACAGGTCATAGCCGCCGACCTGGAAGTAGCCGCCGCATCCCCTGCTCTTATCATCAATCACCGGAAAGAAGTATTCGCCTCGCGAACTGATGCAGGAGGATGTTTCCGTCGCACAAAGCGGCATATCGGGATTCTGCTCCCGAAAACGGGCATATTCCTGAGGTTTGTAATTGTAGCCGAACACATCCATCGTTTTAGCAAACCGGTTGAACCCGGCTCTGATATGGTTGCAGCCGACAGAAATCGGGCGGGTCGGATCTTCGCGATGAATAATATCCGTCAGACTCTGCGCAATGCGAAGGTCCTCCGCAGAGGCATTCTGCTCGCGCACTTCATTGCCGGAGCTCCACATAATCACCGAAGGATGGTTCCGGTCGCGACGCACCATCGCGGTCAGATCCCGGTCGTGCCATTCATCAAACACCAGATGGTAGTCATTGGTATTCTTTCCCTTTTTCCAGCAGTCAAACGCCTCCACCTGAACCAGCATCCCCATTTGATCGCAAAGGTCCAGCAGTTCGGGCGCCGGCGGGTTGTGGCTGGTACGAATCGCATTGCAGCCCATTTCCTGCATGATTTCGAGCTGGCGTTCAATCGCCCGCCGGTTCACTGCCGAACCCAACGGTCCCAGATCATGATGAAGGCAGACTCCCTGCAGTTTGACGTGCCGGCCGTTCAGCAGAAACCCTTTTGCGGCATCATACTCAATCGAACGAATACCGAACGGCGTATCGCAGGAATCCAGCACCTTGCCGTCACAAAGCACCTGTGTCCGCAGCGTGTACAGGACCGGACGGGTCACATCCCAGCGCTGAGGATCCAAAACAGAAAGCGACCCCTCCATCTGCATGTCGCTGCCGGCACGAACCGTTCCGTCAAAGGCAGTCAATTCCGCAACCGGCTTTGCAGACGATCCTTCAAAAATCCGGTGCCGAAGAATGATCGCAGCGTCTGTGTCGCCCTGGTTTTCAACCGTTGATACAACCCTCACCAAAGCTTTCTCGTCTGAAATATCCGGGGTTGTTATCGAAACGCCCCAGTGCGCAAGGTGCACCGGATCGGTTTTTACCAGATGCACATTCCGGTAAATCCCGCCGCCCGGATACCAGCGCGAGGAATCCGGCGGATTATCCAGCCTGACCGCCAGCACGTTTGCTTCTCCAAACTTTAAATACGGCGTCAGGTCGAACCGAAACGAACTGTAGCCGTACGGCCATTCGCCGACATACTGACCGTTCAGCCAGACTCTGGTGTTGGACATGGCCCCATCAAAATCAATAAAGATGCGCTTGCCCTGATCCGCCTGAGGCAACGCAAACGTCCGACGATACCAGCCGATTCCCACCCAAGGCAGCTTGCCGGTGGAATTCGGAATGTCTTCCCGGAAAGGCCCTTCAATACCCCAGTCATGGGGCAGTCGAAGCGGGCGCCACTCGGAATCGTTTACAGAAATCTGTTCCAGTCCAGCCGGTTCCTCAAGAAACGATCCGTCCGGCATCTGTCCATATCGGGCAAAGCGCCAGCTTTCATTGAACAGCTCACGGTGTCCACCTGCAGAAGCCGTTCCCCCAGCCAGCAGTCCGGCCATCATCCATCCGGATAAATTCATGATTCCCCCACCTTTCCTATGAAGCATATTATTGAACATAAAATTCTTATTTTACGCAATTACATAATTCATGAAATCCCCTTGCACAAATCTATTTGTGAACTAAAAAAAACGGCCCGCAGCAAAGCGGGCCGTCTGCACAAACCGCAAAATGCCGACTTACCAGAAGAGGATGTAGAGCAGCAGGGTGACCCCAACCACCGCCAGCCCGATGTTGCGGGCCGTCTTCGACGGTTCCAGGCTGATGCTGCTGTTCATCTTGATTTCCACTGGCTGCGCCAGCGGCTTGACGACGGTAATGACGCCCATAACCAGCAAGTCGATGACCAGGCAGATTGCCATCCGGTTGAGGAATGCGATTTCAGGCGCCAGCCATTTGAGCGCACCGTAGGCGATGACATTGGTGAACAGCCCGATCACGCCGGCCATCGGAGGGGCTTTGCGCACAACGAGGCCGAAGACGAAGACCCCGAGAATTCCGGGGGAAATGTAGCCCTGGAATTCCTGAATGAAGTTGAAGACGCCGCCGAATTTCGGATTGGCCAGCTGAGGAGCCACCGCACAGCCGATGATGGTGAACACCAGCACACAGAGACGGCCGATGAGGACCTGGCTTTTCTCCGTGGAGTTTTTCGCGATGAATTTTTTGTAGAAGTCCATCGTGAAAATCGTGGAGGCGGAGTTAAGCATGGAGGCCAGCGAGGAGACGACCGCCCCGAGGATGGCGGCGAGCATGAAGCCGCGCAGCCCGGTGGGGATGAGCTTTTTGATGAGCAGCGCAAAGGCGGAGTCGTAGTGATAGCCCATGAGCTCCTTCTGGACCACAACACCGGCCGGCATTTTGGAGAGCAGGTAGGCGTTCTGCGCGGTGAGGCTGTCACCCTGCGGAACGGTTTGGGCCACGGCGGCATTGTAGGCGACAATTTCAGCCGCGGTATCCGGAGAGGTGGTTTCAAAATCCTCGTTGAATGCGAAGGCTTCGGTTGCCGAGATCGGGTTGGCTGCGGCGAAGGCCTCGAGAACCGGCTGGTTGTTGGCAGTGTAGGCGGCCTCGGCCATATCCGGCTTAAAGAGGTTAAAGGCCACGATGCCGGGGATGACGATAATGAACGGCACAATCAGCTTCAGCGAGGCGGCAAAGACGATCCCTTTCTGGCCTTCGCCCAACGAGGCGGCGCCCAGGGTGCGCTGCATGATGTACTGGTTGAGCCCCCAGTAATAGAAATTGGGAAGCCAGAGACCGATGACCAAAGCCGTCCACGGAATGGCCGGGTTGGAGGCCGGAAGAACCATATGGAGTTTGTCGGCATTGAGTTCTTTAAATTTCACGAAAACGTTGGCATCGGTGAGGTTTTGAACCTGTTCCGTAGTGGCCCCGATGGTCGCCAGATCGGCATGACCGAGGGATTTCATGGCCCAGATGACGACGATGACACCCCCGAGGATCAGCGCAGAACCCTGCAGCAGGTCGGCCCACGCACAGGCCTTGAGTCCGCCGGTCGCCACATAGACCGCGGCAAGCGCCCCGATGATGATGGAGGCCATAGCGATATTGATGGAGGGAAACAGTGTGTTAATGACCACGGCGCCGGAATAGATGACTGCGGAGATGGTGACCCCGACGTATGTGATCATGGTGAAGACCGCCATCGCCGTGCGGGTGGTTGCGTTATAGCGGTATTCGAGGAATTCCGGAATGGTGTAAATCCCGGCTTTAAGGAAGCGGGGCAGAAAGACAAAGGCCACAACGACGAGCGTAATGGCCGCCATCCATTCGTAGCTGGCAATGGCCAGTCCAAGCGATCCGGCGGCGCTGCCGGACATGCCGACAAACTGCTCAGTTGAAATATTGGCTGCAATCAGCGAAAAGCCGATCAGCCACCATTTCAGGCCGCGACCGGCCAGAAAGTAGTCCTCACTGCCTGATTCTCCTTTTGATTTGATCAGACCTACGGAGATCACGGCCACCACAAACACGATGAATACGGTGATGTCGATCCATCCTAAACTGAACCCTTGCATTATTCCCCCTTACCTTAGGTTTCTCTTTCCTTTGCAATGTGACATAGATTTTTACGTCACAATTCTGCGCATATTACACATCCCTGCGCAAAATCCAATAAATTGATACGACAAGAACAATATTTCCAATGTCGCATCTATTTACTCCCCGTCCTCCGATCGAATGGAGAAACGATAAGCCGTTGAAGTTTTATATGTTTCGCCGGGCCGCAGGATGGTTGAAGGGAATGCGGGCCGGTTCGGGCTGTTCGGGAAATGCTGAGTTTCCAGGCACAGTCCGCTGCGATGAAGATACGGCCGACCGGACTTCCCGATTTGAGTTCCCCGAAGGAAATTTCCGCAATAGAACTGGATGCCCGGCTGATCTGTGAGCACTTCCATGAAACGACCGCTTTTCGGCTCGTAGACCGTTGCCGCCAGTGTCACCCCGCCGGCGCCCTTGTTAAGCACCCAGTTGTGATCGTAACCCATGCCGAACTTCAGCTGCTCATTGTCTGCATCCACGTCCCGGCCGATGGCCCTGGGAGTCTGAAAGTCAAACGGAGTGCCGGCAACCGGCCGGATTTCACCTGTCGGAATCAGTCCCGAATCAACCGGCGTAAACGAGGCGGCATTGAGCATCAGCTCATGATTCAGGATGGTCGGCGAACCTTCTCCAGCCAGATTGAAATAGGTATGGTTCGTCAGATTGACCGGAGTCGCTTTGTCGGTTGAAGCCTGATAGGCAATCTGCAGGCTGTTGTCATCAGTCAGGGTATAGGTGACCTGCACAGAAAGATTGCCGGGATACCCTTCTTCGCCGTCTTTGGCCAGATAAGAGAACCGAACCTGATTTTTTCCCGGCACATCAGCCGTCCAGATGACTTTATCGAAGCCCATCAGCCCGCCGTGCAGGTGGTTGACGCCGTTATTGGCAGCCAGGGTGTATTCCTCGCCGTCGAGCGTGAATTTTCCGTTGGCAATGCGGTTGCCGTAGCGGCCGACGACGGCTCCGCAATAGGTCCGATCGAAAGCATTCACGTAATCTTCGACACGGTGATAGCCGAAGACCACATCGCCGGAAACGCCATCGCGGTCGGGGACCTGAATGGAGGTGATCGTCGCCCCGTAGTTCGTGAGCTGCACGACCATGCCCGACCGGTTCTTCAGCGTATAGCTTTTGATGGAACTGAAATCCGAAACCTGAACCCGGGACGAGACGCAGCCGCTCAACACGCAGCATACTGCAATCACACCAACAAAAAACTTCATTGTTCAATCCTTTCTGCACCTTGCCTACCGCTTCATTAAAACCGGCAATTTCCCTATTTCTCCATACTATTAGTCAGATTTATCATTTTCGTCATGTCGCCAGAAATCACTGGAGATCCGTCGATGGACCGTGCTGAACCAGAATGTCCGAACAGACCAGCCGAACATACGCAACCTCCGTTTCGTTTCGAATCTTTCTGACAAGCGGAAGCAGAGCGGCTCCGTCGTCCCCCATCCAGTCGATGATGTTCAGAACGCTGAGCGTGGCATACGAATGGTTTTCCAGCAATGCCCCGAGGGTTGCGCAGCAGGCATCCCGGTCTCCCAGTCTGAACAGAACCCACGCCGCCATGGCTCGCACCTCGTGAGAATCATCCGACAGCAGGGCCCGCACGGCATCTTCCGCCGGAGCGGCCTGTGCGCCCAGCATCAGGCAGCCCGTCACGCCCCAGTAGCGCAGGCCGGCATCCGCGCTTTTCATATATACGGTCAGTTGAGGCAGTTTGGCGGGATCGGCATCCAGCGCCGTGTCAGCGGCATCCAGAGAGGCCGGCAGGTTATACCATTCCGGATTGCGCACCAGTTCATAAAGGGTTACGCCATGGTCCGCGGCGCGCCGGACCCCGTCACTCTCCGGGATCAGGCCGGCATCATGAATCGACAGCTGCCAGGAATGCAGCGCCTTCTGCATTCGATCCGCCACATCGGCGTATTCCGGATCACCGATCAGATTATGCACATTGTCCGGATCGTTGACGGAGTCGTACAGCTCTTCCGGGCCGGCCTTGGGGCGGAAGAAACGCCCGGTGACCGCATCGGTCCCGCCCGACCGGTCATAGGCATCCCACGCACGCGTTGCCGCCATTTTCCACAGGAAATCGAGATGCTGTCCGCTCGGCACAAACGGCATGTAGTTTTTGATAT
This sequence comes from Kiritimatiellales bacterium, assembly GCA_050253185.1. GTDB lineage: Bacteria > Verrucomicrobiota > Kiritimatiellia > Kiritimatiellales > Tichowtungiaceae > Tichowtungia. Next base: position 6,551 of record JBFWJN010000075.1, on the reverse strand, counting down.
AAAGGAACCGTTTGTCATGAACCGCCCGTGTGTTGTCGATCCGTTCGTCCATTCGTCCGCGAAACGCAAAATGGTATTCCGGTTCCGGCTCCGCATCCGGGCCCAGGAAAATCCGACCCTGCATCACGGAGGGAATCTCCGCCCCGGCCAGACTGAGCCAGGTTTTCGGCATATCCACAAAACTGACCAGCCGATCAACCGTTGATCCGGGACGGTCCGCCGGCCAGAGCGACCGGTATTTTTCCGGAATGCGGACAATCAGCGGCGCGTGCAGGCCGGTATCAAACAGAAACCGCTTGCTGCGCGGCATGACGCCGCCGTGATCGGAGCAGTAAACGACAATCGTATTGTCCGCCATTCCGGACTCGTCGAGCCGGGCCAGGACCCGTCCGACATGGCCATCCATCCGCTTCATTGCGTCGTAATATTTGGCGTAGTTTTTACGAATGTCCGGAAGGTCCGGATGATAGGCCCGCAGGCGCGTATCGGCCGGACGGTGATCCGTGTTTTCCACGTCGCCCTGTGCCCGGCTTTCATGCGAGTCGAAAAAATTCACCACCTGAAAAAACGGCTCGTGCTGTTTCAGCACGTCCCAGTCCGGCTGGGAATACGGGGCTTTCTTCCTTTTTTTCTTCCAGTTCAATGGACGGGTCGCGTCCCAGCAGTCCCCATCCGGCCGCCCGCCGATGTTATAGTCGGTTTTTGTAAAGTTGGCGCAGTAATAGCCGTCTGCCCGCAGGCAGTCCGGGTAATACGGAATTCGGTCATGCGGAATGTCATACCGGCTGCGCATCGGATGCGTTCCCATCGAAAGCGCATAAACGCCGGTGATCCAGGTGCTGCGTGACGGCGCGCAGACCGGCGCATTGGCAAAGGCGTTGACATACCGGAAGCCCTCTGACGCCAGCCTGTCGATATTCGGCGTTTCCGCATCCGGATTCCCGTAACAGCCGATCCAGAACGTATTGTTGTCTTCACTCGTCAGCCACAGGATATTGGGCCGCTCCGACTCTGCGGCCGGCAGCAGCGCCCCGGCAAGTGCAATTCCCGATAGAACATGTGGTGTGCGCATTCGCTTCTCCTGTCGATATCATCTTACACGAAATACATGGACCGGTTTTCAAAACATTCCGGGCCCCTGATTACTGCCGCTCATTAAGGTCTGTCGAACGTTCTTACGTTGTCCAGCCTTATCGCGGCAGACAACGGCAGTTCTTCAGCACCCTGGTCGCCCAGTTCGATCGTATAGATTCCGGCAGGGGCTTCCCATTTTCTGGACTCGGGATTAAAGACGGTCAGATCATTGCCGTGCAGTTTCAGGCTGACGATTTTGGACTCTCCCGGAGCGAGCATTACTTTTTTAAATCCACGCAGTTTCCGTGCCTTATCGCCAGGCAGTGTGACATAGAGCTGAACGACATCGGCTCCGGCTTTTCTGCCGGTGTTGGCCACGGTGCATTGCACCGCCCAGTCATCACCCTTCGGATTAATTTCCAATCCATTCACCTCAAACGTGGTGTAGCTCAGGCCATAGCCGAACGAATAGACCGGCTTAATGCTGTTGGCGATGAATCCTCGGTAACCGATCAGTTCCTGCTCTTGATAATCGATGACAAAGGAGGGCGCTTTGGAATAGGCCACATTGCGTTCTTTCTCGTTTCTCCCTGCTTTTTTCCACGGCTGGTCATGAACAGGAACGGCCGGCCAGGTGTTCAGCCGCGCGCAGGGATAGTCTTCAATGGCATTGCCGAACGTACAAGGCAGGCGACCCGATGGATTCACTGCGCCACTCAGCACATCTGCCACGGCATCACCAAACAGCTCTCCCCCCACCCAGGCCACCAGCACGGCATCCGCCTGATTTTCCCAGCCTGTGATGTCCGTCGCCGTCGAGGTCTGCAGAACCACGACCAAATGATCGGTAGCGGCTCCGAGCTGTCTGATTGAGTCCTGCTGTTCGAGCGGAAGACTTATTGCGTCCAGGTCGCTTCCTTCATGACCGATCGGACCGATCGCGCAGTAAACAATGACATCCGCATGACGATCCACATCCTTCGCCGGCTGATAAACAACGGAACTGCCGAACCGATTTTTAAGACCCTCAAAAATCGTCTGTCGTTCAAACCCACGATTGACCGCACTGGAGCCTCCTCCGGCTTCGGTTCGGGTCGCTCCCGGACCGGTCAGCACAATTTTCTGCCCGGACTTAAGTGGAAGCAGGCCGTCCAGATTTTTCAGCAGTACAGCGGAGTCTGCCGTAATCCCGCGAAGGGTTTTGCGAAACTCTGGAATGCCAGCCGCGCCCTTTTGCCGGGATTCTGCCTCCAGTACACCCGTGCGCAGATAGAGCAGCAGAATACGGTCCGCCATGGCATCCAGCAGATCCTCTGAAACCTCTCCGCTTTTCACCGCATCCAGCAGATGCCATCCGTACACGTATTTGCAGAATCCGGTGGTCATATCCAGCGTCGCTTTGGCCGAAGGAACGGCCTTATACGCCGAGCGCCAGTCCGTCAGAATCACGCCGTCAAAACCGATTTGTTCGCGCAGAATCTCTTTCAGCGCAAACTGCGATTCGCTGACATAAACATCATCCAAAAGATTGTTGCCTGTCATCAGGCTCCAGGGATTTGCTTCCCGAATCGTCCGCTCAAACGGATATACATACACGTCCCGCAATGTCTTTTCATCCACACGGGAGGAGGTCAGATGCCGCAGTCCATCCTGCTCATTGGCGACATAATGCTTCAGATTCGCCGCGACACCTTTGTCCTGCAGGCCGCGCACATACTGGATCGCCATTTCCGCCGTTAAATAGGGATCTTCACCCAGATACTCGAAGTTACGTCCGCCTCGGGGATCGCGCATCATATTCATTCCCGGAGCCAGCAGCACATGCCCGCCGACAAAGAGCATTTCGTCGGCAACAATCGATGCCGCTTTATACATCGCCGCCCGATCCCACGACGCCGCCAATGCGAGCGTAGCCGGCAGCATCGTCGCGCGCTCCGGCATATTTTCGCGCGTCACAGAGGACGCCTGCACCTCGCCTTTCGTCACCTCCGCCGTGCGGGTAATACACGAAAAACGAATTCCTACCGGCCCGTCCGACATCACGAGTTCCGGGATCTTGAGGCGTGGAACGCCTCCTGAGTAAAAATCCCCGTGCGTCAAAGCAACCTTTTCTTCCAGCGTCAGCTGCTTCCGAAGTTCCACCGCACGTTTTTTCAGTGCCGCATCGGATTCGGAATACCAAAAATCCCCGGCCTGTGCTACCGTTCCAGCAAGTAATACGACAACAATCCTCGCCCCAAACCGGCGTTTATCCATCATTTTCATCGTAACATCCTCTCTAAATTCCCATGCGATCGACTTTATTCTACCGGCACCTGATATTCTTTGCGCAGGCGGGCCAGTTCTTTTTTCAAACGTTGAACGGTGTCGGCATATTCCGGGTTGGTGAACAGATTGTTCATCTCAGACGGATCCTTTTCGAGATCATAGAGTTCCCACTCTTCACCTTCAGGCAGGTCATCGCTGTAAAACCGGATCAGCTTATACCGTTGATCCGCAACGCCTTCATGCGGGCGCACGTGATGCGGCTTCGGATATTCGTAATAGTGATAGTAGAGCGATGTGCGCCAGTCTTTCGGCGTTTTTCCCTTCAGCAGAGGAACAATACTTCTCCCCTGCATATCCGCCGGAATGGGAGCCCCTGCCAGATCCAGAAACGTTTCGGCAAAATCAATATTCTGCACCAGATCCGTGTTCACAGACCCCGCTTTGATGTGCCCCGGCCAGCGCGCCAGCAGGGGTGTACGGAACGATTCTTCATACATAAACCGCTTATCAAACCATCCGTGCTCACCTAAATAGAATCCCTGGTCGGAGGAATACAAAACAATGGTGTTCTCATCCAGCCCCTGATCTTTCAGTGTCTGCAGAATCTTTCCGACCCCCTCGTCCACCGACCAGATGCAGCGCAGGTAGTCTTTCATATAGGTCTGGTATTTCCATTTCACCAAATCCCGGCCTTTCGGCTGATGTTCGGCAAACCATGTATTCCGCGCCTCGAACTGACCGCCGGGAACCGCATATTTTGGGCCGATCTTCAGATCCGCGCCCGTCATCATATCGTTCCCAATGCTCATTTCCTGCTCATGCGCCGCTGTGGTGCGCGTGGCGTAATCATCAAACAGATTCGCCGGTTCGGGAATTTCAACGTCTTCATACCGCGTCATGTCCCGCGCTGCAGGCAACCAGCTGCGGTGCGGAGCTTTCTGGTGCACCATCAGCATAAACGGACGGGATGGGTCGCGCCGGCTTTTCAACCAGGTGACAGCTTTATCGGTAATGATATCCGTGACATATCCCGGGTATCGTTTTCTGCCGTTTTGGGAAATGAAAGCGGGATTTATGTATTTCCCCTGTCCAGGCAGCACGTCCCAATAGTCAAAACCCTGCAGGGTTCCATCCAGGTGAATCTTTCCAATAATGGCTGTCTGATAGCCGTTTTCCTGCAGCACTTTCTGAAACTGCTGCTGATTATGGTCAAATTGATTGGGCGCCTGATTGTCCAACTGCCCGTTCATATGACTGAATTTACCGGTCAGCAGAGTCGCACGGCTCGGCCCGCAAATTGAATTGGCAACATAGCAGCGGTCAAACCGCATGCCTTCGTTCGCAATCCGATCAATATTCGGCGTAGGATTCAGCGCCTGCAGCCGGCCGCCGTACGCGCCAATCGCTTGATAAGCGTGATCGTCCGAAAAAATCCAGACGATGTTCGGCGATATCCCGTCGGACTTCCCTTTTATTTCGACATCTGATGAAGCCGCTCCCTGAGCTCTCATCACCACGACAGAGGAAGCAAACACTACGCCCTGAAGCACTCTTTTCATTCATTTCTCCATTTGATCAAATCCACGCGCAAACACTAAGCGACGTCCCCTGACGGGTCGATGCTGAATCTGTTCGTACTAATATTGAAAATATTCCGCGGCATCGTTTACAGGACTGCATTCTCTAATTCTGCCGGACTTCCAGCCGCAGGAAGCCTGCAGGTTCGTTTTCGGTGGAAATGCGATCCGTGACGGTATCGAACTCCTCGTCGAACGGCTCGGAGCCGCCGGGGGCCACGCCATTGGTGCTCCACTGGCCCGGGGTGAGCGAGGTCGCCGCTTTGACGGTATAGGTCAGCCCGCGCGCCGCATAGTCATGGCGGCGAAGGTAGACCAGTTCGAGCCAGTTGGTTCCAAGGATTGGAACCATTTCCCCCGAGGGAAGAACCGTTGCGGCATCCGCATTCGTCGGGTTGCCGCCGAGAGCGTATTCGAGCAGGTTGTTCATGCCGTCCGGTTCCAGGTCGATCCAGCTCCAGGCATTGGAGCCTTCAAGGTTGTATGCAGCAGCCCAGGCTTCGTAGGCGTTCCTGGCGGCAGATGCACCGTTGATGTGAAACCAGTCGAAGTTGGCACGCCAGATTCCGACCAGGTCCGGGCTGGCCTTCCATCCACCGAACCCGACCTTTTCCTCGTTTATGTCGAAGGCGATATCCGAGCCGATCTGAATCCAGTTGGTTCCGTCCGCGCTGTAGCAGCAGCCGTAGTTTTGTCCGGTTTTCTCGATTTTCAGGTACACGTCGGCCCCGATGGTGTTCGGCGTTGCAGTTTTCGTAACGGTTTCATTCACTTCCTTCGAAGCCACGAATACCGCACCGTTGTCGTATGCGGTCTTGCACATGACATAGTTGTTGGGATCCTGCCACACCACCAGAAAGGCCTGGAGGTAGTTTGCGTTGCAGTCGGCACTGAGATGCGTAGTGATTTCATAGTCGCCCTCGGGTGCGGCCTGCAAAAAGATGTTTCCACCCGTGTTATTGCTTCCGATCAGGTCATCGGGCTGCATTTGAATGCGCAGTTGCCCGTCCAGCAGGTCGAACTTGTTTGTGCTCTGGTTGTACACATTCTTCCAGATATCGTAATTGATCCTGCCTTCATTGAACTCATCGTTGACCGCCGCAGGCGTGGCCGGGGAACCGGATGGATAGGGTTGTTCGGTGAGGGTCGGCCCATCGATGAAGAGTCGGTCGGGGCCGGTGCCGTTGTCGATGAACTGCACCCGGTCTATATTCAATTGCCGCGGGCCGCCATAGAGGCTGGAAACGTGCGTGTGGTACGCAATAAACAGTTCGGAATGATCCGGCGACGTGAAGAACCCATGCGAACCGGGGCCCGTATGGCCGTAGTAGATCGGATCCGTGCCTTCCTGCTTCAGGATGGGATTGTAGTCCACCTTGGTGAATGGACCCATGGGACTGTCGGCAACCGCGCATCCGATTTCATAGGCATCGCTTCCATAGAATCTGGAGGAGTAGGTCAGGTAGTAGGTTTCTTCGTGCTTGATGACGCAGACGCCTTCACACCACTCGCTTTCCCAGCTTTGGGTGGGTTCCACACAGAACACCGGTGAGGTGTCGAGTTCATACATATTGGGCTTGAGGCGAGCCACCCAGATCGACGCCTCGCCGCCGTTCAGCTCTTTGCTGTCAT
>JBFWJN010000074.1:0-13863 GCA_050253185.1 Kiritimatiellales bacterium | reverse complement strand
ACGCTGAACCTCGATAGCTTCATCGTAGTCGTCAAGATCGTTGAGAACTTTTGGCTCTCGATCGTTGAGCTGCCCTCATCGCCCCGATGAGACGGTCTGGATTTTTCCAGACATTGGAAAAATCCGCACCGGATTTTCCAATGGTTGGAAACTCAGCGGCGAACGCTGCCTCGCACCCATTCGAGAAAAGCGGGATTTCCTCCGTCGATTGGCAGCGCGACAATGCAGGGACATTCGTAGGAATGCAGTTCTTTGATCCGGGCCGTCAGCGCATCGACACACTCCGCGGTCGTCTTCAGAACCATCGCTGCCTCCGTTTCCCTGCAGAGTCGACCGTCCCACCTGTAAATCGATGTGATTCCGTCAAACAGATTGACACAGGCCGCCAGTTGTTCAGTCACAACTGCTTCGGCAATCCGTTCCGCTTCTGCACGGTTCGGCGCGGTCACATAAATCAGTCGGACATTCATTCGTTCATCCAGTGGGCATCGCCGGAGAGCAGGGCATCGGCTTCTATCGGTCCCCACGAGCCGGACGCATAAGACGCCGGCCGCTGGCCGGTTGCGGCCGCCAGCACTTCATCGATCACCGACCATTCCGCCTCGACTTCATCGGAACGTGTGAACAGCGTCGAATCGCCGCGCATCGCATCGAGCAGCAGCCGTTCATAGGCTTCAGGTAGATCCTTCGCCCAGCGGCCCGAATAGGAAAAGTCCATATTCACGCTCTCCACCACCATCTGCATGCTCGGGCGCTTGGCCGACACCTGCAGGAAAATGCCTTCGTCCGGTTGAATCTTGAAAATCAGCGTATTCGGTTTCACGCCCGTCATGTCGCACACATCGCCCTTGCAGGCGACATGCTGAAACAGCGACAGCGGCGGCGTCTTAAACTGCACCGCGATTTCCGTTGTCTTCTTCGCCAGCCGCTTGCCGGTGCGCAGATAAATCGGAACGCCCGCCCATCGCCAGTTGTTCACCTCCATCCGCAGTGCTGCAAACGTCTCCGTTTTCGATTGCGGGTCAATGCGCTCTTCCTCGTGATACGCCTTCGCCGATGCACTGCCGCTGTACTGCCCAAAACAGATCGCCGGACGTTTTGATGTCATCGTCGCCGGGCGGAGCGCGCGCAGCACCTTCATTTTTTCATTGCGGATTGACCGGGCCTCCAGGCCGTCCGGCGGCTCCATCGTCACTAGGCAGAGCAGTTGGAACAGGTGATTGGCCACCATATCGCGCAGCGCACCGGTCTTATCATAAAACGCGCCGCGCCCGCTCTCCATGCCGACGGTTTCCGCCGCCGTGATCTGGATGTGATCCACATAGGTGCGGTTGAACACCGGCTCGAAAATCGTATTCGCAAACCGGAACGACAGAATATTCTGCACCGTTTCTTTGCCGAGGTAATGGTCGATCCGGTAAATCTGCGATTCGTCCAGCCGTGCCAGCAGCGTACGGTTCAGTTCCTGTGCGCTGGCCAGGTCGCGACCGAACGGTTTTTCAACCACCACGCGGGTCCATGGTTTCTGGTGGGGGGCCGTAATCAGGCCGGTGTTTTTCAGGTGCTCCGCCACCGTTTCAATCAGGTCCGGTGTAATCGACAGATACAGCAGACGGTTCGCCGGCCAGCCGTCCTCGTCGAACCGTTTTTTCAGTGCGGTGTAGGCCTCGGGATCGGACAGGTCGCCGCGGTGATACACCAGGTGCGAACAGAAGGCGCGCAGGGAGTCCTCATCGGTCGGCGTACGGCTGTGCGCCTTCAGCGATTCGCGCATCAGCTGGCAGAATCCCCGTTTGTCGTATTCGCGGCGCGCAAAGCCGATGATTTTGAATTCTTCGGCAAGCGCTCCCTCCTTGAACAGGGTGTACAGCGCCGGCAGCAGTTTGCGGCGGGTCAGGTCTCCCGTTGCCCCGAAAATTACAAACGTCACCGGTTCCTGGATTCGTACTTCAAGCGTGGACATAAGATTCTCCGTTTCTGCCGCGGAGTATCCGTTATTTGCCGCTGTGCTTCAAGTGAAGCATCGAACAGATTCGGATCGGATCACTCATCAATCATCCAAACTTGCGGGGCCGGTTCTTTACAGCTAGGGTATAGCCGATTTATGAAAATACTCACCAAATACCTGTTGAAGAGCCTGCTGTTCCCGCTGATTTACTGTCTGCTTGCCTTTTTGCTCATTGTCATCATCGACGACCTGTTCGACAACTTCAGCGATTTCCTCGAAAGCAGTGTCAGCCCAAAAGACATCCTCTACTATTACAGCCTCGTCATCCCGCCCGTGATCGTCCAGATCCTGCCGGTCTGCCTGCTGCTTGCCGTGCTCTACAGCCTTTCTCAGCTCACCCGCCACAGCGAAATCATCGCCATGCGGGCTGGCGGGGTCAGCATCTACCGCATTGTACTGCCCTTCATAGGCGTCGGCATGGCCGCCGCCCTGCTGACCGCATTCATCAACGAAAAAATCGCACCCGATTCCGCCTGGCGCGCCGAAAAATTCCTCGACTATCAGAAGGCAGGCAAAGACGAAGCCATTTTCTTCGCCCGCAACCTGGCACTCAAAGACCGCAACCACGTCTGGATGATCCAGAAACTCGATACGCGCGACAACTCCATGTACAACATCGAACTTGTCGAACAACGGCCCGACGGAACCGACGCCGTCAAAATCAATGCCGACAAAGCGCGCTGGCTCGACGGCCGCTGGTGGTTCATGGACATGACCTTGCAGGCCTACAGGGAAAACGGCGACCTCGACGGGCCGCCCGAGATGATCATGCAGAAAGAAATGCGCGACCTGCAGGAAACCCCGCAGACCTTTCTCACCGAAGTCAAAGATACGCAGTATCTCTCCTCCAGTCAGATGCGCCGCTATCTGCGCTCTAAAAATGACGTCGTCGGCGAAGCCCGCGCCCGCCTGCTGGTCGACCTGCATTCCCGGCTGGCCGTGCCGTTCGTCTGCATCATCGTCACCCTCATCGGCGTTCCCGTCGGCGCGCATACCGGCCGGCGCGGCGCCTTCGTCGGCATCATGACCGCCATGTTCCTTTTCTTTGGATTCTATCTGCTGCAGCTCACCGCCCAGGGCCTCGGCAAACAGGAATTCATACCGGCCTGGCTCGGCGGCTGGCTGCCGGTCATGGTTTTTGGAGCCGCCAGTCCCTTCATGATTCACCGGATGCGCTGAAATGACAGACTCCGCAAACAGCCCGCTGCTCGATGTCCGCAACCTGCAGGTTCATTTCGGACCCCGCGCGGATCCGGTACGTGCCGTCGACGGCGTGGACTTTCGGATTTTTTCCGGCGAAATCGTCGCGCTCGTCGGCGAAAGCGGCAGCGGCAAAAGCATCAGCGCGCTGTCCCTCGCAAAACTCGTTCCGGAACCCGCCGGGCGCATCGTCGGCGGCTCCGTGAATTTCCAAACATTGGAAGTTTTGAAGCTGAAACGTTCCGAACTTCGGAAACTTCGCGGCGCGCGCATCGCCTATATTTTTCAGGAACCCGCCACTGCGCTCAACCCGGTGTTCACCGTCGGCTGGCAGATCGGCGAAGCCATCCGTCTGCACCGCAAAGGCGTGCACGTCAAAGATGAAGTCGAAAAACTGCTGACCGCGGTCGGGCTGCCCGATCCGAAGCGCGCCGCCGAATCCTATCCGCACGAACTCTCCGGCGGCATGCAGCAACGCGCCATGATTGCCATGGCGCTCGCCTGCAATCCCGACCTGCTCGTCGCTGACGAGCCGACCACCGCGCTCGACGTCACCGTCCAGAAACAGATTCTAGAACTGTTGGTCGAGCTGCGCCGCGCGCGCGGGCTCTCCATTCTGCTTATTACCCACAACCTCGGCATTGTCGCCGACATCGCTGACCGCGTCTATGTCATGAACCGCGGGAAAATCGTCGAATCCGGCGAAACAAAAACCGTCCTGCGCACCCCGCAGCACGACTATACAAAAAAACTCCTCGCTGCCGTTCCTCGCCTGCATAAGAAATCATGAAACCGCTTCTGACAGTTGAAGACGCACGGGTTCGCTACGACCGGCTCGAAGCCGTTCGCGGCGTCAGCCTGACGCTGGCCGCCGGGGAAACGCTTGGGTTGGTCGGCGAGAGCGGCTGCGGGAAAAGTTCGCTCGGCCGTGCCATCCTCGGTCTCGAGCGGCTGTCCGGCGGGCGGGTCGAGTTCGATGGCGCGGACGTAACCCGTCTGAAGGGCGCGGCCCTCAAATGGTTTCGCCGGCAGGCGCAGATGGTTTTTCAGGATCCGTTCGGTTCGCTCAATCCGCGCATAAGCGTTGGAGCGGCCATCGAAGAAGTGCTTTATGTGCATGGGCTGGGCGGCTCGCGGGCAGGGCGGCGCTCCAGAACGGAGCAGCTCTTTGAAGATGTCGGCCTTCGTCCCGACTGGCTTGGCCGTTATTCGCACGAATTCAGCGGCGGGCAGCGCCAGCGCATCGGCATCGCGCGTGCGCTGGCGCTCGAACCGAAGCTGCTGGTGGCCGACGAGCCGGTTTCCGCGCTCGATGTATCGGTCCAGGCCGAAATCATTAAACTGCTCAAACGGCTTCAGCGTGATCGCGGACTGGCTTATCTGTTTATTGGGCACGATCTCGCGGTTGTGCGCGAAATGAGCAGCCGGATTGCTGTGATGTACCGCGGGGAAATTGTCGAGACTGGCACGGCCGATCAGGTCTGCGATGCACCAGTGCATGACTATACGAAAAAACTGCTGTCCGCCGTGCCCGATATCGACCGGGCGCTGGCAAAGGAGGGATAATGAAAAGCACAACGCCGCTCAGTGTGATCACACAGTCCGCCCGCACCGGTCTTTCCGGGAGCTGGGGAAAGGCAATTGGAATCATGTTGGTTTATATGGTGCTGATGATGGGCGTTACACAGGTGCCGTTTGCTGGCGGCCTGTTGCAGTGGATCTTTGCACCGCCGCTGGTTGTCGGCATGCACATGTTCTTTCTGGCGACCGTCCGCTCGCAGTATAACCCCTTCAGCCTGCTCTTTGACGGATTTGGCCGGTTCGGCACGTCGTGGTGTGCCTATGTGCTGGTTCAGCTGATTGTTATGGCGTGGATGATTCCGTTTATGCTGCTGGCTGCCGGACTGTTTTTCTTTGTGCACCCGGACGGTGCGCTGATGCCGGCCTATACGGTTTATGCGCTGATGGCCATTGTTCTGCTGACGATGGTCGCCGTTATCATCCTCATCCAGATGCGTTATTACCAGGTGCTTTATATTGTCGCGGATGATCCGTCGGTCCGCGCCCGCGAAGCGATCCGCCGCAGTATTGAACTGATGAGCGGCAACTACTGGCGTCTTGGTCTGCTCTGGCTGCGGTTTATCGGCTGGCAGATTCTCTGTATATTCACACTGGGAATCGGTTTCATCTGGCTGATCCCGTACATGACCGCTGCCACGGCTGCGTTTTATGACGACCTGACTGTCAACGGAAATTAAAAAACCAGCAATCCGATCGCTCCTCCGGCGAGGATATAGAGAATCGGGGACGCGGGCCTGAGCCGGTAGGCGAGGGCAAGCCCGGCAAACAGCAGCAGCGCCGGGATGCTGACAGATGCGGTTTCCGCGAAGACAAGCGCCTTCTGTAGGATAAACCACGCGGCCGACGCAATCAGCCCGAGCGCCGCCGGGCGGATTCCCCCCATGATACCTTTCACAACCGGATGGGCGGCAAAGTTTCTCATCCACGCCGCAATCGCCATGATGATGATCAGCGACGGGGACACAATACCCAGTGTCGCGATGAATCCGCCCGCAATGCCGGCCAGCTTATAACCCGCAAACGTCGCCATGTTGATCCCGATCGGACCCGGCGTTGACTGGCTGATCGCCAGCATGTCGATAAACTCGGTTTGGCTGATCATTCCGCTTTCGACCACGGCAGCCTGCAGCAGCGGCAGGCTGGCCAGTCCGCCGCCGATGGTAAACAGCCCGATTTTGAAGAATACCCAGTAAAGATTCAGCAGCATCATGATTTGGGTTTCCAGGGTTTGGAAAAAATCAGTCCGACCATCCCGGCCGCGACGATCACAGGGATCGGCGACGTGCCGAACAGTATGACTGCCGTAAATGCCGCCACCGACAGCAGGACATCTCTCAGCCCTGTCCAGCCCTTGCGGGCCAGTGAAATCAGCGTGGCGCAGAGCAGCACCGCCACGGCCACGCGGATGCCTTTGAAGGCTTTCTGAACCAGCGGATTGGTCTGCATTGCAGGAATCAGGGCGGCAATCAGCAGGATAATAATCAGTGACGGGGTGACCATTCCGGCTGTTGAGGCAACCGCTCCGGCGATTCCGCGCCGCTTAAACCCGACGAACGTGGCGGTATTGATTGCGATAATGCCGGGAGTGGCCTGTCCGATGGCGTAATAGTCCAGCAGTTCCTGATCATCCACCCAGCCGCGCTTGTCCAGCAGTTCACTGCGAAGCATCGGCAGCATCACATAGCCGCCGCCGATCGAAAACAGGCCGATCCGGCAGAACAGCCCGTACAAGACCGCCAGTTCCCTGAATAATTCCTTCATGCGTTACATCCCCGAGGCGGCGCAGTATTCCCGATCGTTTTCCGGATCGCAAGGCGAATAGGGAGGAACCGGAACCCGGCGAGGGAATTTTGGTTGCGGTTTAGAGATTCTTTTACAGATCCGGATTCTGGCTTGCCAAGGGCGGGGGCGGACTCTAGCATGTCGGCCTTCGTGTTTTTTGGGAAAAAGTAAGGAGAGACAACATGCTTTCACAGATCATTGCTATGGCTCCGCCTCCGGGCGCAAACGGCGAGGCCGGACAGCCTTCCCCCGTCTTCACCATCGGCTGGCTCGTTTTTATGGTGGCCATTTTCTATTTCGTCATGATCCGCCCTCAGCGTCGCCGCGAGAAAGAGCGCCAGTCCCTCATCGCCGCGGTTAAAAGCGGCAACCGTGTTCTGCTGACCAGCGGAATCATTGGAGAAATCACGGCAGTTAAAGACAAAACCCTGATGGTTCTCATTGCGGAGAAAACGAAAATCGAAGTGCTCAAAAGCGCGGTCTCCCAGGTACTGGAAGAAAAGGACGACCTGCCCGCTGAAGTGAAGGCTTAACCTGCTGGAAAATTCAATATGAACAAAAACGCACTCTGGAAATGGCTGGCGCTCATCGCGATTACCGCCTGGTCGCTGGCTCTGGTTACTCCCTTTAAACAAAAAGTGAAACTCGGCCTCGACCTGCAGGGCGGCGCCAGCTTCACTGTTCAGGTCGATCGCGATACGATCCGCAAACAGCTTCAGGCAGACGATCCGGAACTCACCGGTCAGGCACTGGAATCAAGGCTGAACGAAGATGTCGCCACCGCTAAAAGCGTTTCGCTCGAAGTCATCCGAAACCGTGTAGACGGCCTTGGCATTGCCGAGCCCGAAATCTATCCGCAGGTCGACTCCGACAATATCATCATTCGTCTGCCCGGTATCGATACCAACAATATGCAGGAAGCCACCGCGCTCATCGAACGCGCCGCCTTCCTCGAATTTCGTCTGGTCCACGCCGACAGCGACACCTGGGTGAATGAACTGTTTGACACCGGTATGGCGCCGAAAGGCTTCACCATTGTTCAGGCACAGAACGACCGTTTTTACATCCGTGACCGCGATGCGGTTCCGGACAGCGGACTCACCCGGTCGTTCTGGAACGAGATGAAACGCTTCGGCTCCAAGCGCGGCGCCGACTTCATGCTCGAGAAAGACACGCTTCGCGACGGTTCCACGGTATATCGCCCGGTCTATGTTGAACTGCGCAATCAGCTCACGGGTTCCGCGCTCAAAGGTGCAGGGGTTGACTACAACCCGCAGAACAACCGCCCGTACATCACATTGCAGTTCAACGCCAAGGGCGCTGAGCGCTTCGGCCAGGTCACAGAGGCCTATGCCCCGAACGGCAGCAACAACGTCGGCAGCGACCACGGCCGCCGCCTGGCGGTCATTCTCGACGGCACACTCTACTCCGCGCCTACCATTCAGGACGCCATCTACGGCGGCAACGCCCAGATCACCGGAATCTTCACCGTTGAAGAAGCCATGAAACTGGCCAACGCGCTGCGCGCCGGTTCGCTCAAAGCTCCGCTGGAAATCATCCAGAAGAGCGAAGTCGACCCGTCGCTCGGTCGCGACTCAATTCAAAGCGGTGTGCGCGCCACCATTTATGGCGGCATCGCGGTCGTGGTCTTCATGGCCGCCTACTATCTGCTCGCCGGTGTCATTGCAGATATCTCGCTGCTCTTTGTCATGATCCTGCTGCCGTTCGGCATGTGGTTTGCTTCCGGCGTTTTTGGCCTGTTCGCTTCCGAGGGCGGCGCGCAGCCCGGCCTGCCGGTGCTCACTCTCCCCGGGATTGCCGGGATCGTGCTCACCATCGGGATGGCCGTCGACGCCAACGTCCTGATCTTTGAACGTATTCGGGAGGAACTGGCCGAAGGCAAAAGCGTCCTGAGCTCGGTGACCGCCGGTTACAGCAAGGCATTCAGCACCATTCTCGACGCGAACGTCACAACCCTGCTGACGGCTGCCATTCTTTTCTGGCAGGGCTCCGGCTCCATTCGCGGGTTTGCGGTCACGCTGACCGCCGGTATTCTTGTCAGCATGCTCATCGTGCTGGTCTTCACCCGGCTGTTCCTCGATACCCTGGCAGAAAAAGCCAAACTGACATCGATCAAGATGTTCTCGTTCATCCGCAGCGGAACAAAAATCGACTTTGTCGGCAAACGGACTTTTGCAATCAGCCTGTCCGTTCTGGTAATCGTGGCCAGCTGGGCCGTCTTCGCCATCAAAGGCCAGGACAACTTTGGAATCGACTTCACCGGCGGGACTTCCTATCTCTTCCGCTTTGCGCAGCCCCCGGCCGTTGAGAGCGTCCGCGACACGCTGGCGGAAGCCGGAATCAACGATGTCACCATCCAGTACCAGCGCATGCTGGGTGCCGGAGCCGGAGCACAGGATGATGCGCTCGAAGTGAAAGTCAGCTTTGAAGCCGGCGATAGCGCATTGGCCGCCATGCAGTCCGCCTATGCCGATGCCGGCATCCAGAATGCCGGCGAAGAAAAAATCGGAGCGCAGGTCGGTGCCGAGCTGAAGAAGAAAGGGATCACCTCCATTCTGTTCGCGATGCTCGGGATCATCATCTACATCTCCATCCGCTTTGAGTTCTCCTTTGCGGTCGGCGCCATCATCGCGCTGCTGCACGACGTGCTCATTACCATCGGCATCTACTGCCTGATGGGCCGCGAGCTCAGCCTGACCGTCATTGCGGCGCTGCTGACCATCGTCGGATATTCGGTCAACGACACCATCGTCGTGTTCGACCGCATTCGCGAAGATCTCAAGCTGATGCGCGGCAAAGCCTCCTTCAAGGACATTGCCAACCTCAGTATCAACCAGACACTGTCCCGTACGCTGCTCACCTCGCTGACGACTCTGATCACCGTGGCCATGCTGCTGTTTATCGGCGGCGGCGCGATCAATGACTTCGCACTGGCGCTGTTTATCGGAATCATTGTCGGGACCTATTCCTCCGTCTTTATTGCCACGCCGGTCGTCCTGCTCTGGCACAAAGAAAAGAAAAAATAACAGCTGCTATACGGTGGCTGAACAGACAGCGCCCCGTGACCCGGGGCGCTTTTTTGCTGAACATGTCCAGACTTTGGAAAATAAAAGAGTGCGACGAACCGCTGGCGGAAGAATTTTTCCAGACATTGGAAAACGTTCCGCGTCCGCTGGCCGCCCTGCTGGCGCAGCGCGGCTGCCGGACCGCCGAAGACGCGGAACTCTTCATGAACCCCGCGCTCTCCACGTTGCGCGACCCGTTCGAACTGCCGGATATGGAAGTCGCCGCCGGACGGGTTTTTCGAGCGCTGCGTGACGGCGAGCGCATCACCGTCTTCGGCGATTACGATGTCGACGGCGTCTGCAGCACCGCACTGACCGTTCGCGTCCTGCGCGAGCTCGGCGGAACCGTATCGGCCTATATTCCCAGTCGCCTCGAAGACGGCTACGGGCTGTCGCCCGAGGCACTCTCGGCGTGCGTCGTCGCAAACAGTCCATCGCTGATCGTCACCGTGGACTGCGGAACCAATTCCGTCGACGCGGTTCGGCTGGCACGCACGAAAGGAATCGATGTGGTCATCACCGACCACCATGAGCCGGACGAACTGCTCGCGCCGGCCGTCGCCGTGGTGAATCCGAAACGGGTCGACGGTCATCCGGCGCGCATTCTCGCCGGTGTCGGCATGGCATTCAAGCTCTGCCACGCCGTGGTTAAAACCGGCCGTGACCACGGCTGTGCCGCCTCGTCGGCAATCGACCTTCGCCGCTATCTCGATTTCGTCGCGGTCGCAACCGTCACCGACATGGTGCCGCTGCTCGGCGAAAACCGCGCGCTGGTCCGCGCCGGTTTCCAAACCCTGGAAAACTCCTGCTGGCCCGGCTGGAACGCGCTCAAAAAACTGGCGGGAATCACCGGCAGCGTCGAAACCTGGCACGCGGGATTCGCACTCGGACCGCGCATTAACGCCGCCGGACGGGTGGGGCGGGCCGACGCCGCGCTCGACCTGCTGCTCACCGACCTGCCGGAGCGCGCCGATGAACTCGCGCAGCTTCTTGACAGCTCCAACCGCGAACGACAGGCCATCGAAAAAGATATTGTCCGCGAGGCCATTGAAGAGATCGATGCCTATTTTGATGAATCGAAACACTACGGCCTCGTCATCGCCCGCGAGGGCTGGCATCCCGGCGTTGTCGGTATCGTTGCCTCGCGGCTCGTCGCGCGCTACGGCCGGCCCGTCGCCGTCGTCTGCATGGACGGCGAAAGCGGTCGCGGCTCCTGCCGAAGCATCGAAGGTTTCAACGTGCTCGATGCGCTGAGCATCTGCGCCGATGTGCTCAAGCAGTTCGGCGGTCACGCCATGGCTGCGGGTCTCGAGGTGGAAGCCTGCCACCTCGACGAGTTCAAAACGCGCTTCAACACCGCCGCCGGAATCCAGCTTAAGGGAACGGATCTCTGTCCCGTGCTGGAAATCGACCGTGAGGTTTCGCTGGACGAGGCCGATGAAAAGCTTATGGACGGGTTGAGGCGGGCCGGTCCGTTCGGGCAGGACAATCCGGAACCGGTCTGGGTGGTCTTCGGTGTGCACGCCAGCGATACCCGCATCCTCAAGGAAAAGCATCTCAAGCTGACGCTGACGGACGGGAAAACCTGGCGTGATGCCATCGGATTCAATCTGGCCGAAAAACTGCCGGACGGTCCGGTTGATGTCGCATTCACGCTTCACGAAAACGTTTGGAACGGCCGTACAACGCTTCAGTACAACCTTCGCGATATCCGTCCCGCGCAGTAGTTTCCAGTCGTTGGAAAAATCAGCGTCCGGTTCGTCGTCGTTTTCCAATGCTTGGAAAAAGATTGAAAAGCCGCGGGTTCATAGGATGATGCGGTCTCATGAGTATTCTTTTCAGTATGGATGCGCTGCTGCTTCTTGTCGGATTTATCCTGCTGACGGTCGGTGCGGATGTGCTGGTGCGCGGGGCATCGCGGCTGGCCGTTGCCATCGGTATTTCCCCGCTGGTGGTCGGGCTGACGGTTGTGGCGTTTGGAACGAGCGCGCCGGAAATGGCGGTCAGCACGGTGTCCGGACTGACGGGGCAGACCAATATTGCGCTCGGCAAT
Source organism: Kiritimatiellales bacterium (assembly GCA_050253185.1). Taxonomy (GTDB): domain Bacteria; phylum Verrucomicrobiota; class Kiritimatiellia; order Kiritimatiellales; family Tichowtungiaceae; genus Tichowtungia. The sequence continues at coordinate 2,153 of JBFWJN010000074.1, read as the reverse complement.
GTGGTGGGCAGTAATATTTTCAACGTACTGCTGATTCTCGGGCTGTCGGCGCTGATTGTTCCGCTGACGGTGTCGCGTCAGCTGATCCGACTCGACGTGCCGCTGATGATCGGCGCGTCGGTTCTCGTTTTTCTGTTCGGGCTCAACGGGCAGATCGGCCGGGGAGAGGGACTGATCCTGCTGGGGCTGATCATCGCGTATACGATTTTTCAGATTGTGCAGAGCCGGAGGGAACATCAGCAGGTGGAGCTTTCGATCGGGGAGAAGTCCCATTCGCTGTGGATCGATGCGTTGATGCTGGCGGGTGGGCTCGCGCTGCTGGTGCTGGGCACGCGCTGGCTGGTGAACGGCGCGGTGGCGATTGCCGGAAAACTGGGCGTCAGCGAGCTGGTGATCGGCCTGACGGTTGTGGCCTGCGGGACGTCGCTCCCTGAACTGGCGACGTCGGTGGTGGCGAGCATTCGTGGACAGCGCGAAATTGCGGTCGGCAATGTGGTGGGCAGCAATATGTTCAATCTGCTGGCGGTGCTGGGCCTGGCCGGACTGGTGTCGCCGGACGGCGTCCCGGTGTCGGAATCCGTGCTGCGCTTTGATTTTCCGGTGATGCTGGCGGTGTCGGTGGCCTGTTTCCCGGTGTTTTTCACCGGCAGCGTGATTGCCCGCTGGGAAGGGGCGCTGTTTTTCGGCTATTACATTGCCTATACCGTCTTTCTGGTCCTCAGTGCAGCCGGACGGCCGGAAGCCTCCGGACTGGGCTTTGCGATGCTCTGGTTCGTGATCCCGCTGACCGTCCTGACCCTTGTGCTGGTGTCGCTCCGCGAAATCCGGCGGCGCCGCGCCGCGGGACTCTGAATTTTTTCAGGGTTTGGAAGCCAGATTCGTCGTTGTTTCCAAACCTTGGAAAAAGCGGATTTGGTCCTTGTGTTCCGGGCGTAAACCATTACTATTCCGGCTCTTTTTGAATCTGCGGAGGCGAGTTAACCGACCGGGTGGTCGTGAGGTTCTGCGGAAAAAAGAACATAACCCCGGGTCGGGGCGCGCCGTGCAATGCGGGAGCGGACGGCGCCGGACAGAAAAAGAAACATCAGTATGGAAGATACACTCACCCTCGGCAAAGACGCTGCTGCGATTGATGCCATGTATGCCAACACCCTCAAGGACTTCTCCGTCGGTTCCATTGTTCCCGGTAAAGTTCTCCGCGTCCAGGACGACGAAGTGCTCGTCGATATCGGGTACAAATCCGAAGGGCTCATCGACGGCGACGAGTTCGAAAATCTCGAAGAGGTTCAGGTCGGCGACGATGTCGAAGTTCTCCTCGAAAGCCTCGAAAACGAATACGGCATGGTTGTTCTCAGCAAAAAGCGTGCTGAGCAGCAGCGCAAATGGGACCACATCGTCAACGACTGCGAAGAAGGCAGCATTGTCGAAGGAACCATCACCCGCGCCATCAAAGGCGGCTTCATTGTCGATATCGGCGCTGATGCATTCCTGCCCGGCTCCCAGGTGGACGTTGTTCCGGTCCGCAACCTCGACGAGTACATCGGCCGCACGATCGAAGTCAAGATTCTCAAAATCAACAAAGAGCGCAAAAACATTGTTGTTTCCCGCCGCGAGATTATTGAAGAAGCTCGCCGCGAACAGAAACTCAAACTGCTCGGCGAAATCAAAACCGGCCAGGTTCGCAAGGGAATGGTCAAGAACATCACCGATTTCGGTGCGTTCGTGGATCTCGATGGCATCGACGGTCTGCTGCATGTCACCGATATGAGCTGGGGCCGCATCAACCATCCGTCCGAAATGGTCAAGGTCGGCGATCAGATCGAAGTGATGATTCTCGATATCGACCTCGAAAAAGAACGTATTTCGCTCGGTCTCAAGCAGACCCTTTCCAATCCGTGGGAAGACATCGACGCCAAATATCCGATCGGCACCCGTGTTCACGGTAAGGTTGTCAGCCTCGCTCCGTACGGCGCGTTCGTTGAAATCGAAGAAGGCGTTGAAGGTCTCGTTCACGTGTCTGAAATCTCCTGGACCAAACGCATTCAGCGCGCTTCCGACGTGATGAAAGTCGGCGACGAAGTTGACGCGGTGGTTCTCTCCATCAACATGGAAGACAAGAAGATTTCGCTCGGCATGCGCCAGACCGAAGAGAA
>JBFWJN010000073.1:0-14053 GCA_050253185.1 Kiritimatiellales bacterium | reverse complement strand
GATGGAGCCGTCGACCCTGCGTATTGATGCCCATGTGCTCGAAGACGACGACGGACAGTGTTATCTTTATTATGTTCATTTCGGCGCCGGGAATGAAATCTGGGGCGCGAAGCTTAATGACGATATGCTGACTGTGGACGAATCGACTCTTACACGGCTGATTGTTCCGGATCAGCCGTGGGAGCAGCACCAGGCGTCGGTGACGGAAGGGCCGGAAGTGATCAGGCACAAGGGACTTTATTATCTGACCTATTCCGGCAGTCACTATCAGAATATCAATTACGCGGTCGGCTATGTGGTTTCCGACAGCCCGCTCGGTCCGTTTGAGAAATATGAATATAATCCGATTCTCAAATCCACGGCGTATGCTCACGGCGCCGGACACCATTGCCTGACGACATCCCCGGACGGCAGTGAGCTGTTTATTGTTTATCACCGCCACAAAACCCTGACGACTGTTAATCCGCGCAAACTGTCGATTGATCGGATTCGATTTGTCGAGCAGGCGTCGGGACCGGATGTTCTTGAAGTCTGGGGGCCGACCTCCTCGCCACAGCCGGTTCCTTCCGGCGTGGAATAGGTCATCTTCATATTCGATGGAGTAAAGGAGACTGATATGATGAAACGTTGGACAGCGCCTTTGATTCCGGTCCTGATCGGAAGCTGTGTGTCCGCTTCTGAGCGGCCCAATATTCTGCTGGTCCTGGTGGACGATATGGGCTGGTCGGATCTCGGCTGTTACGGTGGAGAAATCCATACGCCGACACTGGACTCGCTTGCGGCCTCCGGCTTGCGGTTTCGCCATTTTTATAATGAGGCCCGATGTTCCCCGAGCCGGATTGCCCTGCTGACCGGCCTGCATATGCAGACCGCGGGGCTTAATCCCAATGCCAGCCTTCCGCATTTGCGCACGGATAATAATGTGACGGCGCCTGAAATTCTCAGAGAGAACGGATATCGAACATATTTTGCGGGAAAGTGGCATCTGGGGCGCCGCTTGGATCCGGATACCGGAGATGAACTTCTGCGGGATCCGGTCAGTCGGGGTTTCCAGTATGCGTTTGGGCAAAGCGAATACGCCGATGGCTCCGGCGGAGATTACTGGGCGGACGGGAGTTCCTACTATCTTTTTTCGACCCATACCGATATCCAGCCCGTTGAGTACGGACCCGGTGAGTTTTACAAGCCGGATGCAGTTGCGGATTATGTTCTCAAATATCTCGATCATCACTGGAGCAGGAGTGATGATGTTCCGTTTTTCATTTATATGGCGTTTAACGCGCCGCATTTTAAGCTGCAGGCCCCGAAGGAAATCATCAACCTGTATACCGATGTCGGGCAGGATGCGGCGGAAACCAATGATGTTGATATTTTCCGTTATGAAACCGGCTGGGACAATACCCGTCGCCAGCGTTATGAGCGGCAGCTGTCGGAAGGAGTAATCGGGCCGAATGATCGGCTGGCACCGACCAGCTGGCAGCCGGGCGGCGGCGGCGTGGGTGAGCCGATGCCGGCGTGGGACACGCTGTCCGCCAATGCAAAGGCTGATCTCGCGCGCCGCATGGCCACATATGCCGCAATGGTTCATAAGATGGACGAGAATCTGGGGCGCGTGGTTCATCGACTGCAGGAAGCTGGTGAACTCGACAACACACTGATTCTCTTTTCCGCTGATAACGGCGGGAACTATGAGGGCGGAATCAAAGGGTCGATTCAGGACGGCACGGTTTATACCGGATACTCCTTCCCCTTAACCGGGGACCGGCTGAAGGAAATGGGGCAGGCCGGAGAGCCGAAGATGAATCTGGGCGGCGGCTGGGCAAACGTGAACAATACGCCGCTGCGGTTCTATAAGCATTTTACCCATGAAGGCGGTTGCCGGACGCCGATGATTGTCCACTGGCCCAACGGTATTCCGGCTGCGCAGAATGGAACGTGGACGGATACGCGCGGACATCTGATCGATGTCCTGCCGACGCTGCTGGATATTACCGGAATCAGTCATCCGGCGACGAACCCAGCGGGTTACGCTGCGGCGCCTCTGGAAGGGGTCAGTTTCTTTCCAGTTCTACTGGGCAGAACCACGGACCGCCCGGCGCTTGCCATTGAACATGAAAAAAACCGGGCCTTTTATCAGGGAAAATGGAAGCTGGTCGTGAAAGATCTGTCTTATGGAGAGACCGATCTGCCGGCGGATGCACTGGAACTGTATAATATGGAAACCGATCCGTCTGAACTCAATAATCTCGCGTTTCACCGCACCGACCTGCTGGCCGACATGGTCGAATCCTTCAATGCATGGGTGGATGACCATGACGGATTGAATGGGAACCGTAAGCTTGGGCCGGTGAGTGTGGAACTCGATCCGTTCGCAATGCCGTCCGGTGACGAGCTGTTGTTTGATACGTTTAACCGTCCGGATTCTGATGATGCGGACACGGCCCGCGACGGATTTTCCGGAACGGCTGCGGGGATGAACCTCGAACCGGTTGATTCGGTGTATTATGAGGGATTCAGTTCTGCGCGCACGGTCATCACAAACAACAGCCTGCGAATGGCGGTCGGCAGCGGAATGTCCGAAGCCGGGACAAAGCTGAATTTTGTTGGGCAGGACATCCTGGATGCCGGCGGATTCAGTGTGGAACTGACCGTTAATGAGATTAATCCCGGAGCCGCTCTGGACGATCGATACGGCGGGTTCGGCGTGGGGCTGACGGATGCGGAAGCATCGGCCGGCGCGGACATCAGCCAGCCCGGCGCTTTCCGCGGGCGGTCGGATCTTACGAACGGCATCGCCTCATTTTTTGTCGATCTGGATGTGACCGGATGTGTCAACATCTGGCAGCACGGCGCGCTGGTTGAGTCTGTAAATGTCGGGACCAACCGCGGAACCCTGCTTGCAGCTTTCCAATGTCTGGAAAATTTTTCTGAAGGTGCCGAGGTGTCTGCGACGGTTTGGTTCAACAATCGTAAACTGGATATTGATACGGACAATGCGTTTACAGAATCCCGTACATTTGTGTGGGAAAATACAGATTCCAATCATATCGGGCTGAGTGCCCGGGGAACGGGATTTGTTGAAATGGATAATTTTGCGGTCCGGCTTCTGCCGGTCACCGCCGCCCGTGTTGGAACGTATGCTCTTCAGTCGGGCCTGACGGGGTCGGATGCGGAAAGCAGCGCTGACCCAGATCAGGACGGAATGGATAACCTGAGCGAATGGCTCTGGGGTGGGGATCCGACGTCTGCGGACAGAACCTCCATGCAGACCGCGATCCGGTCCGATAACGAACAGATCACCCTGTCGTACCGGTGCGTCGCGGACTCCAGTGAGCTGCACTATGCGCTGTATGGCACAACCAACCTTTCAGTTCCCCGCGATCAATGGCAACTCATCAATACATCACTGGCGGAAAGAAAGGTACTGCCCGATAATTTACATGAAACGGTTCAGTGGACATTGCCAAGCCCATCTGCAAAAAAATTCTTTCAGGTTATTGTCCAATAAGGTTATGCAGGGCCTGCCTGCTCAGCACGGATCTTGCAGGACCGGTTGATGCTTCAGTAACCACTCCGCCGGATGCGTACGAACATTTTGAAATTGTTCTTTCCAGTTCGGGGCTGGACATCTGGGTAAACGGGACCCAGCTGGCGGATGGCATTGCCTATGCATCGACGTCAACCAGTGCAAGTTTGCGGCAGTTTCGACTGATCGGAAGCAATGATAACGCCGGTGCATGGTATGATAATATTGTGGTCACGACAGAACCCGTTCCTCCGGTTACCATTCGTCTGTTTGTTCTGACCGGCGGAATCTGAGACATTGGTATTTTAATTTCCGGTGACCGGAATAATTTTTACCATGGGGTAATATGAAGACAAAGCTGCTGGCGGAAATGTCTGTTGTTGCCGGTGCCGTGCTGTGTGCACTGCCCGCCGAAAAGCCCAATGTTCTGTTTGTTGTGATCGACGACCTCAACGACTATGTTTCTTTGCTGCAGGATTATCCCGGCATCCAGACACCGAATCTGGATCGGTTTGCCCGCTCGGCGATGACCTTTACGCATGCCTATTGTGCGGCGCCGATCTGCAATCCCTCTCGAACGGCTTTTCTGAGCGGTATTGCCCCGTACCGTTCAGGCGTCTATGGCAACGACGATCAGCTCAGAAAATCAAAGCCGGTGATGGCATCCCGGCTTCTTCCCGAGCAGTTTCGAGACAATGGCTACTATACCCTGTGGTGCGGCAAGCTGTTTCATACCGAGGCCCCTGAGCCGCGAATGAACGCCATGTGGAACGATGCGGAAGGGGGGAAAGGCAAATACGCTCCGAAAGCAAAAGTTGATCCAATTCCCGATTCCATTCCGCATTCAAAGTTTTTTTTCAATTATGAAGCGTGGACCGGGCCGGACACGGATTTCAGTGATGTTGTGGATATGCGCATCACTCGGAAACGGCTTGGAAAAACCTATGACCAGCCATTTTTCATGGTCTACGGAATTTACCGGCCGCATAACCCCTGGACGGCACCCAGGCGCTTTTTCGACCTTTATCCTCTCGATTCCATACAGCTTCCCGACGTTCCGGAAGGCGATTTGGATGATATTCCTCCGGTCGGCAGGGAATACGCATTGAGTCGGCCGATTGATTTTCATGCGATTAAGGAGGCCGGCTTATGGAAGCCGGTTCTGCAGTCGTATCTCGCCTGTATTTCTTTTATGGACGACTGCCTGGGTCAGGTGCTGGATGCTCTGGACCGGAGCCCGCATCGGGACAATACGATTGTCTGCATTGTGGCGGATCACGGCTTCCATATGGGGGAGAAAGAGCATTTTGCCAAATATGCGCTGTGGGAACAGACCACCCGCCTGTTGATGATGTGGCGGGTCCCCGGCATGACAGCGCCGGGCTCACGCTGCGATGCACCGGTCAATCTGCTGGACCTGTACCCCACATTTAACGAGCTCTGCAGCCACGGTCCGGTTCCGCAGCAGCTGGACGGCAGCAGCCTGGTTTCCCTTTTGAAAAATCCGAAGTCCCCTTGGGACCGCCCGAGTGTAACAACCTTCAACCGCAATGATTATGCCGTTCGCGATTCCCGCTGGCGCTATATCCGCTACCACGACGGATCGGAAGAGCTTTATGACCATACCCGGGACCCAAAGGAATGGAACAATCTGGCCGGTTCCCCGGAATATGAGACGGTCAAAAAAGAACTGGCCCGATGGTTCCCGGCGGAGAGTGCACCGCCGGTTCCCGGCAAAAGAAAATAAATCAGTGTTCTTTCTTCGCCTTTTTCTTGGTCGCGGCTGCTTTCTTTAGGAGATTGTGACACCGCTGATCTGCCCCGTATTCAGTTTCCATGCCTTTGTCGCCCTGAGAGGCCATCCATTCGTCCAGCTTTTTCCGGAGTTTGGAAATTTCCGCGGCATATTCCGGATTGTCGGCCAGATTTGTCTGGCAGTTTGGATCATTGACGACATCGAAAAACTCAACGGCCGGGCGGTTCTGGAATTTATCCACTAACTCGGCGGCCCGCTGGTCGCCGTTGTTCGCAGCCTCCACCATGGATTTGTAGTAGTCGCTGTTCTGCGTGGCGGCGTTTGTGAATTTTTCCTTGTTGTTCAGATTGAGTATCAGCTTGAACCGATCGGACCGGACGGAACGGATGGGGTAGGCATCGTTCCCGAAAAAGATGCCGCGGGTGGTCATCAGTCCATACGTGTAGTCCTTGTGATGATCGGTTTTCCGTTCAAGCACCGGCAGAAAGCTTTTTCCGTCGAGTACCGGGTCGGGCGTTCCGCCGGCCAGTTCGACCATCGTCGGCGTCACGTCCACATATTCGATCATGGCATCGGTGGTCTGTCCTGCCGGAATATGCCCGGGCCAGCGGATAATCATGGCGGTCTGAAGGCCGTTGTCGTAACAGGTCCATTTGGCAAATGGAAAGGCATTGCCCTGTTCAGAGGTCACCATCACCACGGTGTTGTCCGCGACGTTGTTTTTGTCAAGCAGGTCGAGAATCTGGCCGACCTGCCCGTCGAAATAGGTGATTTCCGCCAGGTATTTTGAAAAATTTTCCCGAACGACCGGCGTGTCGGCGATGTACGGCGGCAGTTTAACCTGAGCCGGTGGATATTGTGAGGCATCCCCTTTGTCCCAGGGTGAGTGCGGCTCATTGGAGCAGGCGAACAGGCAGAACGGATTCCCGGCTTCTTTCGATTCTTTGATCAGCTGGCTGATGGCGTTCATGTTCGGGTTGTTCTTTTTGGCCCCGGAGTATTCAAAAGGAAACACAGATTCCGGAGCGATGTGCCGTTTGCCGGAAAGCGCCACGCGATAGCCGAGCGGCTTGAGGTACTGCACGATGCTTTGGACATTGTCGTACGCAAAGGTGTGATTGGGCCATGCTCCGGATTTAACGGGATACAGTCCGGTATAAATGGTGTGCCGTGTCGGGGAGCACATGGGTGCGGTCTGGAAACATTGCTCAAATTTCAGTCCCTGGGTTGCCAGCCGGTCGATGTTCGGAGTCTTCGCCTGTCCGCCGTAGCAGCCGATGTCGCGGAACGTGCAGTCGTCGGCGATGATGAACACAATGTTGGGTTTCTGCGGCGCCGTACGGGCGGTTCCGGCCGTGGCAGCGGCGGCTCCTGCGGCGGCGATGGCAAGTTTCATCCTGTTCATAGTTCTTCTCCTGATTTTCGGGACTTCGCTCTGCTTTTAGTCGGATGACGGGACGGTCCGTCTGTAAACTTTATCGAAAAATACTGCCTGCATTCGGATGGAAACACCATATCCGAATTTTTTTAAAGCATATCCAGAACATCCGCTTCGCACGGCATACGCTTTATAGCCAGTTCGGGATGGATGTTCGGGTCGTATGGGTAGAAAGCTCTGAATCCGAATGAAATAGGGCGGTTTCCGGACGGTCTTCTTTGTTGTAGAAAAATGTATTTCCAGACATATTTTTTGTCAGAACAGATATGGTCATACAGGATTTGATGAAGAATACTGCTATATCTAACGTTTAAGTGGTGACAGTAACAGAAAACATTGTTGATCGGAAATTGCGGGTGGAAGGCGGTTTCCAAACAACGGATGAAAGAAAGACAGGCTGCCGTATGATGACTTTTTCAAAACGCTCAAAGATTCTCTCCTGTTCCATCGGGGCAACTTTGTTCCCGGCCGTGTGGCAGGCTGCGGCGGCGGAACGCCCGAATATTGTGGTGATCATGGCGGACGATCTGGGATGGAATGCCGTAAGCTGGCATAACCGAAATGTCAAAACCCCGAATATTGATGCGCGTATCCGCCAGCAGGGCGTTGAGCTCGATCAGTTCTACACCTCTCCCATGTGCAGTCCTACCCGCGCGGGATTTATTACCGGCCGCTATCCGATCCGTTATGGCTGTGCCAGAGCCGTGATTCCGCCATGGCGGACCTTCGGCCTGCCGACCAGCGAAGTGACCCTGGCGGAAGCTTTTCAAAAGGCCGGGTATACGCACCGGGGAATGTTCGGAAAGTGGCATTTGGGGCACGCCCGCAAAGAATGGCACCCCTGCAGTCGCGGGTTCACGGATTTTACCGGCTGCCTGAACGGTGCCATTGACTATTTCACATTGGAACGGGACGGCGGATATGACTGGCACCGGAACGAAAGCCCGCTCTATGTGAAGGGATATGCCACCGAACTGATCGGCGATGCGTCCTGCGAGTTTATTCGCAATGCTGCTGCGGATGACTCTCCCTTTTTCTGTTATGTGGCATTTAATGCGCCGCATTCCCCGTTTCAGGTTCCGGAGCGTTACAAGAAAATGTATGCACAGATCGATGACGAAAAAAAACAGGTGTATTTCGGCATGATCACCTGCATGGACGATCAGATCGGACGCATTCTGGATACGCTGGACGAGACGGGCGCGGCGAAGGACACCGTGGTTCTGTTTTTCAGTGACAACGGCGGCGTTCTCAGCATCAAAGGCAACAACAAACCGCTGCGGGGCCACAAGCTGACCTCCTATCAGGGCGGGGTGAGAACGGTGGCCTGCGGACGTTTTCCCGGGCGCTGGCCGGCCGGACAGCTGGTTTCGGAACGCGTTGCATTCATTGATCTGTTTCCCACGCTGATTTCTCTTGCCGGAATCACTCCTGAACAGGCCGGCTGCAAGCCGCTGGACGGAGTGGATTTAAATGACCTGCTGTGCAAGAACGTTCCTCGTCTTCCCGAACGATCCCTCTATTTTTATCATGGCCAGCCCGGTCCGGATGAGGAGTGGTATGCGGTGATTTCCAAAGATTGGAAACTGGTGGTGAGTGGGCCGGATATTTCGAGTGGACCTTCCGATAAAGATCACGTTGAGCTGTTCCGCATTTCTTCCGATGCCGCCGAGAAAAAAGATGTCGCCATGGCTCACCCGGAAGTTACCGAACAGCTGATGAAGGACCTGATTGCGTTTCGTCGACTGCAGCCCGCTGATGCGGTCGCGCCTTATAAAGACGGCCGGGCGGGATTTGTTGCTCCCAAAATCTGGGGGGAATGAGTCAACTCATATCCCGACGTTTTCAGGAGAAGTGCTGGTCAACGGAAATTTGTTCGGACGGTTCTTCGAATCGGTCAGTTCAGCGGCTGAATGGTTCCGTCCGATTCAAATGTCAGGATTTCCCGATACACATTGCGTACGAACGATTTCTTTCCTTTTTTAGAAATTTTCCAGAACCCCTGATGATAAAAAACAACCGTTTCTCCCCTGTATTCAGTAACCGCGCAATGGCCCCCGTTTCGGATAAGCGCGCCCTCGGCGCTGTAGGTTGCCCGGTACAGCGGGTATACCTTGCGGCGTTTGGATAGTTTTTCAAGAGAATCGGCCATGACGTAACTCATTCCGTAATTCCTGGTAAAGTGGCCATGGCTGTAGAGCAGATAATAGATGCCGTTTCTCTTGAAGACAAAGGGGGCTTCCGTGATGTTTTCCTCACTGGGCTCTGTCGGGCGTATGTGTGGAGTCGGTTTCGTTAAGTCCGGCCAGGTGACGCTGGATATGTTGTTGCCATGGTGGAACCAGACATAAAACAGTCGTGCAATGCTTTTTTCACAGTACAGGTATGGATCAATGCGCACGATTTGTTCGGGATCTCCATCAAACTGGCTGTTCCCATATTCAAAGCTGCCGGCGGTTTTTCTGCTGAGAGATGAATTCAGCGGGACGGGTTTTGAAAAGCGCAGGGAGGCCGAATCCGCGGTGGCGTAGAACGTTGTTGTTTCCCTTCCTTCACGCACGAAATCGCCATAATCTTTTCCCGGCTCTCCCTTCGGCAGTCGGATCGCAGAAAATAAAAGAATGTATTTTTTGTCCCAGACTGCAAGGCTGGGAGCCCAGACCGTATAATAATCATAGTCAGGATCGACGGCGCCGGGATCGTACGTTTTAAACTCTGAAAACCGACGGGTATCGGTGGATCGTAAAATTGGAAGCACCCGTGTTTTGGACTGGGTGTAGGTCAGATAGTAATACTTTCCATCAGACAGCACATCCGGATCTGCCGCGTATGTGAGAAGAGGCTCTTGATCGGTATCAGCGCGGCATATCGCAGCGCAGATTAAAAAAAACAGTGAAATAAATCGGTTATTTTTCCTCATGGTTTTTCCAGCAGTCATTGGAACGGAACTTTATTTCATAAAAGCCCGGAAAATAACATGTCTGTTACTGAACAGAAAATATCTTACATTTCATTCGGCGTGCCGGTTCTTCATTGTCCAGCTGTTCTGAAAAGGCCCTTGAATACCGAAAAAGACCGGCGGTGCCGGTCTTTTTCGGTGGACGGATCAATTTCAGGACTACAGGGAATGAGAATCCGTCGGTCTCTGGTAACGCAGTTCCTGTTCCCAATTAATCGTCTGGGCCTGCCGGATATCCCGACTGGAAGCGGCCAGCTCAATGTTGAATTTCCCTGGTTGGACCCGCCAGTTATGCTGCTGGACATCATAATAAGCCAGATCGATGGGGCGGAGCTTCAGTGAAACCGGTCGGCTTTCTCCCGGTTCCAGATGAACTTTTGCAAAGGCTTTGAGTTCCCGCACCGGGCGCGCCACATCGGCATCTTTTTCGCCGACATACAGCTGTACGGTTTCAGCTCCGGCAGCATCGCCGCTGTTGGTGATGATGGCAGTGACTGTGATTCCGTCCGGAGTCGTTTCCACTTTCATGTCGCTGTATGCAAACGTGGTATAGCTCAGGCCGTATCCGAACGGATAGCGCACTGAAATCTGCCGGTCGTCGTACCAGCGGTAGCCCAGGAACACCCCTTCTTTGTAAAATATTTTCGGTATATCCGGCAGGCTGACGTCAACCGGGTTTTTCCGATTCACACCCTGGTTCCAGCTGCTTCCTTCCGGCCGGTAGCCAGATGCCGGGGAGTCGGTGAATTTTCGTTCGAGGGTGAAGGGCAGTTTGCCTGACGGGTTGACTTCGCCGGTAAGAATTTTGGCAATGGCCTGGCCGCTGTACTGTCCTCCAAAATAGGCCCAGACCACTGCGGCGGCATCATCGCTCCAGCCCATTTCAATGCCGGTGCCGCTGTTGACCACCACGACAGTGCGCGGATTCAGTTTCACGCAGCGCTTCACCAGTGCCTCTTGATCGTCCTGGAGCATCGGCGGCTGGTCCGATGCCTCGTGCTGGTTCAGGTCGACGCAGACGACGACAGTCGGCGCGGCGGCGATGGTTTCATCGGCGACGGTTTCCCAAGGAACCAGCGAGGCCCTGTCTTTGCCCAGCAGCTGCAGCAGTTCGGGGCCGATCTGTTTGTGATCGTATCCTTCAACCCAGCCGGAGCCTCCGCCGGTGTGCCGGGTCTGTTCGGAGTCCGGTCCGAGAACCAGTACCGGTTCACCGGCTTTCGGTTTCAGCGGCAGAACGCCGTCGTTTTTCAGCAGCGTAATGGCTTCGCAGGCGGTCTGCAGGGCGATCGCTTCGCACTCTTTGCGACCCTGTTCGCTCAGATACGCCGGATCTTTGCGTTCACGGTCATACACGCCGAATTCAAACAGTTTGGTGAGAATGGAGGTGACCATCCGGTCGAGATTTCTGACGGTTTGCCGATTCTTTTCGCAGTGGAACGATGCGAAGTCGTGGAGGGCGGGCATAATCAGGTCCTGGCCGCTGGTGATGACTTTGGAGGTGTCCTTGACCGCTTCCCAGTCGGACATGACCAATCCGTCGAAGCCGATGTTGTTTTTCAGGAGTCCGTTGATGGCCATGGAGCTTTGGCTGACCTTCTCGCCGTTGAGCCAGTTGTAGGAGGTCATGACGCAGGCGACGTCGGCTTCGTGAACGACAAAGTACCAGGGATACATGTAGATTTCATGCAGGGTGCGTTCATCGACGATGCTGTCGGATGTGTGGCGCCGCCATTCGTGGTTGTTGCAGATGAAATGTTTGGCGGTGGCCATGACTTTTTCTTTCTGCATGCCCTGGATATAGGCGGTGGCCATACGGGAGGTCAGGAACGGGTCTTCGCCCATGTATTCAAAGTTTCGTCCGCAGGTGGAGGTGCGGTAGAGGTTGAATCCGGGGCCGAGCAGCACATCCGCTCCGTGTTGGCGGCATTCGCGGGCAACGGAGTTTCCGTACTGCCGGGCCAGATCGGCGTTCCATGTGGCGGCCAGCGCCACGGTGCTCGGATAGGCAATGCTGCCGACGTCGGATTTATCGAGCTCGGGCCGCAGATGGACGCCGCCGGTGGCATCCATCAGATAGACGGCGCGCAGGCCGAAGCGTTTCAGCGGACGGATAAAGAATCGGTCATATCCGCTGACAAACTGGTGCTTTTCATAGTCTGTCATCAGCGAGACGACATTGGCCGCGCGTTTTTCCGGCGAAAGAGTCGAATCGCGAAACGGAGCTTTGGCAGAAACCGGCTTGTCGAATGTGGCGGCTTTGCGGTTGATCAGTCCGAGTCCGTTGATGCCGATTTCTGAAAGGCCCTGCCATTTGCCGCCGACCAGTGTCAGGCGCAGCCGGCGGGCCTCCACCGGTTGTTTGACCGGGATTTCTGCACGGTTCGGTCCTTTTTTCTGTCCCCGCGACAGTTCCGTCCAGGTTTGCTCGTCGAGGGAGCTTTCCAGCCGATATATGCTGCCGACACAGGGAGACCAGTTGATTTGAACGGATTCCACCATTTGAGGCTCTTTGAACTCGACCTGAATCCAGTTTGTCTGGCTGTTCTGCGGAATCCAGAACGTGGCGTCATCACTGTCGGCGGCGAGTGCTGCTGTTTCGTACGGCAGTTCAGATGAGGCGGTGACCTGAACTTCCAGCGGGGTGCGGGTGAGGCCAAATCCGGTTACGGAAGCCATTAGAATCCCGAGAGTGAAAAGTTGTTGTTTCGTGCGTTTGCATACGCTGTTGACCGGTCCAAGACATTGCTGCTGTGTTGTCATTCTGTTTCTCCATGCATTCCTGTTAAAATTCAAAATCCGGCAGAACATATCCAGACTATCAGCGGCGATGCCGTTCTGCTATGTTTGATTATGCCGGAAATATGTTTGGAAGTACTTTCGGTGAGCGCAGAAATCAGGGATTCATTTTTTGGTTTTTAAATTGTCCCGGACTCATGCCGGAATAGCGCTTGAAGGCTTTGGAAAAAGAAAACTGGTCTTCATACCCGACAGCCTGTGCGATGGCTTCCAGCGAATAATCCGTGTACAGAAGCATTGCACCGGCATGCTCCATTTTTAATGTGTGCACCATCCGGATGGGACTGACTCCGGTCTGTTCCTTGACGGATCTCTGGAAGCTTGCGCGGGACATATGGGCCAGTTGCGCCAGTTCGCCTATGCTCCATTTGTGGTGGATGCGATGCTGCACTTCCCTCCACACCTGTTCCATGGCACATCGGATGTTATGCTGATCCTGAGCGTCTTCGGACAGTTCGCGCTGAAGATAGAGCACAATCAGATCCGCATAGGAATGGAGTGCTCGGCCGGAATCTGCCCGTCGCCGGACAGTTTCCCTCAGATAGGTCTCCATTTCTCTCCTGATATCTTCGCCCCAGGCGGCACGACGGACATGGGGTGTGCTGCCGACCAGTTTGTCCCATTTAGATCCGGCATTCAGATGGATCCAGAGAATGTCCCAGTGCCGGGAGGTCTGGTAAGTATATTCGCTCGGTGTCGGTGCGATAAAAATATCGCCGGCCGTGAGCGCGCATTCCGGCTGGTGTCTGATTTTCAGAGTGGCGCTTCCTCCGACGGTATATAAGATCAGGTGAGTGAGAATATTCTTTCTTTCTGCTTTATAACCGCTTGCCAGGTCGCTGATACCGGCCCAGCTGATATCATGGTTGGACAGGTATGGTTCAGAGGGAGGCGGGACATTCAGGAATCGTTCCCGACTGTTTGCCGGAATATAGATGTGCTGTCGTGCCGTATGAACAATCCGTCCTTTTGGTTTCATGAAAAGCCTTTCTGCTGAATGAACCGTAATAAGTTACGTTTTTGCAGAGATTATCCGGAATTCTATTACTTCATATCTGACCTTTAACATATTTCAGTTTGGCGACTATGTCATTTTCAAACATTTTTTTGAGCAGCTCACACATTGAAAGCAAAAGAGTGCTCTTCGAATATGGAAACGTAAAAAGACAATATCGTCAGCCGGCTCGATCCGGCAGATGACAAAATCATTCAGTTCGAAAGGAGAAAAAATGAAACTACGACGGTTGTTTGTTCTGTGGACAATGATCGTATGCGGAAGTGCATCCCGGGCGGATGTTCTGTTTCAGGATACGTTTGACCGGCCGGATTCAGGCGACGTCAATGCGTCCACCAACGGCATTCTGAATAATACCGGCGCTGATCTGTCAGGGGGTGCCTGGACGGAAGCCTTCGGGGCTGCACGTACGAAAATCAGTGGTAATCAATTGTATTTGGCCGCAGGAGCAGGGTCGTCCAATGTGCGGTTGAATCACAATTTTATCAATTCCAGCATTCTTTCGGCCGGCGGTTTTTCTGTCAGCGTGGATATAGCCGACGGAAATGAATCGGAATATC
>JBFWJN010000072.1:0-14298 GCA_050253185.1 Kiritimatiellales bacterium | reverse complement strand
TGAACCGTGCCGAAACCGCAGAGAGCGAGCTGGAAACCCTGTCCCGGGAAAAACTGGAGGCGGATGCCGACGCCTTCTTGATGAACATGCCGCGCTCATCGAAAACCGCGACGAGGTCCGGGCGCAGTTTATTGAAAACCGCACGCTCACCGAAGAGCTCTTCAAAAACCTGAAACGGCAGCAGCCGGTCCAGCAGTCCCCGAAAGACACCCGCCGTCCGCTGCATAACCGCGATTCGAAAATACAGGCGACGCGCAACCGCGATGCCGCGGCTTCTGAATCCAAAGCCGTGAAAATCCGCAACCGCGCGGCGGAAATCATGAAAACCGAAAGCGTGGCCTATACCGAAGCGTTCCGCCGCGCCGAGCAGGAATTTTTAAACTGAGGAGAAAACCCATGTCCCAAACCAATGTAAAAGCTGGACCGATTTCTGTCATCTGCGGTGCCGACCTGTCCGCGGCCGCCGACCGCCTCGCGGTGCTCAGCCATGTGGACGGAACGGCACAGATGGCTCTTCCCGATTCCCTGACGGCGCTGGCGCTGTATCTCATTCTGGAAGGCGCTGTTGCCGGGGAACGGGGAAGTTTCCAGCCGCTGCCCGCGGACCGCAATGTGCGGGTGCCGCTGGTCGGCACCTGCAATCCCGGCGACCGGCTGGTCCTTGCCGATCCGGCGGAAGAAGGCCAGTCGGGGAAAGTGACGGTCCTGCCGGAAGCCGCCGGTACCTACCGGATTGTGGCTATAGCCGAAGAAAAGGGCATCGACGGCCAGCTCGTTCTCATGCGTTCCGTCCACCTCGGCCTGATCACGGTTGAGGAAGAGCCGGACGCTTAATCATTTATCACTCGAAAACCGGAGGTTTTTTATGTCCCGTCTGCAGACCATCAGTTCCGATCCCATGCTTCGGCAGTTCGCTCAGGGCGCCGCCCAGAGCGCCATCATGCCGGTGGCCGATTTCATTGCCCCGACCATTGAGGTTCCGACCTCGACCGGACGGTTCAAGAAATACACCGAGAAAAACCGCTTCCATATTCCTAAGACACTTCGGACCCTCGGAGGCCGGGCGTCCGAACTGCGCTTTGAAGTGAGCGATGCCACGTTCAACTGCGAACCGCACGCCCTCGATTATCCCGTGGATAATCTCGAACAGCTCGAAGCCCAGGGGCTTGAAAACATGCTGCGGGAAGGGGCGGTCGCGGTTGCTGAAGTCGCTGCGCTGGCTCATGAAAAGACGGTCATTGATTTGGCCGTGGACGCGGTGGGGCCCGGTGCCGATGCCGTGTGGAACGATGCGGCGGACCCGGTCGCCGACATCGACGATACGATCCTGGATGTGATCAAGGCCTGCAAATACGGCTCGCTGATGAATGTGGGCGTCCTGTTCGGCGCGTCCTCCTGGAACATTTTCAAAAACCAGGCCAAGGTGCGCGGGCGCTTTGTGGTCGGTTCCGGTGCCCGCAGCGGGGTGGGACTGGCGGTTCCCACGCAGTCCACTGCCGGCGAACTCTTTGTGGGCTCCCCCGAGGTCCGCACCAGCTACATGGTGTTCGATGACGCGCCGGAGGGTGTTGACGAGGAGATCAAATTCCTGCTGGACAGCACGGTGCTCGTCTTTGCCCGCAAGGCGCAGCCGACCCGTCGCGATCCGTCGTTCATGAAGACCTTCCGCCTGATGAACCGCTTCATGGTTCCCGGCTCCTATATGCGCGATGACGGTCGTGTTGAGGTTGCCAAGTTCGACTGGTCCGAGGATGTCCAGATCACCAATTCCGCCGCCGCGAAACGTCTCAATGTTTCCGGCGAGGCTCCCGCCGAATAACCGGCTTTGAACGATGTGGTTTGAACTGACAGTGGAGCACATGGAATTCGTCATGAACGACGACCTGCTGGAAGACTATCAGGAATGGCAGCTTGATCATCCCCAGAAGGAAGGGCGGCTGTCTGTGATTATCGACCAGACCGCCGCGGAGTTCCGCTCCGCAATCCGGGCGAACGGACTGCCGCTGGCCGACGACCGGGAGAACGCTCTTCCGGAATCCTGCCTGCGCCATGCACAGACCACGGTTCTCTTCGAACTCAAAAAGGAAATGGGGCAGACCCTGTCCGAAGCGGAGAATGCGGCCGCTGTTCGCGCCGATGTTTTTCTTCGCGGGATCTGGATGGGGTCCGTGCCCGTCACGGCGGATTCCGCCGCTCAGTCTCCCAGCTATAAACGATCCAACTTTTAGTAACTCCAATGTCCTCTTCCTGTAAAAAACTTCCCGACGGCTGCCAGCAGCGCTTTGACCGCATCGATGAAAAACTCGATGACATCCATGCCCATGCCGTCAAAACCAATGGCCGTGTCACCAAGCTGGAAAAGACGACCCTGGTTCTGCTGACGGCTCTCATTGTCTTTGTGTCGACCAATCCGGAAGGGCTCCTGGAGCTTTTCGGAACCATTGCCTCCTGGATCCGGTAAGTGCCGGGCCGTTTGATTTCCTTTCTTAGGGCAAGGAGGAAGTGTCATGGTTAAAACTCTGCTCAGTAAACTGGGTTTTTCGCTCTTCAGCGGGCTTTCGCTGGAATGCCTGGCCGCAAAGGTGCTCACCGCCGCCATTCAGCGCATGATGGCGTCCAAGAGAACCGCCGGACAGGTCGCACAGATCCGCAAAACGGTTCTTCACCTGACGGAGCTCATTCAGCTGATTGATCCGATGCTCGAAGATCATGCAGTCACCGGTGATGAAGCCCGGCAGATGGCCGAGGCGGCCAATCAGACCCGTCTGAAGGTTCTGGCTCTGTGGGCTGACGGAAAATCCGCCAAGGAACTCGAAACTCAGTTGCCGGAATAAGGGACGGGGCTTTCATCGAACCGGCCGCCTTCGGGCGGCTTTTTTGTTTTCTAATACCAAAGGATTTTCGGCATACTATGGGCATGAAGACACTGGTACAGAAAAACCGTTACTTGAGTAATCCCGCACGGCGGCACGCCATGCTGGCCCAGAGCGTTCGTGAGTCTTCTATTTTCGAGGGAGCGCGTTGTTTTCATTCTCCCAGTTCGCGCACTCGCCCTTCGACGCATTTGCGGAAGAACTCCGCCTTGTGACAGCTTGAGCCTGCATAAAGACAGCTGATCTATTTTCTCATGCGGCCATTGCATTGGCAATCGCCATCAATTCTTTGGCCAGTGTTTCCCTCGGAATGTCGTCGATGCATTTAGCCAGTTCCAAAAGCGCCTCCCGCGGCGTTTGGGCCATTTTACGATTCCCTGTCAGCATTCTGGGCATCGCATTCTCCAGTGCCGTTTTAAAGGCCTCCTTGCCGGGACGGAAATAGTGCTTCAGCACCACGTTGACGGTGGAGTGGCCCGTTACCCGCCGGACCAGTTCCATCGGCACACCCGCCGAAAGCGCCATCGTGATCCACGTGGTCCGCAACGAATGAAAATCCTTCACGCTGGCCCGCATCCGTGAATCCTCCCGGTCCACGACCGTATCCTTGATTTCAGCATCCTTAAGCGCCTGCTTAAAGCGCCACGACAGTCCATGGACATTGGTCCGGTACATTTCTTCGACCTCGGGAAACACATACTCGCTGACATGGGACCGCTGCTCCAGCTCATTGCGGAGGATGGGAAACAGCGGAATTTCGGCCACTTCGCCGGTTTTGGATGTATTCACCGTGACGAATCCGCCCTGGAGATCGACAGATTCCCATTTCAGCTTGCAGCAGTCTCCCCGCCTCATGGCGGTGCACATAGCCGTCAGCACCACCGGGCGGATGATTTCATCGCAGTGTTTCAGAATGGCTGTCAGTTCCGCCTGTGTGAACGGCTGGCGATGAACCGTGTTCAATGCACGGTAGGGAATGCCTGTAAACGGATTGGTCAGCACACCGGCCTCCGGCCCGAGCTGCTCAAAGATGCCGCGAATGAGCGACAGTTTCACGTTGTAGCTGGCCGCCGACATTCCCTTGTCGTTAATGTCCTTCATCCATCCCAGTGCCATGCGGCGGGTAATCTGCGACATCAGCGTTGCCTGGGGAAAATTCGCTTCAATGAATTCGCGGAACTGACGGATATTCGTCTTCTGGTTTTTCACCTGCTGCGCCGACCGTCTGCGCTTGGCCGGAAGGATTTCCCAATGGCCTTCCAGTTCCTTCAGGGGGATCTGCGCCATTTCTTCACCGGCCTTGATCTCGTACAGCTCCTGCAGGTGATGCGTGGCAGTCTTCCGGCTTCGTGCTTCCGCCTTCAGTTCATCGAGCTTGATCTGCGCCTTTATCCGTGACCGCTCGAAGGCGGCGTCTCCTGTCTGGCGAAGAGTCTTCGGAACCTTTCCTTTTATTTCCACGTCCAGATTTATAAACCGGTTTTTTCCATCTGCTTCAAACCGTCCGTACCACCAGACAGAGCGCACTGAACCATTTTTCTTTCTCTGAATTTCCAGACCCATTTTCTGCCTCCGTTTTTTTTGCGTTCATCTGAAACGCCCTTACACGAAACGGGCGAATCAAACGGCCAAACCCGTAGTTTCCGACGTAGTCGGGCCGCGCGAGGCAGATAAAGAAAAAGCACCTTTTGCAAGGTGCTGTAAATCAGGACTTTAAGTGGTGGGCGATACAGAACTCGAATCTGTGACCTCTTGCATGTCAAGCAAGCGCTCTAACCAACTGAGCTAATCGCCCTCAAAACGAGAGACGGAGAAGGTATAGAACTCGCAGAAATGTGTCAACACGCAGAAAAACTTTTTTCCGGATCGTGCCGAAAACGGATTCTGAGGAGCTCCGGAAAGCGCCTGCAGGACAGGGTGTAAGTGGTGGCGCGGCCACGAAAGGCCCTCTATACTGCATTATTATTGCATTTCACCTTGCGTGGCCTTCCGGATTGCAGTAAGAATCCCCCCGTAAATGGGGCCCGAAACGGAAATGGGCCGGTACAAAGAAACAACGCCAACAGGAGAACTCATAATGGCAAAAGCAGCTACGAAGTCTCAGATTATCGCAAAGATCGCCGATGATGCCGACATCAGCAAAGTTCAGGCGAAAGCCGCTCTGGAATCCCTTATTGCTCAGGCATACAAAGGTGCTAAGGACGGCTTCACCGTTCCCGGTCTGGGCAAGCTGGTTAAAGTGAAACGCAAAGCCCGTATCGGACGCAATCCGGCCACCGGCGAGCAGATCAAGATTGCAGCGAAAACGGTTCTCAAATTCCGTATTGCCAAAGCTGCCAAGGACGCCATCCTCGGCTAATGCTTTTGCAGAGCGGCCGCCCGCAAGGGCGGCTGTTTTTTTCTGCTTGAATAATTCCGTTTATCCGGATAAACAGATTTAATGACCGTACTTCAGAAAATACAGACCGCATCCCGCCCACTTGTCTCCGTCGAATTTTTTCCGCCGAAAACCGAAACCGCGCGAACGGCTTTCGAAAAGGGGGCTGCAGAACTGGCCGGACTTCATCCCGATTTTGCATCCGTCACCTGCGGAGCGGGCGGCAGCGCCGCCGGACCGACCCTTGAAGTCTCCAGACAGCTTCGCGACAGCGGTTATGACACCGTCATGCCGCACTGCACCTGTGTAGGAATGTCTCGCGGTGACTTGGCGGCATCGGTTGATCAACTCGTCGCGCAAGGGTTTGACAGCATCATGGCGCTTCGCGGAGACCCGCCGCGCGGCGAAAAACACTTTACGCCGGCAGTGGACGGATTCCACTACGCTGCGGAATTGGTCTCCTTTTTTCGAGATCGCCATCCGCAGCTCTGTATCGGAGTCGCCGGTTATCCGGAAAAGCACCCTGAAGCGTCGACGCTCGAAGCAGACATCGCACATCTGAAAGAAAAAATCGATGCCGGTGCTGATTTCATCACCACTCAGCTCTTTCTCGATACACGCGTCTATTTTGATTTTGTTGACCGCTGCCGCTCCGCCGGAATTTCGGTGCCGGTGGTTCCGGGACTGCTGCCGGTTCTATCGCTTGAACAGATCCGGCGGATGCAGACCTTCTGCGAATTCAGGGTTCCGGCCAAGCTGATCGAGCACCTCGAAGCTGCGCAGAATGATCCGGTGAAAATGGAGCGGATCGGTCTTTACTGGGCGATTGAGCAGATCTCTGAACTAGTGGAAGGGGGCGCCCCCGGCATTCACCTCTACCTTCTCAATCGCGCCCGCACGGCATTTTACCCTGAACTCTTTGCCTGCCTTTCCCGTGTGCGGGGCGTGACGGAATAGTTTTTGACCTTTAAATATTTATGGAGTTTACATGAAAAAAGAATGGGCCGTGGAAACCGCCGCCGTGCAGGCCGGCTGGGAGCCGGAAAACGGGGAACCCCGGGTTCTGCCGATTTACCAGAGTACAACCTATAAATACGACACCGCAAAAGCGGTGGCGCAGCTTTTCGATCTTGAGGTCGAGGGCCATATGTATTCGCGCATCAGCAATCCGACCGTCGAGGCCTTCGAAAAGAAGATGGCGGCGCTCGAGGGCGGAGTCGGGGCGCTGGCCGCATCGGCCGGACAGACCGCTTCGCTTGTCTCCGTCGCCAACATCTGCACGGCGGGCCAGCACTTCATTGCTGCCGGGAAACTCTATGGCGGCACCGTTTCTCTCTTCACCAACACATTCAGAAAGATGGGTGTCGACGTGACGCTCGTGGATCAGGAACTGCCGCTCGAAGAGCTGAAAAAATACTTCAAGCCCAACACGCGCTGCATCTTCGCCGAAACCATCGCCAACCCGGCGATGGACATTCTGGACTTCGACAAATTCTCCCGGCTGGCCAAAGACATGGACGTGCCGCTCATCGTGGACAACACCTTTGCCACGCCGTATCTCTGCCGACCGCTGGAACTCGGCGCACACATTGTCGTTCATTCCGCAACGAAATACATCGATGGCCACGCCGTCAGTGTCGGCGGTGTCATCATCGACGGCGGCACCTTCAACTGGAACAACGGAAAATACCCGGAACTCACCGAGCCGGACAAAAGCTATCACGGCGTCGTTTACACTGAGCGCTTCAAAGAAGCGGCCTACATCGTCAAGGCCCGCGCCCAGTGGATCCGCGACCTCGGTTCCTATCTCAGCCCGATGAACGCCTTTCTTGCCAACCTCGGGCTCGAAACGCTCCATGTCCGGATGCCGCGTCACTGCGAAAACGCGCAGAAACTCGCCGAGTTTCTGCAGGCGCACCCCAAGGTGGGCTGGGTCAACTATCCGGGATTGAAAAATCATCCGCACCATCAGCGGGCACAGAAATTTCTGCGTGCCGGCGGCTGCAGCGGCGTACTCACCTTCGGCGTTCAAGGCGGCGCGGCCGAAGGCGAAAAAGTCATGAACGCGCTCGAGCTCGCCGCGATTGTGGTACACGTGGCTGACGTGCGAACCGGCGTGCTGCACCCGGCCAGTATGACGCACCGCCAGCTGTCCGCCGAAGAGCAGATTGCCGCCGGCGTCACGCCGGATCTGATCCGCGTGACCGTGGGCATCGAGAATATTGACGACATCATTGCGGATTTTGATCAGGCGCTGAGCCGGATATAAACCGGGGTTTCCAATCATTGGAAAAAAAGTTTCCAACCCCTGGAAAAAAGAGGATAAATAGCGTCATGAAAGCGATCGCCTTATCTGCTGTTTTTGCTGCGCTGCTGTTCAGCGGCTGTTCGACGCCGACCTATGAGGACGGCACAAAACGCGAATACTCCGATATGCCGTGGAATACGCCCGCCTCATGGGAAGGCAGCGTCGGTATTCCCGGAATGAGCGGTTACGAATAGTCCGCCGCATCCGGTTCCAAAAAAGCTCGCACTATCCGGTCTGAATCCGGACAATGCGGGCTTTGTTTTTTATTCCATGAATTGTTAATCAAAACAGGATTTCCTTATGGCTTTTGAAAGCGGCTCTCTGAGCTTCCGGATGTTTTATCTGCCCGGCGAACTGCCGGACACCCTTCACGAACAGTTCGCCGACGATGTGCTCGGTTCCATTGACCATCTGCTCGACGAAGAGCTTCACGGCTGGGTCGGTCCGCGCCATTTGCTTGACCGCGAAATTCACGAGGGCACGGTCTGGCCCTCCGGTTTTCTGCGCCTCACACTCTGCCAGGCGCAGCGCAAAATTCCCGCGTCGCTGCTGCGCGCCGAGTGCCGGATTGAGGAAATGGTCTGGATGCAGGCCGAACATCGTGACTATGTCAATCGTCAGCAGAAAAGCGAAATCAAGCAGCAGGTCATCGAGCGCCTCTTGCCGCAGATGCCGCCCCAGCTCAAGGGTATCGATCTTTGCGGCGATCCGCGCACGAAAACACTTTATGCCTCCGCGCTGTCCGATAAGCAGCTCGATGCATTCCTGCTCAACTTCGGGAAGACCACCGGGATCAAGCTGGTTCCCGTCGACCCGGTTTCCGCTGCGTGGAGCGAGGCAAGCTGCCGCGCCGACCAGTGGCCGCGCTGGGGCTTCGCGGCCGAGCAGTGGGCCGACTGCGCGCCCGGCCGGGAGTTCCTGATGTGGCTCTGGTTTATGTCCGAGGCCAAAGGCGGCGAAGTGAATCTGCCGGACGGCGGAACATTCGCTGTGCTGGTCGAAGGGCCGCTGCTGTTCGATCAGGAAGAGCAGGGCGAGACCGCCATCCGTAAAGGTGAACCGATGGTCAGCGCCGAAACGCGCGCCGCACTGCTCAGCGGCAAGAAGCTGCGTCGTGCCAAGCTGACGCTTGCGCGCGGCGGAGAGGAAGTCTGGACCTGTACGCTGGATGCGGACTCGTTCGTAGTTCGAAGCCTGAAACTTCCCAAAACCGAAGCGATTGATGCCGCGGGGCGTTTCCAGGAGCGCATGGAAATGGTCGATACGTTCCGGCTGGTCTTCCTCGGGCTCTACAGCACCTTCTGCAAACTGCGTGATGACGAAACATCCTGCAAGGCGCTGGATGGGGAAATGCGCGAATGGATGGCCTCGCGCCCCTCCCGTAAGCTGATGGAAGATTGATGGCCGAGAAAAAATTGGAAACTTCGGCATCGCGTGCACTGCTGTCTCGGCAACAACAACTCCAGTCGGTTTCAGGGGTAGGTCAATACAAAGATTGAAATAATTTGATTTAATTATCTGTTTAGAGTAGCTCTTTCAAAAGTTAATGCAGTGGAGTTCGGGTGGAGACGTTGGAGACAAGCGATTGATGAACATTATTGATTTTGTTGAGTTCCTTTTTTTAGGAGAGGTCCGAACCAAGGTGGAGCGACTGCTTCATGCTGCGGAGCACGGCAGTGCCAAGGCGCAGCTGAAACTGGGTGTCTGCTACTTATCAGGGCGTGGAGTTGAACCGAACGCGGCAACAGCTGTTCATTGGATTCAGATGGCGGCGGCTCAGAATCATCCCCAGGCGCAGTTCTACATGGGTCGTGCCCGTTTTTCCGGCGACGGCATTCCGAAAGAGTATGAGAGCGCCTACGCATGG
Source organism: Kiritimatiellales bacterium (assembly GCA_050253185.1). Lineage (GTDB taxonomy): Bacteria > Verrucomicrobiota > Kiritimatiellia > Kiritimatiellales > Tichowtungiaceae > Tichowtungia. The sequence continues at coordinate 4,873 of JBFWJN010000072.1, read as the reverse complement.
TTCCAGTTGGCATCCGAAGCCGGCCACCGCAATGCCATGGAATGGCGGGAACTGCTTCAGCGCGAAATGACCGCAGATGAAGTTGCCGAGGCACTTCGTTTTGCGGAAGACCTGCGGGAACGAATCTGTGGTGAACGAAGCCGAACCATGGCACGTCCCCTTCACAAACGGATCCTTTCCGTACTGAACCGTCGGGAAGCATAATCAGAAGTACGTCGGAATAGTTGGTGCAATTGCACTGCAGAATTTGTCTTGCCGAAAACGGTTGGAAAGCAGCTTATTAATCCATGACTGAAATTCCTGGAAAATGTCTGGGCATCCCGATTTGCATCAATCCGAACCGCAAGGTGGTGCATTGCGACGGACTTGAATTTCCGTGGACGTGGAAAGAGGGCGACGGGTACTTCCTAGTGAAACTTGAAGACGGCATGATCTGCGTTGGTTGGGTCAATGGGAATCATGAGCTGGACATTGAATTCCGCGGGTCCGATCCGGAAGCGCTGATCAAGGAAGTCACACGGCAGGACTTTGTCGACAAGCCGCACGCCGCCTACATCGCCGCAGAAATCATCCTCGCCTATAACTGCCTGCAGATCGGCGCCGAATACGTCCAACGGTGAGTTTTCCAGACCTTGGAAAAACGAAAGCGCCGGATATCGAAAAGCGCGCAGACTTTCCAATGTCTGGAAACCGGCGGGGCTCCGGTGCGGACCGCCTTCTTTTTTGTGCCGGAACCCTTACGCGCAGGAAGCTGCCGGACTGGTAAACGAGGTGTGGTCGGAGCTGCAGCAGCTGGATTCGTCAAATTGACGGGCTGATCCGGTGATGGCGATTCCCTGGTCGGTGAGTCGGGACAGATCGCCGGCAAGCCGGCGGTTGGCATGCTCAAGGGTTCGGGACCGGGACTGTTCATTCAGCATAAAGAGTCCGCCATAAATGACTTCGATTTCCACATCCTTGTCGCCGAGTGTCCAGCGGTAGATACCGACCAGCTGGGTCAGGATATCATTCAGTCGGACGGACACGGGGTTTTTCAGGGAGAGGGCGACGGTCGGAGCCGAAGAGGCGTTTTTCGCCAGGTCCAGGCAGTCATCCAGTCGGGTCGGTTTTCCGGTTAAAAGGTAGGGTATGCTTTTCATACAATATCTATCTGTTTAGTAGTGTTTTAGTCAAAAATTATATGAGGTCCGCAAACGTCGTGGTTTCCATTTTCTGTGCGATGAAGTCGCGGATATCGCCGAAAATCCGGATCAGCTTCGGGCTGTTTTCAATCGGCGTGTGTTCATAAAAGTATTCGCTGACTGATCCGACCGGGGCCAGTGCGCCGTCCATTAGCCGCACCACATCCGCGAGGGAGATCTGTTCCGGTGGTTTGGCCAGCTGATAGCCGCCGGTCGATCCTTTCCGGCTCTGCACGTATCCACCGGTTTTGAGAAAAAGCAGAATCTGCTCCAGAAACTTTTTGGGGATATTCCGCCGTTCGGCAATCGTCTGAATCGTCAGCAGTCCCCGGCCGTAATTCGCCGATAGCTCAATCATCGCCAGACAGGCATACTCGCTCTTTGTGGACAGCTTCATTTTTAATATCTACCAAACCGGTAGACATTTAGATCATCAGGCCCGAACGGTCAATAAAAAGCCGCCGTAAAATCCGGTCAGGAGATCAAAAACACTCGGTTTCCAATGTTTGGAAAAATGGCCCACGAATCACACGAATGGGCACGAATTATTTCCAATGACTGAAAAAATTCTCACCACGGAAGACGCGGATCACACGGATGTTTCCAATGTTTGGAATGTGCAGGCACGGCGCTCTTCAGGGGGAATCCTCATCGCGTTTTCTAAAACTCATCGGCTGACCCCTTTGCCCCTTTGTCCTCTGCCGCAAAAAGGCGCAGAAAGCACAAAAGTTCCGAGTTTGGAAGATTACGAAATTGAGGGACGGGATCCTTTATTTACAAGATATTGTCGAAACCTATATCGGACAGGGAGATCCTTATCACGATCTTTTTCGGGTATGGTTTCGAATGTGATCTTAATTGAGGACGGTAAATGACCATCAAGCAATGTGATGAGCAGGTCTTCGTAAAAATTAAGAATATTTTCGATGCAGATGTTCATGACATCTAAAAGATTTTGGGGACGTGCCATGTCGTAGTTAGGATGAACAAACCGCCATGTTGGAAGAGTTATTGTCCCATCTGGTTCCAAGGAAAAATTCATAGTCTCTACAAATGTATCTTTCTTGGGATGTTCGATTGCAATCCGGATATCAATCCATGTTTTTATCCATCTTTGATCCCCACGCAACATCTGCGCTAATAAACTGGTAGCCCCTTGAGTCTTTTCTGCCCACATTTGCGCTTCGTGAAAATGACCCTGTCCAAATTTATCTTTTCCGGTCAAGGGCGAGAATAGATCCGAAACCACACTTAAGGCGCGGCGGACTTCGTTTGCAAAAGACCTGAACTCAATATCGAGATACTCAACAATAGGAAGTGGTTTTGGGTTTCGACCCATAGTATACGCATCAAAATTACGGTCTATAACATCTGTTAGTTCCTCGACCTGCGTTTCCAGTCGCTTTTTGATAAAGCGCAAAGACACAAGCGAATGCATCATTTCCCAGCTAATATCAGACAGGGCTTCGTATTTACTCGATTTTTTAGGAAAGAAAATTTCTGCGATCCTCGCGGTTTGGATAATCGTTCGAGCGACAATGGGATCTGATGCCCCATGAGGAAGGACAAGACTCTGGTTCCAAGTCGCCGATTCGAATTTTAAATCTGGGTCAACATCATCGGGGGATCGGTAACGTAAGATTTTTTTTCTGGAGACACAAAAAAGGCCGCTCTCTCTGCTTATCATCTCAACTAATTCATCACCGTCTTCTAAATCGAGAGTGAGAGTGACGGTAGCATCACGAGATCCTCTTATCGTTTTTTGCCTGTCTTTTGATGCCATTCCTTGGATCTTAGAGTTTTTCTTAATGAGCCTCCAGCCAGTTTTGTCCGACGCCGCAGTCGACAACGACGGGGACGGAGAGGGGCAGCGCGTCGCTCATTAACTTCCGGATTTCTTCGATGAGATGCTGCTCATCTTTGTGCAAATCAAAAACCAATTCGTCGTGGACCTGAAGCAGCAGTTTGGTTTTCTTGCCGCTCAGCAGTTTTTCGATGCGAACCATGGCGATTTTAATCATGTCTGCGGCTGATCCCTGAATCGGTGCATTAATCGCGTAGCGTTCTGCGGCGGCGCGCACGGTGCCGTTCTTGGCGTTGATGTCGCGAATGCGGCGGCGACGTCCGGCGATGGTTTCGACATAGCCCTTGTCTTTAGCCGTTTGGATAATGTTGTCCATGCAGGCTTTAACAGCCGGATAGCTGGTGAAATAGCTGTCGATGATTTCCGCGGCTTCCTTGCGCGGAATACGCAGACGCTGGGCGAGGCCAAAGGCGGAAATACCGTAGATGATGCCGAAGTTGACCATCTTGGCACGGCGACGCTGTTCTTTGGTGACGTCGTTCAGCTCTACACCGAAAACGCGCGCGGCGGTGGCGGTGTGAATGTCTTCGCCGCTGACGAAGGCGGCTTTCATATGTTCGTCGCCGCTGAGGTGCGCCATGATGCGCAGTTCAATCTGCGAATAGTCGGCGGCCAGCAGGATGAAGTCATCAGAGCCGGCGACGAAAGCACGGCGGATTTCCTGGCCCTGTTCGGTTCGCACCGGAATGTTCTGAATATTCGGGTCGCTGGAAGCCAGCCGTCCAGTGGTTGTTACCGCCTGATTGAACGAGGTGTGGATGCGGCCGGTTTTCTTTGAGATGTATCCGGGCAGGGCATCGACATAGGTGCTTTTGAGTTTGCTCGCTTCGCGATAGTCAAGAATGACGCGCGCGATGTCGTGTTCGGTCGCCAGTTGGTCGAGCACCTCTTCGTTGGTGGTGTACTGTCCGGTTTTGGTTTTCTTGGGTTTTTCGACCAGTTTCATTTCATCGAACAGCACTTCGCCGAGCTGTTTCGGCGAGTTCAGGTTGAACTCGTGTCCGGCCAGTTCGTAAACTTTCTTTTCATATCCGGCGATGTCGTCGCCCAGCCGTCCGGAAATATCCAGCAACGCCGCGGTGTCAATCGCAATGCCGTTGGCTTCCATTTCCACCAAGACAGGAATCAACGGACACTCAATTTCATCAAAGACCGTTTTGAGCTTCCGCTTTTCGAGCAGCGGTTCAAAGATGGCGCGCAGCTGCAGGGTGACGTCCGCGTCTTCGCAGGCGTAATCGCTCAGTTTATCGAGCGGAACCTCGGTCATGGAGATCTGTTCGCTCTTCTTTTCACCGATCAGCGCGGTGATCGGCACGGGCGCATAGCCGAGGTGCGTCCCAGCCAGTTTGTCAAGCCCATGACGCTGGTCTGGATCGAGGAGGTAATGAGCGAGCATGGTGTCGAACAGTTTCCCGCGGACATTCACACCGGCTTCGCGCAGCATGGCGATGTCGAACTTCAGGTTGTGCCCGGTCTTTTCAACGGTTTCGTTTTCAAAGAGCGATTTAAACGGTTCCAGTGCTTTTTGGATTTCTCCGTCATCGGGTGGAAGCGTCACATACCACGCTTCGTGCGGTTTAACGGCAAAGGACATTCCGACGAGTTTATCCGTGCGCGGGTCAAGCCCGGTGGTCTCGGTATCAAAGCACAAGCGTGTCGCTTGACCCAATTGCGCCGCCAGTTCAGCACGTTCTTCGCGCGATTTAACCAGACGATAGGTGTGCTTAACGTCGCTAATGGTTTTATAAGTTGGGGGTTCATCTTCCGGCGTCGGCGCTTTGGATTCGGCGAAGGCGAAGAGGTCGCCCTGGCCGCCGGACGGAGCGGG
>JBFWJN010000071.1:0-14345 GCA_050253185.1 Kiritimatiellales bacterium | reverse complement strand
GTGCTGTTTTCGCGCGAGCTGATTGAGGCGATCCGCACGCGGCTCGACCGCGCCGAGCAGACGATGGTTTTCATGAACCGGCGCGGTTTTTCCGCTTCGCTGGTCTGCCCGGAGTGCGGCTATGTGGCCGAGTGCGACCAGTGCAGTGTCGGCATGACTTTTCATAAGGCGCGCGCGCGACTCGTCTGTCACCTTTGCGGTGATGAAAAACCGGCGCCGGCGCGCTGCCCGGCCTGCAATTCGCCGGAGTTCCGTTATGCCGGCGCGGGCACGGAAAAAATTGAAGAGGTGATGCTGAAGTTGTTCCCGAAGGCGCGGATCGAGCGGATGGATTCGGATACGATGCGCCGCAAGAATGCGCACCGCGACGTGCTGTCCCGGTTCCGCACCGGGAAAATCGATATTCTCGTCGGTACGCAGATGATTGCCAAAGGGCTCGACTTTCCGAACGTGACGCTCGTCGGCGTGGTGAATCCCGACCATGCGCTGCATATGGCCGACTTTCGCGCGGGCGAGCGGGTTTTCCAGCTGCTGACGCAGGTGGCGGGCCGCGCGGGGCGCGGCGCCGCCGCCGGCGAGGTGATTGTTCAGACCTATACGCCGCATCATCCGGCCATCCAGGCCGCGCGGCGTATGGATTTTGCCGGGTTCTGCGATCAGGAACTGGCGTTCCGGAAGGAACTGGACTATCCGCCGTATACGCATCTGACCTGCGTGACGCTGCGCGGCAGGGATGATACAGAGGTTGGAAAAACGGCAGAGGATTTTTTCCAATGTCTGGAAAAAACGGGGAAAGGCGGGCTGGTGATTTCGCCCGCGATGCCCGCGCCGATCGCCCGGATCCGCGGCGAATACCGCTGGCAGATTCTGTTGCGTGCCCCGCGTACAAAAATAATGAACGATGCGGTCCGTGCTGCGTCGAAAATAATCAAGTGGCCGAAAACGGTCAAAGTGACGGTCGATGTGGATGCGACTTCACTGCTTTAAAAAAGGAGAACAGAATGGCAACGAAAACAGTAAAAATTGAATCGGTTCTGGATTCAAAGTTTAAACTCGAAACCCTGACGCACGGTCATACGGTGATTGTGGACCAGCCTGCGAATGCGGGAGGAACGGACGCCGGCCCGACGCCGCTGGATTATCTGTTTACTGCGCTGTCCGGGTGCATCGGAACCGTTGCACGGATTATCGCGATGCAGAAACAAATCGCGCTGCGCGGGATGAAAATCACGGTGGAAGGCGACATTAATGTCGACGGGCTGCTGGGCAAACCGACGGATGATCCGGTCGGATTCCAGGGAATCCGGATTACGGCGGATATTGATGCGGATATGACTGCTGAGGAAAAAGAGGCTTTTGTGCACGAGGTGGACGCCCGCTGTCCGGTGTCGTTCAATCTGGCGAACAATACGCCGGTGACGATTTCAGCGATCTGATTTTTCCAATCCCTGAAAAAACGGTTTCCAATGTCTGAAAGCCGTTTTTTATGCCTGGCGGCGGAGGCGGGCGGGCAGGATTTTGAGCTGTTCGCGGTATTTGGCGACGGTACGGCGGGCGATGAAGATGCCCTGGTTTGCGAGTTCGTCGGCGATGCGCTGGTCGGAGAGCGGCCGGCGCTTGCTTTCGGTGCGGACGATAGAGGCCAGCGCGCTTTTGATGGCGGCGTTGGAGATGAGGGTTCCGTCGGCCTGCGCGACGCCGGTGGTGAAGAAGTATTTAAATTCGTAGGTGCCCTGCGGGGTGGCCATGTATTTCCCGTTGCAGGCGCGGCTGATGGTGGTTTCGTGGACTTCGAGGATGTCGGCGATCTGCTTCATGGTGAGCGGCTTGAGGCCGGAGACACCTTCTTCGAGGAAGTCTTCCTGAATGCGGACGATTTCGCTGGCGATGCGGAAGATGGTGTCTTGCCGCTGGTCGATGCTTCGGATGAAGAATTTGCTTTTGGCGATTTTGTCGCGGATGTATTTGCGGGTTTCGGCGGCGGTGTTTTTGTCTTTGAGCAGGTCGAGGTATTTCCGGCTGATGAACAGCCGCGGGTAGGGGGTTCGGTTCTGGATGACGGTCCACACGCCGTTGCGCTTTTCGACCGTGATTTCGGGGACAATATATTCTGTTTTTTCGGCGGAGAAGTTGCGGCCGGGCTTAGGGTCGAGGTCGGCGATGGCGGCAGCCAGTTCTTTGATCCGTTCCGGCGGCAGGTGCATGGCGCGGGCGATCTGTTCGTACTGGTGGGCGCCGAGTTTGTCGAGATGGTCGCGAACGAGCAGCGCCTCGAGCGAATCGCCCTTTCCCTGATGACGGAGCTGCAGAAGAAGGCATTCCCTGAGGTCGCGGGCTCCGACGCCGACGGGGTCGAAGCCCTGGATCACGCCAATGATGCGCTCGAAGAGTTCTTCGGGGAATTCCGGGGTAGTGCCGATAATGCCGTCGAGATCGAGCTGGAGGTAGCCGTCGTCGTCGATGCTGCCGATGAGCACTTCGGCAATGCCGCGCTCACGGTCGGAAAGTCCGGCAAGGGCGAGCTGTTCGAGCAGGTATTCCTGCAGCGACTGGCTGCCCTCGATGGAATCCATCATGAACTGGTAGCGCTCATCGTCGACGGAGGAGCGGACCTCGCGGTTGCGGCGGAAGTCTTCGTCCCATTCGGCCAGTTCGGAGAGTTCGCCGATTTCGCGTTCTTCGCGCAGTTCATCGCGGGCGGCCTCTTCGAAGTCCGTATTCTGTTCCACTTCCGGCGCTTCGCGTTCGAGGGTGGGGTTTTGGTCCATTTCCTCGCGGATCATGGCCTGCAGGTCGAGGATCGGCGCCTGGAGGATTTTCAGGGACTGGAGCATCTGCGGGGTGAGCGACTGCTCCATCCGCTGTTCCTGCATCTGACCTAGAACCTGTCCTGCCATTTGGGTTTACAAACTCCGTTCACTGTCTAACAATGTGCGCTTTATTCCATAACACACAACAGCTCCGGCTGTAACACTCAAATTTGAATTCTATGACATTGAAACTTTGCGTACTGGCCAGCGGCAGTTCCGGGAACTGCACGTTTATAGGCACGGAGTCGACCCGGATTCTGGTGGATGCGGGGCTTTCGGCGCGCCGGACGGCGGAACGGCTGGCGGAGATCGGGGAGCGGGTGGAGGATATTGATGCCATCTGCGTGAGTCACGAGCACGGCGATCATATCGCCGGCATCCGGGTTCTTCAGAAAAACCACCGGACGCCGGTGTATGCCAACGGCGGTACGCTGGAGGCGATGCGGCGCGACCGGAAGATGGAGGCGCTGGACTGCCGGGTGTTTACGACCGGCGCGTCATTTTCGGTGGGCGACCTGACGGTCGAACCATTCTCGGTCCCGCACGATGCCTATGAACCGGTCGGCTTTGTTTTCCGGGCGGGAGGCTGTTCGGTGGGGGTGGCAACGGATATCGGCGTTGTGACGAATCTGGTGCGCGAGAAGCTGCGGAGCTGTCGCGCCGTGGTGATTGAGGCAAATCACGATGAGGATCTGCTCCATGAAGCGAACCGTCCGTGGAGCCTGAAGCAGCGGATTCGCGGGAATCAGGGGCATTTGTCGAACCGGGCGGCGGCGGCGCTGATGGCAGAGATTGCCGGGGAAGGTCTCCAGCATCTTTTTCTTGCGCACATGAGCGCGGATTGCAACAGTCCGCAGCACGCCCGAAGCGCGTTTGAGACTCTGCTGACCGATGCCGGACACCATCATGTGACGGTACGGCTGACGTGCGCGGACCGCGTGAGTGAACAACTGATTTTAGAGGGATGATAAACGTATGCCGAACCGCTCGAATGAACGGCTTGAACAGAAGCTGCTGAAGGTGATTTCGAAGGAGGTCCGCGGGAAGCGGGTCGCCTGTCTGCGCGGCTTTCTGAAGACGCTGTCGTGGCTGTTCGGCGGGGTGGTCCAGCTCCGACTGGCGCTTTATAAACACCGGATTATTCGCGCGAATACGCTGGGCTGCCAGATTATCAGCGTCGGAAATGTGACGGTGGGTGGAACCGGCAAAACGCCGATTGTGGAGACGTTTGCCCGGTCACTTCAGCAGATGGGGCGCAAGGTGGCGATTCTCAGCCGCGGCTACAAGAGCCGCAAGACCCCGCTGTGGGAGAAGATTCTGAAGAAAGAGGAGCGCCTGCCGCGCGTGGTTTCGGACGGTCAGCGCCTGCTGCTGAACTCGGATCTGGCCGGCGACGAACCCTACATGCTGGCATCGAATCTTCCGGAAGTGGTGGTGCTGGTTGATAAAGACCGCGTGAAGGCGGGCAAATACGCCATCAAAAAGTTCGGCTGCGATACGCTGATTCTTGATGACGGCTTCCAGTATCTTTCGCTGCAGCACCGGCTCGATATCGTGCTGGTGGACTACACCAATCCGTTCGGCTACAACCGTGTTCTGCCGCGCGGCCTGCTGCGCGAGCCGCGACGGAACATCAGGCGGGCTGGATTCATCTTCATCACCAAGTGTCCGCCGGAAGGCGCGCCGGAGCTGAAAGCGCAGCTGCGCGAGCTGAATCCGCATGCCGAGATTTCCGAATGCCGGCACAGCACCAAGTACGTGCAGAATCTATATACGAAAGAACGGGATGAACTGTCTTTTCTGAATGGAAAAAAAGTGGCAGCGGTCTCAGGGATTGCGGTGCCGGAGAGCTTTGAATCCGCCCTGATGAATCTGGGCGCGGAAATTGTGCACAGCGCGCGGTATGCGGATCATCACCGTTACACCCAGCAGGAAATCATCGAGACGATCAACCGGTCGGTCGAGGCCGGCGCTGAGGTGATCATGACGACGGAAAAGGACGCGGTCCGCTTTCCACTGATCGACCGTTGCGATCTGCCGGTGCTGTTTCTGCGCGTGGAGATCGAGATGCTGTCTGGGTCGGATGCGTTTCATCACTGGATCGACAGGATCTGTTTCAAATGAGCGCGGTCGGTCAGAAAGCATTCTTTCTGGATCGCGACGGCGTGATCAACGTCGACCACGGCTATGTGGCAAAGATCAGGGATTTCGAATTCATGCCCGATGTTTTTCCCGTACTGCGGGAACTGACTGTCCGCGGATACGCCCTGATTATTGTGACGAACCAGTCGGGCATCGGGCGCGGCTATTATACCGTGGAGGATTTCGAGACGCTGACCGCATGGATGCGAAACCGGCTGGCGGAAGAAGGGGTTGAACTGGCCGGCGTGTACAGCTGTCCGCACAGTCCGGAGTCGAACTGCGGCTGCCGCAAACCGGCGCCGGGCATGTTCCTGCAGGCGATTCGCGAGCATGGAATTGATCCGGAGCAGTCCTGGATGATCGGTGATAAGCCGAGCGACATGGAGGCCGCCGCTGCCGCCGGAGTCCGCAACCGTGTCTTGATCGGCGGGCTGGTTTCTGGGCATAGTACATATTCCATTTTCAAACTCAGTGAGCTGCTGGATCTTCCGCTATGAGAAACTATAAAGACAAGATTCTGAGTCGTGAGACCATGGTTGCCGAGAGGGCCCGCCTGAAGGCCGCCGGGAAAACCGTGGTGTTTACGAACGGCTGTTTCGACATTCTGCACTGCGGGCATGTGTCGTACCTGAATTTTGCCCGGCAGCAGGGCGATGTGCTGGTGCTGGGAATGAATTCCGATGCGTCGGTCAAACGCAACAAGGGCGACGACCGGCCGATTCACTGCGAGCTGGACCGGGCCGAGGTGCTGGCCGCGCTGGAGTGTATTGATTATGTGGTGCTGTTCGATGAAGATGAGCCGCGCGAACTGATCGAGGCGCTGCTGCCCGACGTGCTGGTGAAGGGCGAGGACTGGGCGCACTATGTGAGCGGTCGCGAGGCGGTCGAGGCCGCCGGCGGAAAGGTGGTGCTCGCCCCAATGGTGGCGGGGCGTTCAACGACCGGCACGATCGAAAAAATTCTGAAGGTCTACGGAGCGAATGATGAGCATTAAATATATCGTGACAGGCGGTGCGGGATTTATCGGCAGCAATGTGGTGCGCGAGCTGAACGCCCGCGGCGAAGAGGATATCCTGATTGTCGATGAGCTCGGCGAGGACGAGAAGTGGAAGAACCTGGTCGGGCTGACTTACGAGGATTACATCGACAAGGAGGACCTGTTCGACTACCTCGACGGCGTGGCGCTGAAAAAGGTGAACGCGGTTTTCCATCTCGGCGCATGCAGCGCCACGACGGAAACCGATGCCGATTACCTAGCCTATAACAACTATCACTATACCCGAGCGCTGTGCGAAAGCTGCCTGGATGCCGGAACCCGTTTTGTCTATGCGTCCAGCGCGGCGACCTACGGCGATGGGAATCTCGGCTATTCCGATGCGGACGCCGACACGCCGAAATATAAACCGCTGAATATGTACGGTTACTCCAAACACATGTTCGATCTCTGGGCGCTGCGTAGCGGGGCGATGAAGGAGATCGCCGGGCTCAAATATTTCAACGTCTACGGCCCGGGCGAAGCGCATAAGGACGACATGCGTTCTGTGGTGCACAAATCGTTCGGCCAGATCCTGGCGACCGGAAAAGTCCAGCTGTTTAAGTCGCACCGGCCGGACTACAGGGACGGCGAGCAGGTGCGCGATTTTCTTTATGTGAAGGATGCGGTGGATATGACGCTCTGGCTCGGCGATCACCCGGAAGTCAGTGGTTTGTTCAACTGCGGGACCGGTACGCCGCGCACGTGGGTGGATCTGGTGTCGGCGGTGTTTCATGCCATGGGCCGCGAACCGAATATCGAGTTCATCGACATGCCTGCGCATCTGCAGGGCAAGTATCAGTATCACACTTGCGCCGACATGAGCAAAATCCGCGCGGCCGGTTATCCGGCGGATTTCCAGGCATTGGAAAACGGAATCCGCGATTACGTCTGTAACTATCTGATGTCATGATTGATGTTCAACAGATTCTGAAGACCGCCCGCGGCAGCCGGATTCTGGTCGCCGGCGACATCATGATTGATGTCTACGATTTCTGCTATACCGCAAGCAGCCGCCCGTCGCCGGAGTCGCCGGATAAGCGGGTTTATACGGCGCACCGGTCGGAAAAGATGCTGGGCGGAGCGGGGAATGTGGCAGCCAACCTCGCTTCGCTGGGCGTGAAAACGACGCTGCTGTCGATCTGCGGAGACGACGGCAACGCGCTGGAGGCGCGCCGCCTGTGTGAGGCTGCCGGTATTGAGCACGTGCTTCTGGAGGATGACTCGCGGCCGACGACGATCAAAACCCGGCTTTACATCGACGATCAGTATCTGCTCCGACGGGATGACGAGATGGCGCACAAAGTCACGTCGGTTCAGGCGATTGAAATCGAACAGGCTTTTTCGCGGATTCTTGACCATGTAGATGCGGTGATTTTGAGTGATTATAACAAGGGTTTTTTCACCGCGGAGACGGCGCAGTCCCTGATCCGGCTTTGCCGCGCGCGGTCGATTCCGGTGATTGTGGACCTGAAACCGCCAAATGCTTCCCTGTTCGGCGGGGCAACGGTGGCGGCTCCGAACCTGAAGGAGGCTAAGGAGATCTGTCCGGAATTTGATCCGGGGCAGAAAAAGAATTCCCTGGCCGCTCTTTACGGAATTCTTCAGGCCGAAAAAGTCGTCGTCACCGTCGGAGGAGATGGAATTCTGGTTTATGAGGGCGGGGAAGTGTGGCATGTCCCCGGTCGCACTGTGACGGCTGTAGACCCATGCGGCTGCGGCGATACGGTTCGGGCCGGACTGACGCTGGGGCTGGTGAGCGGCTGTTCGCTGGCCGAGGCGGCGGATTTTGCCAATTTTGCCGCCTCGCTGGCGGTTCAGAAACTGGGGACGGCAACCCTGTCGCCGGAAGAACTTTTAGGAGAGCAGGCATGAAACAGATTCTTGAACGGCGTTTCCAGGAGTTGGAAACAACGCTGCGTGACACACTGGTGCAGAGTGAAGGCGCGATTGAGCAGGCGGCGGAGCTGATTGTTTCGGCCTATCATGACGGGCACGGACTGTTCCTGTTTGGAAACGGCGGGTCGGCGGCCGATGCACAGCATATGGCCGGCGAACTGAACGGCCGTTATCTCAAGGAGCGCCGTCCGCTCAAAGCGCAGGCACTGGTGTGCGATGCCGCCACGGTCACCAGTCTTGCTAATGATTACGGGTATGAGCAGATCTTCGCCAAACAACTTTTGGCGAATGCAGCCGCCGGCGACGTTGCGTTCGGGTTTTCCACGTCGGGCAATTCGAAAAATGTGGTTGCCGCGTTTCAGGCGGCCCGGAGTGCCGGAATCCGGACGGTTGCCATGACCGGTGCCGGGGGAGGGGCTCTGAAAGAACTGTCGGATGTGCTGATTGCGATCCCGTCAAATTTTACGCCGCACATTCAGGAAGTCGGGCTTGCGGTTTATCATTGTCTCTGTGAACAGATTGAAGCCGCTTTATTTGAATAGGTTACAGGTGCTGCATGGTTGTCGATGATTTTTTGAAACGGCCGGTTCAGTCCGCACTGGTTGCTTTGGGTGTCCGAATTCTGATTTATGCCTTGTTACTCGGTGCTTTGGCGGCGTGGATGCTGTGGGGCGCTGTGGTTTATGATGATGTTTTCTATGACGAAACCGGTCCGGTGGAGGTTCTTCAGACGGTTTTTGCTCTTTCGACGGCTTTGGTTTTTCTGATTTCCGCCCGAATCAATCCTCGAAGAGGTCCGTGTTCGATTCTGCTGTCCGGAGGCCTGTTCTGTATTTCGGTCAGGGAATCCGATTATCTGCTTGATGTGCTGGTGATGCGCAATGCATGGAAAGTGATTGTTGTGCTGATCCTGGTGGCAATGGTGCTGTACGCCTTACGCCATATTGGCGCCGCATATCGGTCGGTTCTGGAATTTATTAACCGGCCCAGTTTCGGAATCCTGATGTGCGGTATGCTGGTGCTGGCGGTTTTTTCGCGGCTGTTCGGCTACGGACCGTTCTGGAAAGCAATTATGGATCATGAAAGCTACCGGACTGTAAAAACCATTGTAGAGGAGGGGGTCGAACAGATGGGCTATTTTCTGCTGCTGATTTCCTCCTGCGAATATCTGCATGATGCCCGCCTGCAGCAGAAACCCGTACCGAAACTTACTGAGTGACGTCGTTTGAAAGGCTTGGTTGATCAGCGGATTTCATGATAGAACCGACGCCTATGAAAAAAAGCGGTTCTTCAGTTCCCTATCAGCGTCTGTTTCCTTTTATCCGTCCGTACAGCCTGCGGCTGATCGTCGGGATTGTTTGCGCCCTGCTTCAGGGCGGGGCGACCACCGGGCTGATTCTGGCTTTAAAAGTGGCGCTGGGCGGCTTGACCGGCGAAGGGATGCATCTGTCAGGCTCCATGCTGACGACGACTCCGGAGGGGAATGCCGGAGAAATTGCGCTGCAGCAGCTGCTGCTGGCCGTAGTCGTTCTGATTACGGTTTCCCTGCTGCAGGGAGTTGCAAAGTTTGCCGCCAAATATTTTGTAGAGTGGGTCGGTAACCGGGTCGTGATGGATTTGCGCGACCGTCTGTTTGAACATATTCATGCCTTGCCGATACAGTTTTTCAGCGGGAGCCGTGTCGGGGAACTGATCTCGCGCATTACGGCGGATACCGGCCTGCTGACCCAGCTGGTTTCCAATGTCCTGGGGGACCTTCTCCGCGAACCGTTTACAATGATCGGCTGTATTGTCGCGATGTTTATTCTGGACTGGAAACTGTCCCTGATTTCGCTTGTGATTTTTCCCGTGTGCATCGGTCCGATCGTGCTGCTGGGGCGTCGGGTCCGAAAGGCTTCCAGAGGCGGTCAGGAGCAGACAGCGGATATGCTATCGGTCGTTCAGGAGTCAATTGGCGGGGCGCTGGTCGTAAAGGCTTTCCAGATGGAAAAAGAGGAAACCCGCCGCTTTCATCAGTTTAATCTGGGGGTTTTTAAGCTGCTGATGCGGCAATCCCGATCGAATTCGATGAGTGAGCCGATCATGATCGTGCTGTCCTCTGTCGGAATTTCTGCGGTCGTGATTTATGCGTATATGAATAATCTGTCTCTGTCGCTTCTTTTTGCTTTTGGCGCGGCATTGGTCTCCATGTACAAGCCGGCAAAAAGCCTGAGCCAGATTCATCTTAAGGTACAGCGTGCACTTCCCGGTGCCGAACGCATCTTTGAAATCCTCGACACCAAGAATACCATCACCGATGTTCCGGGTGCCGTACCGTTCTCGGAGCATGTCAAAAGCCTTGAATTCAAAGAGGTCAGTTTCGCCTATAAACAGAAGAAAGTGCTCGACCGGATTAACTTGTCCGTAAGTGCCGGGCAGTGCGTGGCGTTTGTCGGCAGTTCCGGTGCCGGAAAAACCACGCTGGTGAACCTGATTCCCCGTTTCTTTGATGTTACGGACGGGCTGATTGAACTGAACGGCCGGGATCTGCGTAAATATACGCTGGAATCGCTTCGTGCGCAGGTGGGGGTTGTCACGCAGCAGACCATTCTTTTCAATCGGAGTGTCGCCGACAATATCTCGTACGGCTCTCAAAATGCCACCCGGGCGGACATCGAAGCGGCAGCCCGCCGGGCCAACGCGCACGAGTTCATTATGAAACTGGAGAAAGGCTACGATACCGTCATCGGCGAACGCGGATCACTGCTGTCCGGCGGGATGGCCCAGCGGGTTGCGATTGCCCGCGCCCTGCTCAAGAATCCTCCGATTCTGATTCTGGACGAAGCGACCAGTGCGCTGGACACCGAATCTGAACGACTGGTTCAGGGGGCACTGAATGAACTGATGAAGGACCGCACCGTCTTTGTGATCGCTCACCGTCTTTCCACCATTTCCCATGCTGACCAGATTGTCGTTCTGGATCAGGGACAGATTGTCGAAAAAGGCACCCACACCGAGCTGTTGGCAAAAGGCGGCAGCTACAAATATTTTTATGACATTCAGTTTTCGCAAACCGATTCATCAGACAGGGACGGCAAACCGGAATGAAAACGCTGATCATTGGCTGCCGCGGACAGCTGGGAACTGAATGCCGATCTGTCAGGCCGGATGCCACCGGTATTGATTTTCCGGAACTGGACATCAGTAATCGTTTCCAATGTTTGGAAAAACTGGATCAGCTCCGTCCGGATGTGATTGTGAACTGCGCCGCTTATACGGCGGTGGATGCCTGCGAAACGGATTCAACCTGCTGGAAGGTGAACGCCGACGGGCCGAAACACCTGACGGAATGGGCCGCCGGAAACGGAGCCTTTCTGGTCCATGTTTCCACCGATTATGTATTCGGCGGGGACCGTCCGCTTTTTGAAGCGTCCGTTGAAGCGGATCCGACCGGTCCTGTTTCGGAATACGGCCGCTCGAAGCTCGCCGGGGAGCAGGCGATTCTCGAAAGCGATGCGCCGGCGGCCGTTCTGAGAACGGCCTGGCTGTATGGACGGACCGGAAAAAACTTCCTGAAAACCATGCTTCGACTGGCTTTGCAGGATCCGGACCGTGAAGTCCGGGTGGTGAACGATCAGTTCGGTTCGCCGACCTGGGCGCGGACACTGGCCCGGCAGATTACGTTCGTTGCCGAACGGCGACTGACCGGCGTGTTTCATGCGACATCGGAAGGCTACTGCAGCTGGTACGAGTTGGCCCGGCGCTTCCTGGAACGGATGGATGTCCCGTTTCGGATGGCTCCATGCTCAACGGCGGAATATCCGACCCCCGCGCGGCGCCCGGCCAATTCAATTCTCGAAAATGCGGCGCTGAAACAGGCGGGCGTGAACCTTTTTGACAACTGGGAAACTGAACTGGAACAGTTTGTCGATGCGTCCCGAACAGAACTGCTGAATGAGACAAAGGAGCTGCTGAAATGAAAAAGATTCTGGTGACCGGCGGTGCCGGATTTATCGGATCGGCGGTCTGCCGTTATCTGGTCCAGGAAAAGCAGGTCCATGTACTCAACGTGGACAAGCTGACGTACGCGGGCAATACCGAATCGCTCAAAGAAATTGCGGACAGTCCGTTGTACCGTTTTGAACAGGCCGATATCTGCGACCGCGGGCGAATCGCAGCCCTGTTTAAGGATTTTCAGCCGGATGCCGTGATGCATCTGGCGGCCGAATCGCATGTCGACCGGTCCATTGACGGGCCGTCGGCGTTTATCCAGACGAATATTGTCGGCACCTATACGATGCTCGACTGCGCCCGCGGATACTGGAACGGACTTTCCAATGATTGGAAAAAATCATTTCGCTTCCATCATATTTCGACGGACGAAGTGTACGGCTCGCTGGGCGAAACCGGCCTGTTTACCGAAGCTACCCCGTACGATCCGCGCTCGCCGTATTCCGCCAGCAAGGCGTCCAGCGACCACCTTGTCAGCGCCTGGCACCACACGTACGGCCTGCCGGTACTGATCACCAACTGCTCAAATAATTACGGGCCGTATCATTTTCCCGAAAAACTGATTCCTCTCGTGATTCTGAACGCGCTGGACGGGAAGCCGCTTCCAATCTATGGAAAGGGCGATAACATCCGCGACTGGCTCTATGTTGAAGATCATGCGAAAGCGCTGGTGACGGTTGTCGAGCGCGGAGTCCCTGGCAGAACCTACAATGTCGGAGGCCGCAACGAACGGACCAATCTGGAAGTGGTCGAAACGATCTGTTCGGTGCTGGACGAGTTGAGGCCTTTGGCTTTGCAGGAGTCAGAAAACAGCGGTCAGAAGTCCGATGCGCACAAACAGACTTCTAATCTCCAATCTCTGATCTCTCAGCAAAAGTTATCCAGCTATAAAGAGTTGATAACTTTTGTTGCTGATCGGCCCGGTCATGACCGGCGTTACGCCATTGATGCAACCCGCCTCGAAACGGAGCTCGGCTGGAAGGCGGAAGAGAATTTTGACAGCGGAATTCGCAGGACCGTACAGTGGTATCTGGACAATGAGTGGTGGTGGGGCCCGCTGCGCGCGGAGCGCTACGCGGGGGAGCGCCTCGGTCGGACGTAGTCCGCCGGGAATGTAAGCTGTAAGCAGTGGAATGTTAATTGTAAGCAGGAGAGAACATGTTCGCTAAAGGCGTGAGGGATTTGGATGTCTATAAGGCGGCATTTAAGGTGCAGCAGAGCGTTTTTAAATTAACCAGGGCCTTTCCACGGGAGGAAATGTATTCCCTGACAGATCAAGTACGTCGCTCTTCAAGATCTATTGGCGCGAACATTTCGGAATCCTGGGCAAAAAGAAGGTATCCTGCACATTTTGTCAGCAAGCTCTCAGATTCAGATGGTGAAACTGAAGAAACAATCCATTGGCTGGAAACGGCATTCGAATGCAAATATATCCAGCAGGATTTGCGGGATGAGCTTGTTTCAACGTGTCAGCATATCAGCGGGATGCTCAACAAGATGATGGATAACCCGGAATCGTGGTGCAGGCATTACTCGAAATCGAAAGGTAAGGAATAACCTGTTGCGATCAATAGCTTTAATGACAAATCACACCCTTGATTCCTTCAGTTCACGGTTTACTGTTAACAATTTACAATCAGTAGAGAGAGGCATGAAATGACGAACAGAAAAGGAATTATTCTGGCCGGAGGTTCCGGAACCCGGCTTCATCCGCTGACGCGGGTTGTCAGCAAGCAGCTGCTGCCGGTTTACGACAAGCCGATGATTTATTATCCGCTCTCCGTACAGATGTTGGCCGGTATTCGGGAAATTCTAATCATCAGTACGCCGCACGATCTGCCAATGTTCCGCCAGCTGCTGGACGACGGCTCACAGTGGGGGCTTTCATTCAGTTATGCCGAACAGCCGAAGCCGGAAGGTTTGGCGCAGGCTTTTCTGATCGGCGAAAAATTTATCGGCAGCGATCCGGTCTGCCTGATTCTTGGTGACAATATTTTCTACGGACACGGATTTACAAAAATCCTGAAGAGTGCAGACGATCGGCGCGAGGGAGGAACCGTTTTTGCCTATCCGGTGACCGATCCGGAACGGTATGGCGTGGTGGAATTCGACGAATCCGGCCGGGCTCTTTCCATCGAGGAGAAGCCGAACTGTCCAAAATCCCATTATGCGGTTCCCGGACTTTATTTTTATGACAACCGGGTTGTTGAAATGGCAAGGGATCAGAAACCGTCGGCTCGCGGCGAACTAGAAATTACAACGGTTAATCAGCGCTATCTCGAGATGGGTGAGCTTCACGTCGAGGTGCTAGGGCGAGGTTTTGCATGGCTCGATACCGGGACGCATGAGTCGCTGCATCAGGCCGGAAGTTATGTGGAAACCATCGAGGCCCGTCAGGGTCTGAAGGTGGCCTGCATCGAGGAAATTGCCTGGCGGATGGGATATATTGACGGCGTACAGCTGGAAAAACT
>JBFWJN010000070.1:0-14359 GCA_050253185.1 Kiritimatiellales bacterium | reverse complement strand
TTCATCCGGAGGGGTCATGTTTTCAATGGCGGACTGGATGACCTCCTCGTCGGAGTCGGCGGGCAGGTTCAGTTTTTTCAGCAGTGCGGCAATCAGGTTTTTCATCCAGTTCTCCTGGGTTAAATCGGGGTCCCTGTCTGAAAGGACGGAATCAAACGGAGCGCCTTTGGCGCGGTTATCAGTTAACAGTTCAGGGTTATCGGTTAAGGGCTTGGGAGTGCGGTTGGAGAGCGGAAGCAGTCCCTTGAGGTTGGGATCATTGGTGACGGCGGCATTGAGCAGGCGGACCGGCCGAAGGCGTTTATCGCCCAGGTCCTCGCAGTCCGCCCGGGCCCAGACGGGGGACAGAAAGCGGTAGCGCCCGCCCTTGACGGAGACCTCGCCGATGTCCGACCAGCGGATGCAGGCATAGAGGCCGCTTTCAGGAACCGACGAACCGGGATCATCCAGCGGCGGTACGAATTTCAAATCGGTGATCCAGCCGGCGGCTTCCGATTTCTTTTCGGCATCGAGGGAAAAATGATCAAAGTCGATCAGCAGCCCGGCAAAGCGGTCGGAAGCGGTACGGGCATTTTCAAACGCGGAGACCATGCGGGTGCAGGATTCGGCATCAATCACCTGCACAGTTCCGGAAGCGCTGTGCGGGAATTCCCCGAGCGGGGCGAGCTGGTACCATCCGTCTTCGGGAAGCTCGAAACTGCGGTTGAGAATGAGGTTCATCACCCATAAGGCGAAGAATCAAAGACCAAATCCGGGGAGACTCCTACTTCTCAGCCGGTTCGGCCTGTTCTGCAAAGCTGTAGCCGGTTTTTTCGGCAATCTCATACGGGCTGATTTCGAGTCCGGCTGATTTCAGGAGGATGGCGTCGCGTACCACCTGCTTGGCTTCTTCCGTCAGGCCGGGCGAGAATTCAAAATAGGCCATGACGGGCTGCTCCGGAAAGTGCTGCTGAAGCAGCGGAATATCAATCGCGTTCTGCAGGACTTCGGCCAGCGTGATGGCATCCGATTTTGCAATCTGCAGGAAGGAGTCCTCGTGCGCGGACCCGGCCAGTGTGCCGCTGCCGGGTTCAGCGAGCATGGTCAGCAGTCCGCCGGTGGCGGCGACGGTGATCTGCTCGTCGATGTATTTGATCTGGTCATGAAAGGGCGGTTTGTCCCCTCCCCCATCCACGAATTTGATGTCGCTGTCGTGCGGAAGGAAGCCGCGTCCGTTCGACAGGATCTGTTCGGCGACCGCCTGATACTCTTTCTGCTTTTCCTCGTCCGCATTCGGCGGGCCGACGAGGAAGATGGAGGGGATGCCGTAGACGGAAAGAAATGAGTCCCAGTCGATCTGGGAAAAGTTCTTGCGCAGGTAGAGCACGCTGAGAATGCGGTTCAGGGCAACCGTCTCGAAAATCACGAAGTTGGCCGGGTCGATCGGTTCCCCGCGCAGTGCGCCGGGGTTCGCCCCGGAGTTGTATTCCCAGTCGCCGAAGAGCCCGTCACGCAGCCAGAACCACTGTTCGACCGGAACAACCCGGTCGATGAGGCCTGCATCGTTCCAGTGTTTTTCGAGATGTGCGAAGCCGCGGAAAAAACCGGTGAACAGAAAGGAAACGGCTTCCCGGAAGTTTGCGATGCCGTCGTAGACCATGCGGAGGAATTCGGCCTGGTCCTGCGCCGCCGGGTTATCCTGAAACTGCGACATGATCCGGACATCCCAGTCGAGGGAAAGCAGCGCGGCCTGTCGGCGCTGGATGACCGAATGGATCATCGCGTCGGAGCGTTCCATGTAGTAGTAAAACCACTGCAGGTCCGCATACTGTCCCTGCTCGCCCGCCTCCAGCAGGGCGGTCAGCCGCGGCATGGTCAGCCCGCGCAGCGGATTGAAGGCATCGCGCCAGCCGTGGTTTTTATGGATGTGGATGTAGCGCATGATTTTCCTCTTACGGAAGAGGAAAAATCAAAACATGCATCCCGGGAAACAACGACCGGACACATAGAAAATTCTGTAACAAAAAACATATGCGATTTGTTACAAAACAACTGTAGAAGTACTGAAAGAAGTTGAGGCAATTGAATGGAAAACCCCGGCTTATCCGAAGTTTGTTATTGGCTATTTGGAGAAGAGAATTGACAAAAAAGTGTAACGTTTCAGAAAATTAGACTTCATCTTTATCAATCGGTGTTGTCCCAGCAAGGCCCAAATCCCCAAGAGCCTTTTCATAAAATTTATCGATGCTGTATTTATCACAAAACAGGTCGATGAACAGCCTGATGGTCTCATAGAGATAGTCGAGATGTTCTTTGATATTGTGAATTCGCACAGCAAACTTCCCGTCATGAACACATTCGTTTCGAAGTCGATCAATTTTAACTATGCGTTCCCTATCATACTGTTTCATACGAGATGATGCAATGTTACTGGGCTGGATTACACCGAGAAGGACATCGAGTTTCTTGAGCATAGACTCTTTTTCCAGTTGAATAAAATACTTGTCTATCAGCTCTTTTTTTAAGTCGGAAATCGTTTTCTTCTCGACCTCCTCGAAGGTTATAGACTTCTTTGCAACTTTCGACGTCCATGACGAGGGATCTATATCAGCTCCGATCCTGCAAATGTCCATCAATATGTTTTCGGTGACCGAGTGAGCAAATACGAGAGATGACGCTACCGCTGCCGCTTCTGCATTTTCAATGGAACTTTGCCGGAGAAAAGTTTCGGTTTCGGATACGAACTCATTATCAAGATGTTCCGGCTTAACCCCGCAGAGCTGGCAAAGATCCAAGAAGGATTTTCTGCAATCTGGATTTTCTCCCTTTATTGTCAGCATTATGCCAAAATACGTAACTGACAGTTGGTCATGGATCACCTTGAAAAAGTGATTCAGGTTGATGACTATAGCTGCAACACGTAACTCTGGACTGTTGATATTATATTGTTTTCTAGCTGTGGACATAATTTATATGGGTTAATGCTGTTTGTGCGTCAGACTCGTCTCTCTGAAACCTGTGGCGAGCGTAACGGATATTTTGCGGGGAATCAATGGTGTGCTGTAAAACACGGTTCCTCGTCAATCTGTGACCGAGGGTCCAAGAAATCAGCCATATAAAATGCGAGATCGTTTGGCAAAAGGTGAGAAACGTCCTTTCGACGCAAACGGAAACATCGGCCCGGCGGATTCGGTTTCCCAGCGACGATGATTCGCCAGGGCAAGCGCCATCACGCAGTCATCGTGGAAACCGGACGGGGCGTTGTAGCTGATGTGCCCGCGGGCAGAGATTTCATATTCGTACCGGCGGATCTCGTTTGTGAGCACCTCCCACTCCGCCGGCCAGCTGACCTTCTGCTGCTCAATAGCCACAATGAGCCGTTGCACCAGTTCCACCTTGGACCGGGCGGAAAATTTAAACGGCTCAATGTTGGAATGGCGGCGGGCAAGATCGTCATATACCGGATCCCCGGCTCCGGTGGCATCCAGAATGAGCCGCCCGTGCCATCTGCGGGAAAAGTCGAGAATACGGCTTTTCTGGATCGGCCAGTCGAGCTGATTGAACCGCTCCATCTCCAGGCACCGCCCCGACCGCTGGTTCATCGCCAGCAGGACCGTAAAATCCGTGTGCTTCGCAACGTCGCAGCCGACCACCACCGCCCCCGCGCGGTCTTCGCGGGTCAAAGACGCCAGAGGAAACAGGCAGGATTCGACATTACGGAACACCCCGGCGGAATCTTCGAGGAACTGCGCTTCGTACTCCTGACGGAACACATCGGAAGGCAGCGTCCGCCTGGCATCCTCCCATTCCAGAGACGGAAAATACGGACTGTCGGAACTGGGAAACTGAAACGCGACATAATCCGGTTCGTGCGGATCCTGCCCGCGGGTAAACAGATCATAGAACCAGTTTCGGCCTTTCGGTGTGGAAATGAACACCGCCCAGCCCATCGTCTGGCCGATGGTCGGGCGCAGGATGTAATTCCAGACATCCGGCGGGATCACCGCCGCCTCGTCCACCACAACCCCGCGAAAACCGTAGCCTCGGATATTTTCCGGATTCTCCGCAGACAGGAACCAGATCCGAACCGGACCGAACGGACCGGTGAACTCGGCGCGCGACGGAGTGCGGCCGAGAAAACGGACAAAGTCCCCGGCAATTTCACGCAGGGCCTCCTTGCCGCGTTCGGCCACATTGTAGGTCGGGGCAACCCAGCCGTAATCGCCGGGCGCTAGGGCTCCCCGGTCGAGCAGTTCCCCGGCTAGACAGAGGGTTTTTCCGAAACGTCGTCCGGTACAGACAACGCGGAATCGTCTGTTGCGGGCATCGTGGATGAGCTGCTGGCCTCGGTGGGGGCGGTAGTTGAGAGTGACAGCCATGTAACAACTCCGTCGTTATCGATTTGCAGGGTGGCCTCCTTGGGCAGCAGCGGCATGATGATGCGCCGGAAGAACCAGACCGGGTCGCGCTCGAGGGACTCGGCCAGCCCGTCGCGAAGCGTCTCAAGGCATCCCTTCTCCTTGAGCAGGGCGTCCAGCTCAGACAATGCCTGCATACGCCCGCTGACCGTCCCTTTGGGGCGGCCGCCGGGATTGCCAGACTGTCCGGGTTGAAACTGCATGAAGACTCCTCTCCGTAAGGGAGGAAATCAAAGGCCGCCTGTTTCAGATGGTTTCAGGAGCCCTGTTAAGAGCAGAAAAAAGCAGGGCGCGGCGCGCCCGCGCCGCGCCGGAAGGGGGGACCCCTTGGGGGGAAACCGGCCGGACGGCAAAGCCGCCGGAATGCCGAATACCGAATTCCGAATGATGGTTAAATGAAACGTCTTGAAACCTTGTGTGATCCGCGTTCCATCACGTCGATCCATCTTTCGATGGCCACCCACCCCCGCCCGGCGGGCACCCCCTCCCTCCGCGCGGAGTGTTCCAGGGGCTGGAAGAATTTCTTCCGGGGTCTGGAAAAAATCCGGCCTGCGCTTCCGAGCCTTGGAAAAAATGAGCGTCATTTTTCCGGAGGTTGGAAGAATTCTGCGCCGCGCATTCCAAAGTCTGGAAAAAACGGGCTCCCGATTTCCAGACGTTGGAAAAAATCAGGCAAAAAGTTCCAGGGCTTGGAAGAAATCGTTCCAAGGGTTGGAAATTTTCGGCCTCCGCGTTCCAGGCATTGGAAAAAATACCGCGCCCCCGGCAGGGGAGACGCGGACGGAGCCTGCGACGGGCGCGGCGATGCCGCAACCGCGGCAAAACTTCCGAAGCCGCCGCCAGTGAGAAGGCTTTGGGCCGAAGGCTTGAGGAGAAAGCTTCGAACGTTCAGTTCAAAAGAGGCGGCGGCGAGGAATGCTGTTGAGCGGGAACGGAAGCGGCGGGCCCGGAGCAATAGCATAGGCGGGAGGTCGGATGGGCGGTGCGCGTCGCCGTCCCAGGAAACTGCGCTTCCCGCTGCGGCGGGCAGAACCGGAATCCCGGCTCCGCTTTGCCGCCGGGCCTGCTGCTGGAGTGAACCGCCCCACCCCCACTTGATTGCTAGAACACGGGGCTGGCGCGGTTTGTGCCCCGCAGAAACCGTGACAGCTATGGGGAAAAGGGGTGAGGCCGCAGGCCGAGGGGAAAACGGGCCTGCCGGGGGCAGGTGGGGTTTCCCCTTTTTCCGGAGAGGTCGGAATACCTTCGAAGGACGGCGGGCGATGGTGCGGGAACCCGACGGGATGAGCGCGAGGCCGAGACGGCTGAACACAGTCCGGCCGGCCGAGAGCAAGGCGGCCCTGACAGAACAAGTTCTGTTGAGCGAACCGGCAGTTCCAAAGGCACACGTCGCATAATTGGGCAATTATGCCTGACGTGCCGGTCCGCGGTGCCGACGGGCGCCGACGGTTGGGATGCCGGTGAGCGCGGCCGCCGCTGCAAGCTCAGAGCGAAGGGCGACTGACCGAGGTCACGGACCTCGGCTACAGGGAGAGAACGCGGTGGGGACACCGCGTCTACGATGGGAGCCCTGAGCGACAAGGGAAGCCGGTGAATTCCGGCTATTGACCGGAACTGAACCGGCCATCCGCCCCCCGGAGGGAAGTCCGCCAACGGGCGGACAGCCCGAGGAAGGACGCCCCGCAGCATGATGAGCGAAGTCCGGAACGGCATTGCTTCCGAAGGCGGCAGGTTCGGGACGGACAAGCTCATGATGCAAGGGTTTCCGCGGACTTCCGAGGTAACGAGCCCGTGAAGCGGCCGGTGAAGACGGTGTGCCGGACAGGCTGGTGAATACCAAGGCTGCTCCGGTACGCCGTCCCGGACGCTTGACGGGCGTAGTCAGCTGGAATCGTGACAACCTGTGAAGGTTGGCGGGATTCCTGCTCAAACTGAAGGGAATCGCCACAAAAAACACGAAACAACACAAAAGACCGCGCCCTCGGGACGCGGCTACAGATTACGATCTGGATGAAGAACGTCGCCGCTGCTTGGCCACCTTCTCCGGGAAGAGGGATTGCAGGGCCGGCCACTCGCGTAATGCCCGCTTGTGCCGCATTTCCGCAAGCTGGGTGGACGTACCCTGTCGGCGCGCAATCTCCTTGTACGGAAGTCCCTGGTACCGCCATGCGACGATGTCGCGCAGCTCGGGAGGGAGAGAGAGGAATCCCTGTATAAACTGAGCGAGTGCTGCGGCAGGCATCATCCGGTTATCGGTTACCTGTTCAGGGTTATCGGGCGAAAGAGACTCGAATCCCGGGGCGGGAACGGGCGGGTTTTCTTCGTCAAAGGGAATGGAATAGAACGTATCTTCGCCCAGCCTGCAGGAGGCGCAGGGAATCTCTTTCCACGGAACGGCATCATACTCGCCACGTAAAATGGCTTCGGAATGGGGACAGGAATGGCAGCGCATAAGAAAAATCTCCGATTTTTCGGTTATTGGTTATTCGTGATTGGTTATCAGGCAGGGAATGAACAAACCGCGGATGGGGATGGGAATAGCCACGAAAAACACGAAGGGTCACAAAAAGGCGTAAAAGAAGACTGACCGCTGATGAAGACGGATGAACGCGTGTTAGGTTGGCCGCAAAAAGGCGCAGAACGTACAAAAAGCGGGCCGCCCACGAATGACACGAATAAACACGAATCGGTTTCGAGGGTTTGGGAAATGCACGGACGGTTCGGACGGTTTCCGCGAATTTCATTTATATAGTGAATTTCACTTTCTCTACTTCTTTTATTTTTTCCTGATATTAATTTCTTCTGGAAGCGTCCGAAGTGTCCGAGAAGGGGTAAGAGTAAGGATATCAACATAGAGTATCTCCATGATTGGGGGTTTGGCCTATGAGCCGGACGCGGGAGTAGCCCCGCTGGTTTTTTCCATCCCGCTGAATGTCGTTGCGACGGGCGGCACGATGAATTTCCATCATGACATCGGCTGCAGCGGTTTCGAACCGACGACGGGAACGCGCCTCCCAGCCCCGGGAGTCGCAGTAGTCAAAATAGGCGGCGGTCAGTTCGGCGACTGTGATCGTGGAAAGGGAATCGGCTTTTTCGATACAGTCACGAACAAAGGCGCGAACGGAGTCGGATTCGGCAAGCAGGTCTTCAACACGTCGGTTCTGGATTTCTGAGAGCCGGATACAACCCAACTGAGAAAGGTCCGCCAGCAGGGCGACGGCACCGTCGATCATCCAGTGCAGAATACCGGCCCCCTCCTCTTCCAGCAGACGGGATGCAAAAAAGGGTATCCGTTTTTCAACGGGCGGCTGGTCGAAGTCGATAATGAGTAAACGCCGGCGCCAGGCTGCGGCATCGCCGTCCAACCTAACACAGAGCCGGCTGTTGGAGGTAATAATGGAGTTGAATTCACCCCGGATGGATACCGGAAGATTGCCGCCTTTGACTTCGCCTTCGAGCCGGTCACCGCCAACAAGCGATTTTAGAACATAGGCTCCTTTGGAATCGAGAAAGCTGCCGGCAACATCCTTGCCGGAAAGCAGCGTTCTCCCTAGGAAACGCGATGATTCAAAACGGTTGGTGAGCTGCTCGACACGAAGCTGGGATACGTTTTCTTCGCCGATGATGTTTTCGATGATTTCACACAAAGTTGATTTTCCGCCTCCAGCGGTACCGCGGATGAGCAGAAGGGTCTGGGATGCGTTGCGACCGAGAAGGCACTGTCCCGCGTATTTGCGGAGCAGGAGAATATCGTCGGCCGACAGGGCCGGTTCGATGAGCTCACTGAGAAAACGCGGACACTGCGCGTCGGGCTTCCAGGGATACGACGAACGGTTGCGGGAATAGTAACGGGCTGAAAAACTGCAAAGATGCAGTGAGCCGGACGTATCGATCCTGAGCATCCCGTTAGCGAGATGAATGAGGCTGTCCTGTTTTTTCCATACGCCCTGCTCTTCAACCATTCCTTTCAATAAACCGGCAACGGCCGATAAAACCGCCTGCCCGCATTTTGAACGAAGATACACGGCCGACAGAAGGGAAAGCATCCGGCCCAATGCTTCGCTGATCCGCTGGATAACGACGGCATCCGACCGCTGCATCCAGAGTCCGAACGGCGGATCGTACTCATAAAAACACTGAAGGGATGGATCAAACAGTAAATCCAAGGTCTGTGCACACCAGCCGGCGGCAAACTGCTGGTTGACCGAGACGGGCTGTCCTTTGGATCCACGGGTAAAGGCATCGCCATAGTTCATGGCGAGCTTTTTCATGATGTTCAGCTCAGGCGATCCTTCAGCGTTGTTCAGGACAGGCCCTTCGACTTTGTTTGGGATAAAATCCCACTCTTCCGCCATCGCCAGGAGCGCAGAGCGGATCTGCCCGTCCGACAAACCTTCTTCCCGGAGAACTGCGATCAGGTCATAGGCATCAGCTTTCGGTGCGAGATGCGACAGGTCGATGCGCCGAAGTGATTTTGTTCCTCCCAACTCATGAAGATGAGATACGACCGCTGAGATATATTTTTCGCCAGCTTTGTCATTATCGGGCATGACGATCAGATCGCGACCGACCAGCGGCGACCAGTCGGTCTTTTTCCAGGCATTGGACCCGTGTGCGGATGTGGTAACCAATAGCCCCAGCTCCGCCAGCGCATCGGTTGCTTTTTCTCCTTCGACCAAAAAGACCGGGTCATCCAAACGCTGCTGAATGTCTTCAAGCCGGTACGGCGGCCAACTGCCGGGCGGATCGCCGACTGCACCCCCGGACGGCGTTGAGTGAACCGGGACATACTGCTTACCGTCCGATCCGTCCGCGGGATCAAAACGAAATACACCGGCTACTATTTGCCCGCATTTTGAATACGGATGGAATGAGGTTTTCCGCATCGGTTTCTTTGAACGATGCTGCGCCGCCTTGGCCGATTTGCGGGAGAGCTCGGGAAGGTTAAATGAATCGGTCGTTCCAGAGTCTGGAAACAGATCAGAGAGGGAAAGCCGCATGGCGGCAACCACCTGTTCGGTTGTGCATCCGGCATGGCATTTGATGAGTATCCGTCCGTCTGTTCCTTCGGAAATGCTGAGGCTCGGCGAATGATCCTCGTGCGCCGGGCAGCAGGCTTTCCAGCCTCCGGAACAGCGGGACACATTTTTCAAGCGTGAAAGAAAGTCGGAGAGGATCATTGAAAAGGCTTTGGATTTTGGTTTCAGGGAAACGGTTTCACCACGGAGAGCGCAGGGGCTCAGAGCATGGTGGACCGCGGGAACGGGGTTCGACCGCGGATGGATGGGGATAGCCACTGAAAAACTGAACCGCGAATGAACGCCACCGCCGAAGGCAGAGGCTGTCGCAGCACGACAGCAGCGAATGAAATGAGCGGCAATGGGCGCGAATTGGATTGGCCACACCTGAGCCAACGGCGAAAGAGGCTGGCGCTGAAAGCGACGGCAGCGAAGCGGCAAAAAGGCACAAAATACACAAAAAAAGACTGACCGCGGATGAAGACGGATAAACGCGGATTGGGTCCAGAGGTTGGAAAGACGAAACCACGGAAGACACCGAAGACACGGAAATGGGTTGGCCACCAAAAACACAAGAAGGCACAAAAAGGGAATTAACCACGGCGTACCGCCTTTCCTGCGGCAAGGGCGACGACATCGGCACGGCGGAGGCGATAGGCGCCGGGATAGAGTTCGACTTTGGTCAGGCGTCCGGATTTGAGGGTGCGCCAGAGTGTGGCGCGACTGATGTTCAGCAGCTCTGCCGCTTCGCCCATGGACAGCAGGAGTGCATCATTATCTTGCGGCTCACTCGGAGAGTTTGCCCTACCCTCAAGGACTTCCAAGGCACATTCCTTGGCTTCGTCGGTGGCGGAAAAGACCGCCTGGATGATCTGCTCGTTTGTTACGGTTCCATTCATTGTCCTGCTCCTCTGTTCAGTTGCCTACGAAACAAAAAACCTGTTCCGCGTTGAGTACGGGAACAGGTCTATCAGGAGCCGACTGTCTATGTGGCGGGCACTTGCCCTGATTTCTTCATCAAAATGGGTGAAGATGGAAAAAGGGGCGATTTCCCGAGAGAATTTTATTTTTTCAGGACGGAAAATCTCCATCCGTTTTGACCGGAGGCGCGACGATTTAGGGCATCTGCCGCGTTGCAGAAGGTTCGCGGTAGATTGCTACAGCTTCACCTTCCGGCGCCTCGCATCTGCGCCGAACTTGTCGCGTGAAGAATTCATGAACCGTTTTGTTACCAATCCGGGAAATCTTTTTTCCTGATGTGATTTTTGAGGGCGCTTTCTGACAGGCCTACGTGCTGAGCCGCCCGTTTCCGGGCCTGGGAAAAACGGATGGCGGGATGTTTCTGATGATACTCGCGAATGAATTCACGGGCCTCTTCATAGCAGGGTTCATATTGAGCCGAACGCGCCTTTCCGCCGTAAGAAGCAGAAGAAAGAGTTCTGGCACCACGAACCGCATTGGGAACAATTGAGTCTTCAATCTGATCGAAGCGTTCATTGATTGTTCCCAGCATTTCCTTGTGAGTGATATCCTTTTGGCACAACGAACACTCAAACAATGCCAAAAGCTTCTTCAGAAGATCCCGATTGTGCAAAGCGATTGTTTCAAGAGATTCAATCCTTTCTGCCAAAGGCACCCATCTTCCCCCGAAAAATAAAAACCAGATATCTACTCAAACATCACTGCAAAACTGAAGAACTCCGCCAACAGAACGGAAGAAAACCGATGAAACAGTTCAGGACATGCAAAGAAATCGTTATCTATACCAGTTCTTTACCTGATCTTTGGTACGATAATGGAACAACAAAAACTTTGTTATTCGCATGTAAAAAATCTCCTTGATGATGGTTTATGTACACGGCGCTTAGGGGTTTGTTACTTTCGCAAATTCACAAAAATGCTGATTCACAACCTATGCAGAATTCTCAAATCAAGCTATTCGCCTTTTTATAAATTCCATTAAAGTTAATCAGACAGCGACCTCAACTCTTATGCTACGTTTCGCGCGACTTTTTTATAGAGTGGTAGACACAATATTTACCGCAGCGGTTTTCAGTCCCATCGAACACGCCTCGACACGGATGACGCCCGGTTCATTCCGGCAGCTTTGAACCAGCACCTGGCAGCAGCCGTTGAAAAGACGGCAGTGAGCGGCCTTGTCCGGGTCATGGCTGGCGGGATCTCCATTGCCGACACCGATGATTCTGCCCGGACCGGAAATTTTAAATTCGATTCTGTGGTCGGCAACAGGAACGGTTCGTCCAGCGTAATCCACTGCCGATACATTGAGGATTTCAACATCCCGGCCATCTGCTTTTACTTTGCCGTCCCATGTACTGCCGGCTTTCAGGGCAACGGCCTCTGCAGTCGTTTCACGTGAAGCTTCCATCACGACTTTGTCTGCATGATACGCCCGTGCGGTAATGACCCCGGGAGCGTACTCCACCTGCCACGCCAAGTGGCCGTTGCGTGGCATTTTCTTTTTTCCCAGGCTGTTCCCGTTCAGAAAGAGTTCTACGCTTTCGCAGTTTGAATAGCACCATACATCAATGGGCTCGCCTTCACGTCCCTGCCAGTTCCAGTGCGGGAAAATATGCAGTACCGGATCTCTCTGCCACCATGATTTTAAGTAATAAAAATGGTCTTTAGGAAATCCGCACAAATCAACAAGTCCCATATTCGTTCCGACGCACGGCCATGCCAACGGTTCCGGTTCCCCGTGATAGTCAAAGCCGGGCCATGAAAACAATCCGAGAACAAACGGCCTGTCCGCGACAGATTTCCAGGCGTCTTCCACTGTCAGGCAGTGCGAGGCATCCACTTTGCGCAGGTCGTAACTGCTGAAGTGCCCGTGAGCGGGATCGTCCGCATAAACGCCTCGGGTACAGAATGCCGGGGAACTTTCGGTCGCGATAACCGGCAATGCGGGAAAGCGTTTATGAAAATCATCGTATACATCCGGGAAATAATTGATGCCCTGCACATCGAGTTCTTCCGTCAGCGGAGATCCCCAGTCTGCATTCATGGCGAGAATAATCTGCCTGCCGGGATCAAGGCGTCCCGCCCGTTTTTTCATCGACCTGATAATCCGGCGGCCGGTATCGGTTCCCTGATGATGATTTTCTTCATTCCCCAGGCTCCAGATGATAATCGACGGATGATTGCGGTCCCGCAGGATCATCGTCTCGAGTTGATGAAAGCCCTCGGGAGTACTGTTCATACAGCGGGTTTCATCCATCACCAGCATACCCAGACGGTCGCAGGCATCCAGGAATTCTTCCGGCGGCGGATGGTGGGCACAGCGCCATGCGTTGGATCCCATTTCCTTCAGGCGGTTAATCCGGAATTCATGCAGACGGTCCGGAAGTGCCACGCCGACCCCGGCATGATCCTGATGGTTGCACGTTCCTTTGATCTTCGTCGGGACGCCGTTCAGCAGAAACCCTTTTTCCACATCGAAAACGACATCGCGGATGCCAAAGGCCGTAGAGACCCTGTCTACAGATGCTCCATTGACAATGACTGTCGATTCAAGGGTATAGAGCGCCGGCGTATCGGTTGACCACAGTTGCGGCGTATCAACCGTTAATTCGATATGGAAACCGAACTCTTCTCCGGCGGCAATGTGTCCTTCCGTCGAATTCCGTGCGCATACCGATCCATCGGGATTAATCATTTGTGTTTCAATGACACAGTCGCAAGAAACGTCGTCTTCGTTAACGATGCAGTTTTGAACGCCGACGCCGGCCGGCCCCACGGCTTTGCCGTTTTCCGTTTCCACGCTCGATGAGATCAGCTCACCCCACAGCTTAAAGTGGAGCCGCGGTGTTTTCAGCAGCCAGACATGCCGGTAGATTCCTCCACCTTCATACCACCACCCCTCACCGTCCGTTGCATCCACACGAACCGCGAGTACGTTATTTTCCCCGTAAAGCACCTGATCGGAAATATCGAGTGCAATGGTCGTATAGCCGCTGGGTTCATGATACATGCGATGCCCGTTCAGGTAGATGACCGCATCGCGGAAAATACCGTCGAAAATCAGAAGGAGTTTACGATCACAATCGGTTTCCGGGACCGTGAAGTGTTTACGGTACCATGCAATGCCTCCCGGTCGGTACCCATGAGTGACAATGGCTGATTCTGAAAATCCGCCTTCAATCACCCAGTCATGCGGAACATCCAGTGTTCTCCACGAAGAATCGTCGAAATCAATGGATGCCGCGCCAAGACAGCCTCCGGTTTTGGACAGGCCGTAATTATAACTTTCATGATGACAGGACGGGATCGGAAAAGGAATATCCCCCAAATGAAACCGCCAGTCACAATCCATACTGATTTTTTCTCTTACGCCTTCGTTCATTATTCGGTCTCCACGTTAATATATACGGAAAATCATCTTTGATTGATGAACTTAAATCAGATCAGGAATCTCCGGCATGGCTCCCGGACAGGATGCGACATCCCCCGCCACTTTTGCGGCCTGCTCCATCGCATCCTCAATCTGAACACCCTGCAGCAGGCAAACCGTGAGAGATGCAGTGAACGAGTCTCCGCAGCCAACCGTATCCACAACCGGTCCTGAATCGTAAATGGGAACCTTGCAAACGGTCTTTCCGTCATAAGCCGCGCTGCCTTTTTTCCCGAGAGTCAGCACCACGTACTGAAGCGGATAACATTTGAGTATTTCGGCTGCAATGTCTTCATTGCTGCCGGATACACCCAGCAGATCGGCGACAACGGGAAGTTCCTCGTCACTGATTTTTAAAATACTGCAATGATGCAGCGAAGCATCAATCAACTCTGCTGAAAAATAATCGCCACGCAAATTGACGTCGAACACTTTAAGACAGTCGGTCCGGGTATTTTCGATAAACTGCCCGATGGCTACGGCCGAGACCGCACCGCGCTGCGCCAGCGGTCCGAAACAGACCGCATCCGATT
>JBFWJN010000069.1:0-14690 GCA_050253185.1 Kiritimatiellales bacterium | reverse complement strand
GCATTGTTCGTTCAATGTCGGATAGGCCCCGGCCCGTCCGGGGCAGCCCACGAGACATCATCCCATGGAGTACGCCGCCAGTTTGAAAACAAAAGGCCGAAGCTCCCGCTTCAGCCATAAGGTCTGGACTCAAATGAAGATGACAAAAAAACATCAGACTCTAGTTCTTATCTCATCAATAATCGTATTCCTCTTTGCGTGGTTCACGTGTAGAGAGGATCCATCAGAGGCCATTGCTTTTTTTGCAATGTCAATCATCCTTTATCAGGCAGCGAGCCACATTGGTATAACCCTGCAAATCAATGAAGTGAAGAGAACCATATCCACATCAAGACAAAGTGATGATGATCTGGATAAAAAAACAGAGTCCAACCAGAAAGTTGAACTTACGGAAAACCCCGGTGGTGATTTTTAAAATCACAAGTTCGCACAGAGCGGAAGTCGGCACGGCCTTTTCCGAAGCTCACTTTTGACGGCGCCAAATAAATTGTAAGGTAAAGCAAAACAACATATATTGACGCCGATCAAAGCGCTCGAGCGTCCTCCGGCTGCGGGCACGAGCAGGCTCGCACCCTTGCAGAGGAACGCTCAGCGCCGCGTTAGCAGAGGGAAAATTATGAACAAAATAAAATTTATCAGCGCAGGGTTCCTTCTGATATCACTAGCCGGCTGCGCGTCATTTGGGCCGATTGATACAGCAGAATTTGAACCTAAAATTCGACATGACATCCCTGCCATCGAAGGGAGAGTTCTTGCGAAAGCACCGGCGGTGTTTCTTCCCGGAATTAATGGATACAGCATAGTCGGTAATTTTTTTGAGGCAGGTCCATTTGCCAAAAGCAAAACAGGTCTGATCGTTTTAACAGAACAAAAATTATACTTCGCTCAATGGAATAGTGGAAATTATCATCATTATTGGGATTTAGACTATGGACTAATCACATCTCTTGAAATCAGGTCTATGGGGAGAGGCAAAAGATTGGTGCTAAATTTTAGTAAGCACCCCAACGTTGCCAGCTTTGATATCACATCAAACGGTACATTTATCGATGCGCGGAAAACTACGACCATCGGGCAGTTGATTGCTAGCCGATCTGGCAAGCATTGCAAACTTCCCTAAATGCGTTGACACTAAAAAATGCTAACCAATCAAGTGAGCCTACGTGATGACGCCTGTCGCTCAGATGAAGCACACTTCACGAGGCTCCTTTCAGACGTTAGCCACTCAAAAAAATGAATATAAATAAAATCATAGCAATCCCTGCGTATGCCATTGTTTTAACATGGGTTGCGCGATTTATCTGGAGGAATGAGATTTGGTCCGCCGTTGAAGACATATCACTCGGCCTACTGGGCATTACCCTGTCAATCAAGGTCATTCAGGATGCAAGGGAATCAAATGAGGATAAGAAATCTGCATCTAAAATAATCGACCAACTCTGCTTTGTTTTTAAACCCAAAATGGATTCAACCAAGCCGTATAAAAAAATGGAATACTTCGCCTACATTTTCGGGTGCATAAGTTTAGGAATACTCATCACAGGAATAATAGGAATACTTGGCTAACCAGCGAAGTCAGCTTATTGGCGACTCCGCCGCCAAACGCTGCTTCGAGACGTTCATATGGCTGAAGCTTTGTCAACAGGGCAAAAAAAATTCTGACCCGTATTTTCCGATGATTGGAAAAGGGTCTGCCGGGATTTCCCGAGTGCATCACTCTGTCGCGGACTCCCGCCGCTATGAATGATCAGATTACCAATTGGTAATCACCCAGCAATCGGGCGGTTAGTGCGGGTTTGAGATAGTTCTTCCCATGAAAAGGAGAAGAACATGAATGTCTGGACCGAATTCTGGAATGCCGGAAAAGTTTTCAAGGCCGCGTTCAATGAACAGCAGACCGCCATTCGAACGGTCTATGACACGGCCGATCACATCCTGACGGTTCCATCCGGAACGCCTGCCGAATACGCCGTTTCGATGGCGCCGGTTCCGGAGGAGTTCTATGCCCTGCGCAAAAATATTTTTTCGACGCTTTTCCAGTCGATGTATCACCTAATGGACTGCGCGCCGGAGCACCGCCTGTTTTACGGATCGCTGATTCATCTGTTCCGTATCTGGGTGACAAGCGCCGACAACCTGCTCGATGATGAAGACAAGGTGGTGATTCCGATCCGGATGCACGGCTCGTCGCGCGTGATGCGGCAGGTCGTATCCATTATGGCGGCCGACCGGGTTTTCCAGAACCTGCTCGCCGAGGGCTGCAGCAAGGGGCTGCTCACGACCGCACAGGCCCGGGAGCTCGCCGACCGCTCGCTGCAGATCCTGCTGCCGAGCGCGGCGCAGGAAGCGGGCGAAGAGGAAGGCATTACGGAACGGCCCGATCCGGAAACCGTTCTGTCGGTGATTCACCGCTACAAAACCGGCATCCTGTTCAACGTGGCGTTCCTCGCCCCGGAAATTGTCGAACCGCATCTCGACCGCACACGCGCCGCGGCGCTGAAGGAGGCGCTGATGCAGTTTGGCGTCGGCTGCCAGGTGCTTGACGACATTCGCGACATGGCGCGCGATTTCGTTGAACGGCGCCACAACGTGCTGCTTTCCAGCCTTTGGAAAAACCGTCCGGAATTTTTCCAGACCTTGGAAAACCGCGAGATTGCCGTGACCGACCGCCTCTATCTCGAGATCCTGCCCGACGCCGTTCCGCTGGCGCGGCGCGGGTTCGGGATGATGCGCGACGGCCTGCAGCAGCTCGGCGGCATGGGGCTGGGCATCAGCGAAAAAACCGCCTCCGGCCTCGCCGAATCGATGTTCACGGTTCTCGACCTGAAGGATCTTCAGTATGCATAAAAAACAGCATCCCCGATCGGACGTTGCCAAACTGACGGAGGGCGTGACGCTCGACCACGCCGCGCCGGTTTACGACGTGCTCGCCCCGCTGATGACGCTCGGCCTCGAGCGGAGTTTCCATCGGCGCGTGATTGCCCTGCTCAACCTGCGCGGCGACGAACAGATTCTCGATATCGGCTGCGGCACCGGCACGCTGACGCGCGATATTGCCGCCGCACTGACGGATAAGGAAACATCATGCTGCACGGGCCTTGATGCCGCTGAGCGAATGATCGAGGTTGCCCGCAGAAAGGCGGCGCGGATTCCGAATATTCATTTCGATGCGGCAATTGCCGAACACCTGCCGTATGAAAACGCAACCTTTGACGCAGCGGTTTCGACGTTCTTTTTCCATCATATTCATTTCGCGCTGAAAAGACAGGTGCTGGCCGAAGCGGCCCGCGTGCTGAAGCCCGGCGGCCGGTTCATCATCGTCGACGTCGACATCCCCACATCGTGGTTCGGCGCGCTGTGCGCGCGATCCGGCCACTGGCTGTTCCAGCAGAATGAAATTGCGGAAAACATTGAAGGCCGCCTGCGCGAGGCGATGGATGTAAGCCCGTTCAGCTGGCGGGCGGTTTCGCACCATTCCGGATACATTACACTGTTTGAACTGAAAAAGGAGAAGTCATGATGAAGCGTTTGATTCTGTCCATGGCCCTGCTGTGTGCCTCGTTCGCTGTTCGGGCGGCCCAGACCAAAGATCCGATCGGCACAGCCGTGGAAAGTTATTTCAACGCCGCCTTTGAGCGGCTCGGCAAGGTTGCCGCACAGAAACCGACGGTGGAGACATTCCGGAAGGCAATGAAGCCGTGTGTTGAAGCGACGGACGGTTTTTTCGGCGGAACCCTGATTGATACAGACTATGTGATCCGCCAGACCTATCTGAAGAAAAACTTTCTGGCAAAAGGATTCAGCCTGAGGAAGGTCAAGCAACTCGATTACTTCTGGGAACAGATGGACAAAAACCCGGCGCCGCAGCTCAGCGAGCCCGGCCACGGAAGCCTGATTCAGCCGCGACTGATCGCGATGCGCTATCCGGTGATTACGGACGGAAAGCTGGTGAACGTGGTTTCGATGATGGTCCGGACAGAAAGCTTCCTTGAGGAAACCGGCCTCGATAAATGCTCCGCATTTAAAATCATCTGCCGCGGAGTGCCTGCTGAAGAAACGGGAACGCTCTCTGAAAACTTCCATGAAGTAAAACTCGCCCTGCCCTCGACAGACTGGGTGATTCAGTACGATCTGTAGGAGACACGCATGAATATTCTGATTGCCGGAACCGGGATTCTCGGACGCAACCTCATCCGCCTGTACCTCGACCGCGGAGACTGCGTGCGTGCCCTCTCGAAATCCGAAAATGACCTGAGGGGGCTGAATCATCCGCGACTGACCACAATGATCTGTGATGTAACGGAGCCCGAAACACTGAGCGGCCTGTGCGATGGGATCGACCATGTGATCTCCTGTATCGGCATTACCCGGATCAAGGGAAAGCTGTCCCACATGGCTGTGGACTATCAGGGAAACGTCAATCTGCTGCGCGAAGCGGAAAAGGCCGGCGTCAAAAAGTTCGGCTTCATTTCTCCGGAAGGTGTGGACCAGGGATGGAAAGAAGTACCGC
Organism: Kiritimatiellales bacterium; assembly: GCA_050253185.1. Classification (GTDB taxonomy): domain Bacteria; phylum Verrucomicrobiota; class Kiritimatiellia; order Kiritimatiellales; family Tichowtungiaceae; genus Tichowtungia. The sequence continues at coordinate 10,180 of JBFWJN010000069.1, read as the reverse complement.
TGCTGGAAGCCAAGCACCGGTTCGAGGAAGCGCTGAAGAGCAGCTCGATTCCCTGGCTGATCTTCCGGGCGGGCGGTTTTTTTTCCGACCTGCTCGAAATGGGAAAGACCGCCCAATACGGTTCGATGTTTCTGATCGGCAGCGGCGATCATTATTTCACGCCGGTCGATGTACGCGACCTGGCGGAAGTCATGGTGACTGAACTGTCCCGCAGCACCGGCAAAATCATCAGCGTCGGCGGACCGGAGGATATGAGCTGGACGGAGATCTGCCGGACCTGTTTTGAACGCTATAACCGAACACCGAAAATCATCACCGTTCCGGAAGCATTCTGCCGTTTTGCCCTGAACGTTCTTCGTCCGTTCTCAAGGAGCCAGTACGCGATGGGAAAACTGATGGTCTTCATGTCTTCGGGCGATTTTCCCAGCGAAAAGCGCGGTCACCGCCGATTCAGGGAATACCTGCGGGAAACCATCTGACCGAAAGTCTCCACTGAGAGGAAAAAGAAATGAGCAAAACAAAATTCGAACGGGCCCGGATTCCCCTGACCCGCATGGCAGGCGGACTGGGACTGCTGGCAATCTGTCTGACAAAAAGCGCCTGGGAAACAAAATCCGAACTGATTGCCGTCCTGCTGTTCTGCATCGGTGCGGTTCTGGTAGCAGTGGCCTCGATGGGCCGAATGTGGTGTTCGCTTTATATCGCCGGGAACAAAGACAAGATGCTCGTCACAGAAGGGCCGTACTCGCTGAGCCGGAATCCGTTGTATTTTTTCAACATGATGGGGGCCGTCGGCGTGGGATTCGCCACGGAAACGCTGACTTTTCCAATCCTTATCCTGGTGCTGTTCGGCCTCTATTATCCTCAGATTATCCGACGGGAAGCCGTGCGCCTGAAAGAGCTGTTCGGTGAACAGTTTGAGAAATACCGTCAGAACGTCCCTGCGTTTTTCCCACGCTTTTCCGGATTTACCGAACCGGACCGTTACGAAGTCCGGCCGGTGGTTTATCGCAAGCACATCGCCAGTGCACTGTGGTTCATCTGGCTGCTCGGAATCATGGAAATCGTTGAAGGACTGAACAACACAGGCGTTTTCCATTCACAGTGGTCGCTGTTTTAAATCAGGAGAAATCAACCATGACTGCAATCAACTTCTGGCTGGTTCTAGGATTGTGCGCGCAGGCTCTTTTCAGTGCCCGTTTTATTGTTCAGTGGATTGCCAGCGAACACGCCGGCAAAAGTGTAGTCCCCGATCTGTTCTGGCGGCTCAGCCTGAGCGGATCCGCACTGCTGCTCGTCTATGCCATTCACCGTAAAGATCCCGTCTTCATTCTCGGGCAAAGTTTCGGGATGCTGATTTACGTCCGCAACCTGTCCCTGATCCGGAGAGCCAGGCAATGCCCGTAATACCCCATCTGTCGGTCATTGTCCCGGCATACAACGAAGCCGACTGCCTGCCGATGCTGGCGGAGGCGCTGCTGCAGACGCTGCGGCCGCTTAACGACCCTTTTGAAATCATTTTTGTAAACGATGCGTCTACGGACTCCACAGGAAATATTCTTCAGGAACTTTCCGCCCGGCATCCGGAAATCCGCGGCGTCCACCACACCGCCAACTGCGGGCAGAGCGCCGCCATCCTGTCCGGCATGGAAGCTGCGGCCGGACAAATTTTCATCACACTGGACGCCGACATGCAGAACCCTCCGGAAGAGATTCCTCAGATGCTCAGACATCTGGATCCCGAAACCGATGCCGTCTGCGGCATCCGCACCCGGCGCAGCGACAACGCCATTCGGAGACTGTCGTCGGTGATCGCCAACGCGTTCCGCAACCGGATCACCGGGGTTCCTGTGCAGGATGCCGGCTGCGGGCTGAAAATCATCCGGCGTGAAGCGGCCCGTGAACTGCCGGCATTCAACGGGCTGCACCGCTTTCTCACAACCTGCCTCAAGCTGCAGGGGTTCACGGTTAAAGAAGTCCCGATCCGCCATCAGCCGCGTCCGGCCGGCATTTCGAAGTACGGCATACAGAACCGCCTGTGGCGCGGCATCGCCGACTGCTTTGCCATGCGCTGGTACGCAAAACGGGTTCTTCCCGCCCGGAGGGTGACATGCGAAAAACACTGACCGATCTATGGCTCCCGTTCCTGATTATTCTACTGACCGGACTGTGGACCATCCTGTTCTTTCCCATCCTACCGATCGACGAAACCCGTTACCTCACCGTCGCCTGGGAAATGCTGAATGCGCATTCGTTTGCCGTTCCGCTGCTGAACGGAGCGCCTTATGCCCACAAACCGCCGATGCTGTTCTGGCTGGTACAGGCGGCATGGAAACTGACCGGAGTCAGCGACGCCGCCCCGCGCCTTGTTTCGATAACGGCGGGTCTCGCCTCCGTTTTCCTGACCTACCGGATCAGCCTGCGGCTGCGGCCGGCGAACCGGGCGGCCGCGGCCCTCTCCGCACTCCTTCTGTCCTCGACGCTTCTCTGGATGCTCTGGTCCTGCGCGATCATGTTCGACATTCTCCTCACCGCATGGGTCCTGCTTGCCATCCTGGGAATTCTCCGGATGTCCCGTTCTGAAAACAAAGGCTGGCTGCTGCTCGCCGGCGGCATCGCCGGCGGACTGCTGACCAAAGGACCTGTCGTTCTGATTTACATCTTCCCGCTGACCCTCCTGGCCCGCTTCTGGGTTCCGGAGCGTTCGAGAGGGTGGCCGCTGAAAACCGCAACCGCCATCATCACGGGCATCGGGCTCGCACTGCTGTGGGCCGTTCCGGCCGCTGTACAGGGCGGCGAAGAATACGGCAAAGCAATTTTCTGGGGGCAGTCCGCAGGGCGTATTCACTCCTCCTTCGCCCATCAGCGCCCACTCCTCTGGTATCTCCCGCTGCTGCCCGCCATCTTTCTGCCATGGATCTTTTTCCGGCCCGGCTTTGCCGGACTGAACCTGAAAGACCGCAACAACGGAAACCGCATGCTGCTGGTCTGGGTTGCCGTTCCCCTGCTGATTCTTTCCCTGATCAGCGGCAAACAGCTGCACTACCTCATCCCGCTGCTGCCCGCCGGCATTCTCTGGATGGGACAGAACATCAGCCGATTCAATAAACCGTCCGCCCGGGCCTCCGTCCGGCTGATCGGCTCGATCTACCTTCTGATCGGCCTGACCGCGCTGATTCTTCCGATGATCCGCATGGGCGCCGATCTCGGGAAAATCGATCCGGGAACCATCCGTTTTGCCGCGGCCGGGTTCACAGTCGCCGGCGGCATCCTGCTCGCCCTGCCGGCACTTTCCGCGCCCCGCTCCGTCCGGGCGGTGGCGTTGTGTACCCTGCTTGCCCTGCTGACCGCGCTGACAAATGCCAGACATACCTTTCTGGAAAGCTACAGCATCAAACCGTTCGCCGAGCAGATCCGGGCGCAGCAGGACCGGGGACATCCCGTGGCTCATGTCGGCAAATATCACGGACAGTATCAATTCCTAGGACGACTCGTGCAGCCGGTCATGGAACTGAGTCACGAGACCGGATCCGTTGAGGATTTTATCATCGAACACCCAGATGGAATCCTGATAAGCTACTCGGTCTTGGGACTGCCGCCGCCGGGCGGCGAGACGCTGTATGTACAGAAATACCGGGGCAAAGAGGTCGTCCTGTGGCGTCCCGGTCCGGCATGGGAAAAGACCAGAAATGAAAATACTGCTGATTGAAGACGACGCGCGAACAGCCTCCTTTATCATCAAGGGCCTCCAGCAGGAAGGGTTCACCGTTGAACATGCCGCCGACGGCGAAGACGGGCTGCATCGCGCCAGCGAAACGGTGTTTGATGTGGCGGTGGTCGATGTCATGCTCCCCAAAATCGACGGGCTGACGCTGATTGAGCGGATCCGGCAGAAAAACATCACCGCGCCCGTCATCGTCCTCAGCGCCCGGTCGGCGGTCGAGGACCGCGTGAAAGGCCTGCACGTCGGAGCCGACGACTACCTGATGAAACCGTTCGCATTCTCCGAACTGCTGGCGCGCATTCAGGCGCTGCTCCGGCGCTCGACATCCCAGTCCGACCCGACGTCGCTGACGGTCGAAGACCTGCAGATTGACCTGCGGCGCCGCAGGGTGTTCCGCGACGGGCAGGAAATCGAACTCCAGCCCCGGGAGTTTGCCCTGCTCGAATATCTGATGCGCAACACCGGCCGGGTGATTTCCAAAACCATGATCATGGAGCACGTCTGGGATTACAATTTCGATCCGCAGACCAACGTGGTCGAGGCGCGCATGTGCCGCCTCCGGGACAAAATCGACCGCGACTATGACCGCAAATACATCAAAACCATCCGGGGAATGGGTTATGTTCTCGAATAAACCGCAAACAAACCGGACCGTTACCGTAAAGCTGACGCTGTGGTATTCGCTGATCTGCATCGCCTTCTGCTCAGCGGTGTTCACACTGGTTTCCGTGCGCATCAAGGCCAACACCGAAAAGTGGATGGACAACGTACTCGGCGATGAACTACGCGAGTTCGCTGGCATTTATGACAAACAGGGCTTGCAGGGCCTCATCGACGAGTTTCAGCGCGAAACCGCCGCCAGCGGAACCGATGAGGTTTTCTGCCGGCTGCTGTCCCCTGACAACAGCGTGCTGCTATCTTCCGATATCAGTAACTGGACCGACATCGGGCACGAACTGGCAAAAGTTCCGCTGCCTTCCGGCAGCCAGCCGGTGTTTGCCACGCTGTACACGGAAAATAGCCCGTTCAATACGCGCATGGCTGCTGTACAGATTGCAGACATCGGCGTTTTGCAGCTCGGTATAAATCTGCGGCGCGAAAACAAGGCCTACACCCATACGCAACGGATTCTGATTGTCGGCTCGATCGGGATGATCCTGCTGAGCACACTCTCCGGCCTACTGGTAGCGCGCCGAGCGATGAGCGGCGTCCGACGGGTCACCCGGACAGTTGCCTGCATCCGCAAAGACAATCTCTATCAGCGGGTTCCCGCCGGGCGCGAGGGCCGGGAAATCAACGAGCTGGCCGATGCCTTCAACCAGATGCTCAGCCGAATTGAAGCCCTCGTCCGCGAGCTCAAGGAGGTTTCCGACAACGTGGCGCACGACCTGCGCAGCCCGATCACCCGCATGCGCGGCGCGGCGGAAACCACGCTCACCGGCCCCCAGAGCCTGGAGGCCTACCGGGACATGGGGGCGACGATTATTGAAGAAAGCGACCGCCTGAGCGAAATGATCAACACCATGCTTGAAATCGCCCAGTCCGAATCCGGCGTGCTCAACATTGAACGGCAGGAACTGGACATGACCGATCTGCTGCGGGCTGCCGCCGATCTGTTCCTCGTCGTGGCCGAAGAAAAGCAGATCGAGCTGACCACGGAACTGCCAGACGGTCCGATATGGGTCTGCGGCGACAAGACGAGGCTTCAACGCACCATCGCCAATCTGCTGGACAATGCCATCAAATACACGCCGGTCGGCGGACAGATCGGCCTCAAGGCCCGAACGACCGGCGACCGTTTGAACATTGAAATCTGCGATACCGGCCCCGGTATTCCAACGGAAGAACGCAGCCGGATTTTCGAACGGTTTTATCGTGGAGAAAAAAGTCGATCCTCCCGGGGGAACGGCCTCGGGCTCAGTCTGGCGAAAACCATCGTCCAGGCACACGGCGGACGAATCACGGTATCCGACAACCAGGAACAGGGCAGCGTGTTCACCGTCACCCTGCCCACGGGGTAACCGTTTATTTGCGCGTACCTTCGATCCGATTGATCATCGACTGGATAATGGCCTGATAGAGATCGTCTTTCAGGACGGTATCCTCCACGCCCGAGTCGATGCTCGGATTGTCATTCACTTCGATGACATAGATTTTTCCGTCGATCTCTTTCAGATCGACGCCGTAGAGACCGTCGCCGATCAGGTTGGCCGCCTTCAGTGCTGTTTGAACCACGGCGGCAGGTGCGTCTTCGACGCGCATGGTTTCGGCCTTGCCGAAGCGGCTGCTGACCGGGCCGTCCCAGTTGCAGATCTGCCAGTGTCCGCGCGCCATGTAGTATTTGCAGGCATACAGCGGTTTGCGGTCCAGAATACCGATGCGCCAGTCGAACTCGGACTGCATGAACTCCTGGGCGATGATCAGGTCGGATTTTTCAAACAGCATTTCCAGCTTCGCATGAAAGTCGTCTTCGTCCACGGCCTTGACCACCCCCTGCGAAAATGCACTGTCCGGCTGCTTGAGCACACAGGGGAATGTAATCCCCAGCTTTTTCGGGGAACTCTTCATCGACTCTTTCTGCAGAATCACCGTGCGCGGCGCAGGCACCTTGGCCTGCGCCAGCCGCTCGGCCAAATACACCTTGTTGGCGCAGCGGAGAATGGAGAACGGGTCGTCGATCACCACCAGTCCTTCGGCAAACGCCTTGCGCGAAAAGCGATAGGTATGGTGGTTGACGTAGGTGGTCTCGCGAATAAAGAGGGCGTCGAACTCCGGCAGGCGGCTGTAGTCCTCTTTGGTAATGAACTCGGTGTAGACATTCAGTTTGTCGGCGGCCTTTGCGAATTTTTTGAGTGCACGCGGACAGGATGGCGGCGCTTTCTCGTCCGGGTTCACCAGAAGAGCCATGTCGTAGGCATACTGCTGGATCTGGCTCTTCTGAAACCGCTTGCGGGAAAAATAGCCGCGGGCGAATTCAGCCAGATGCCTGCGGTCTCCTTCCGGCACCTGCCCCAGCGACAGCGGTGCGATCTGCTGGATCAGCCATTTTTTTGTAAAGACAAACGTCACTTTCAGCAGCGGAGCCTGAAACAGGTTGTACAGTGCCCGCCCGACAAAGCGATGCTCCGGATTCACCGTCTGGCAGAAATAAATGTAGAGCGTGAACTCCTTCTCCGTCATTTTGGAAAAGGTCTTCTGGATCAGGTCGTCGATGTCCTCGGCGATCGTTCGGATAATGGTCTGCGAGTGGAAATCCTGCATCGTCGTCACGCTGGGAATCGCCCGGTGGTCGCGCGCCGCGGCGAGCAGGGAAACATAGTAACCGACCGACTGATACCGGTAGGAACGGCAGAGGTTGAAAACCCGCGCGTTCTTCAGGGTCGCGTAGCGGTCATCGGTCAGGTAGTCCTTTGCGGACACAACTTCGACCTCTTCAATATCAAACTTCCAGTGCGCCGGATTGTTGAGAATAATCAGGTTACGTACGGCCACAGATGCGCCCTCCTTTGTGCGCAGTTTCCAGCATCAGCCGCATGCGGACGGCATGGCGGCCCGGTGAATAATAATCCGTCAGAACTCGAAACGTCTCGAATCCGAACCCTTCATACCAGCGGGTCAGCACCCGGTTGCGGCGGTCTGCTTCGAGCGAAACCGTTGTACGCCCCGTGCGGCGCGCCAGCAGAATGGAGCGCTGCACCAGCCGCCGGCCGATGCCGCTTCCGCGAAACGCCGGCATCACGGCCAGTGAATAAATGCGAATTGACCGCAAATGATGATGAAGGATCATTGCCGCGGCAACCTGCCGGCGGCCATCGACCCGGCCGACCGCGATCCAGACGCTCTGCGCCGAACTGACCAGGCTGTGACGGAGGGCACGCAGGGAGCTCCTCCGGGACGCGGAGAAGCAGCGGTTCTCAATGGCCTGTATATCCGGCAGGTCGGCCGGCGTTGCCAAACGGATTCTCAGAATGCTCATGCGCCTTTCTGCAATTTGTAAAGCGCCTAATACACCTTTGCCTCGTCACCGCCAACAGCAATTATCAGAAAATTCATTTTTTCATTTCCGGCTCGAACCCGGGTGCTCACCGGCGCTATCCTGACCGCACTTCAGTGCTCAACCAAAGGATTGTTATGAAGCTCTGTTTCCCTGTAATCAGCATACTCACCCTGCTCACCGCCTCAGCCTGCACCGCCATCCAGAAGCAGCCCTCTCTATCAGTCGCCGGTGATGAACTGTTTGCCGACAGCTTCACCGGGAAAACGGTCGATACCAATCACTGGGCCGCCGTTAAAGGAACGTGGAAAATAGATGCCGAGACCGTTCAGGGCACCGAAGTGGCAGACGATCACCACGCGGCTGTCATTCGAACGGCCGTGCCGTTCGACGATGCCGTCATCCACTTCCGGTTCAAACTCGAAAGCTGCCGGGCCATTTCCATCAGCATCAACGAACAGCAGGGGCATCACTCCCGCGTCCTGATCACCCCGAACGGATTCAGCCTGCAGAAAGATCGCAACAAAAAAGATCCCCGCTCTCTGTCGATTCCTCTCGGCCGCTGCAATACCCGCTTCCAGCCCGGCATCTGGTATCGCATGACGGTTGAATATTCGGGGAATACGATGCTGGCATGGATCGATGACCGGCGCTTTGCCATCGGCACACAGGCAGGACTGCACACACCCAAGGCCAATATCGGCTTCACCGTCAGCGGAGGCTCCGCCTCCTTTGATGACTTTTCTGTCAGCAAGGTCTCCTCCACGCCGGGAAAAGAGACGACCTTTCGGCAGCTTATTGCGAAGCAGAAGGTCCGGGCAGATGTCGCCCTCGATCCGCGCACAGCCCTCACCGAACGCGAAACCCTGCTCCGCGTCCGGCTCATGCAAAACGATCCGGAATTCAACGCACTGCTCGACCGCCGCATTGCCCTCGACGAACAACTGCACAGGCGCTGGCCGAAAGCCTTTCGCCCCGGCTCCGCCGGAACAGCAGCCCGCAAAAAGCTGATTGCCGAAGATGCAGAATTCAAAGCCATGAATGCCCAGTGGACAAAAGCCCGTAAGGCAGAACAAGATTACCTGCTCAAAACGGACCCCGAACTGGCCGCCATGCGGACGGCACTGCAGTCATCAAATATCTAAAACAACCTCCCCAAAAAAACGGGAGAGACCGTTGTTTGGAATTTTCGGGGCCATGGTATTGTTATCAAAAAAATAAGCCCGGCGAGTTCCGCCGGGCCTTTACACCTTCAAATGAATCCAGGAAATTATTCTTCGGAATCAACAGCCGCTTTTTTCTTTGCGCCGCCTTCTTTCTTCCCTTTACCCGCCGCCAGTTCCTCCTTGCTCAGGACACCGTCTTTATTGGCGTCTTTCTTCGTGAAGATCGCCTCGGCTTTCTTCGCATTAAACTCTCTGCCGGCCGCTTCCGCCCGCTTCTGCTGCATGGCAATAAACTTTTCCTTTGTCATGCCGGCAGGTTTTTCTGCCGCCTGAACTGCGGCAAACATCATCAGCACCACCATCGGAATAAACCATTTCTTCATGGCATGGATCTCCTGAATCGCATCGGCCTTTCCGGGGACCGGTTTCCCGCGCGGGAAACACCAGCGGTCTTCCGGATCAACAACTGCGTATAATCTTGAGTATAACGTCTAGTCCACAAAAAAATTGCAGGTTGTTAAAAAAAACCAACGGGAATTCCGCCCGCTCAACGGTGGGCACGACGCGGCGGGGACACACTCGGGTCGTAATCCGGATTTGCATATGGCATCTGCGCATCGACTGCTTTCAAACGCCGATCGAGCCGTTTTTCCAGCTCCTGCGTTTTCTCCGGGGTTTCCCGCGCCAGGTTATGCTGTTCCGACAAATCCGTTTTCAAATCGAATAGTTGAACGGTGCCGGTTTCGTAATTGCGAATCAACTTCCAGTTCCCGACGATGAGCGCGGACTGCGGACCCTGGCCCGGTCCCGGGCCGTAATTGGGGAAGTGAAACAGCAGCGAATCTTCCAAACGTTGGAAAGTTCCCTGTCCAGTGAGCAGTGGAACCAAACTGACGCCTTCGATTTTTGCCTCTCCCTCCGGTCGTTGCCCCGCATTCGCGGTGCCTCTCTCGCTACGCTCGGGCCCAAAGTCTGGAAAACAGGCCAATTGGCAGAAGGTCGGGAAGAGATCGCAGCCGGTTACGTTCTCACTGCAAAATGTTCCGGACTTGATGCCGGGACCGCGAATGATCAGCGGGACGCGGATGCCGCCCTCATACAGATTGCCTTTGCCGCCGGAGAGCGGCAAATTCTGCGATTCACGCGGCGTGGACATCCCGCCGTTGTCGGACATCAGCACGACGTAGGTGTTGTCCGCCAGCCCCAGCTTGTCAATTTCAGCCAGTAGAGTTCCGATGGATGTGTCGAGATCCCAGGTCATCGCCGCCATCGTGACATCACGATGGCGCTCACCTT
>JBFWJN010000068.1:0-14750 GCA_050253185.1 Kiritimatiellales bacterium | reverse complement strand
TCATCGACCATCGGATGGCCGACAAAATCGACTTTCAGGTCCACGTCTTTAAAGACCTCGACTTCGAAAGGGAAAATGACCATCAGCCGGTCGAGAATTTTCGCCATTTTCGGATGCGGCCGCGGTTCCATGCCCAGACCTGCGGGCAGACGTAGTAGAGCACTTTGACGCCGCGTTTTTTCAGCTCTTTGGCCAGCCGCAGGTTGAAGCCGGGATAGTCGACCAGCAGTGCGGCGTCCGGGAGACGACGGTCGGCTTCGGTCAGTACTTCTCTGAAAACGCGTTTAAAAAACGGATAGCGTTTGAGGACTTCGACAAAACCAAGCACGTCCATTTCGCGCGTATCGTGCAGCAGCTCGACGCCTTCGGCGCGCAGCTTTTCGCCGCCAATGCCCCAGACGGTCAGGTCCGGGCGGCGGGTTTTGAGCGCGCGGATCACATCCGCGGCGTGCATATCGCCGGAATCTTCGCCGGCAATGACCAGGAGTGATTTCATGACACTCCTCCGGCAGGAAGCACTGTGATAGCCAGATTCATGGCGTCGGCCCGGCGGATCAGTTCATCTTTTTCGAGTAAAATGGCTCCGTTTTCCTCGATGGCGAGGCAGGAAGCTTTGGCTTTTCGGAGCGATTGCAGCGTGCGGGTTCCAATGACTGGAATGTCGAAACGCATATCGTGTCCAGCCTTTGGAACTTTAACAACGACGGCGCCGCGCCCGCCGAGTTTTCCGCCGCGGCGGATGGCCCGGTCGGTTCCTTCGAAAGCTTCGACGGCGAGCACCATGCCTTCTTTGACGACAACGGTCTGGCCGATATCGAGGTGGCTGGTGTCTTTGATGACGCGGCGGCCGATGTCGATATCGGTGAGCTCGCGGCCGGCGGGCGCGCGAACGGTGAGCAGTCCGGCCTGCGGCATGTAGTCCTGCATGAAGGAACTGGCCGGAAGCATCTGCACGCCGGTCTTTTCAAATTCCTGGATGATGGCGCCGAAAATGGTATGGGCGTTTTTGAGGGGAAGCGCTTTGAGCAGATCAAGGAGTGCTTTGTCCATTCGGACACAGAAGAGATTTTTCGGGTTGATCTGCCCGGCCATGACGGCCTGTCCGGCGCCGCTGTCGCGCAGAGCATCGAGCAGGACCTGCAGGTTGCCGACGTGCAGGCGTACAACCCGGTCGGCGACCTGTTCAATGTCACGCCGGGTTTCGCCCTTGAACGCCAGCACGACAATCCGTTCGACGCCGCGGGCGCGGGCGGCGCGGGCGAGCAGCAGCGGATAGTTTCCGCGACCGGCGATCAGGGCCAGTGTTCGGGGCGTTTCAGTCATGGTCGAGAAAATGGCAGAAGTTTCCAGACCTTGGAACTTTTTTTTCCAATCATTGGAAAAACCGCGGCTTGTGGCGAAGCGGAACGGTTCTATACTTTCCCGGACTATGACGATTCCTCCGGATATTCGAAAGGCGCTGCGCATTGTGATTGTTTCCCAATGCGTCGGACTGATTGCCACCCTGCTGTTTAATAACGGATTTATGCTGGCCTATTTTTCCCGGCTCGGCCTGGCGGATCACCTGATTCTGTTTCTGTTCGCCCTGATTCCGCTGGTCGGCATGGTGCTGACGCTTCCGCTGGCCTTTGCGGCCGACCGGACCGGCAAAAAGCGGATGGGCGGAATCGGCATCGTGGTTTCCATCGCCGGGTTTCTGATGCTGGTTGCCGCACCGTTCCTGCCCGGACTGACGGTTCTGCTGCTGACGACCGGCACGCTGGTTTTCGCGGCCGGAAACGCCGCGATGGGTTCGAGCTGGTTTGCGCTGCTGAGTCCGATTGTGCCGGAAGAAATCCGCGGGCGCTGGTTCGGCCAGATGCGAACAGCGTGGCAAATGACCGGAATCCTTTTCTCCCTGGCGGTTGCTGTGCTGTTCCGGTGGCACTCGTCGCTCCCGCTGTTCCAGCTGATCCTGCTGATCTGCGGCCTGCTGCTGCCGGTCCGTCTGTTTCTCTACATGAAAATCCCGGAACTGGAACCGGTCCACCCGTCGCATGACGGCTTTTCCCGATCCTTGAAAGCGGTCTTTCAGATTCCCGGCTATCTTTCGTTCTGTGCGTACATCTTCCTGCTTTCTTTTATGACGGGCGCGGTGCCCGGCGTTCTCGGCCTGCTGGAAAAAGGTGCGCTCGGTTTCAACGACAGCCTGCTGGTGGTGATGGGCAACCTGCTGTCTATCGGAGCGATTGCCGGATTCCTGCTCGGCGGGAAGATGGTGGACCGCATCGGAACCAAACCGGTTTTCCTGACCGGACACGTTGTTTTCTCAGCAACACTTGCCGGTATTCTGCTGCGAGGATTCATCCCTCTTCCAACGGTGGTGACCATCGGCGGACTGGCGTTTCTGTTTGGCGCCATACAGGGGGCTACCGGCATCGCCAGCACGTCGGAACTGCTGGCGCTGATTCCTCCGGAAAACAAATCGCTGTCGACCGGTTTCAACATCACGCTGATTGCCGCGGGCACGTCCATCGCCGGCCTGTTCAGCGGGCAACTGCTTCAGCTGAATGTTCTGCATTCGGAGTGGACGCTGTTCGGACAGACGCTGAGTGAATACGACACGATCCTGGCAGGCTTCATGATGATGATTCTGCTGATAGCCGTTACGCTGGGCCTCGTTCCGACCATCCGGCATCTGCGCAGCCAGTGGCTGCCGCAGAACCGCTGATCAGAACGTCAGTCCGCCCAGTCCGCCGGTGGAGGATCCGCCAAACGGCAGTCCGCGCATCGACGGCGGAGGAACCAGCTGCTGGAAGCGCGGGTTGTTCCAGAGCGGCTGGAAGCGGTTGTCGCGACGCAGCACATTGCGGATGGGCTCACCGCCCTTTTCAACTGCATTGGCGATTGCATCGAGTGCGGGCGAGATTCTGTTCATGGTCAACCGAAGCGATGCGAGTTCAAGCCAGCTGCGCAGATCGTCGGGTTTCTGCTGGAGATAGCGTGCCAGCACCGGCTCAGCGATGTCGAGACGTCGAATGCTGACGAGCATCTGGGCGAGCTGCAGCTGGACTTCGACCGGAAGATTGGATCGACCGAGCGTGTCGACCATCTGCATCAGCTGCACGTTGTCCTGCAGGGCATTGTAGATCTGAACGAGTTCAAACGCTTCGTTGATGTCGCCGCCCTTCCCGCCTTTGAGCTTCTGCTCCAGTTCGGTTTTACGCAGAACCATCTGTTCCATCCGGGAGATCTGATCGAGGAATTCCCTGGCTTTGTCGTTGTGTTCATCCTGATTGACAAACTCCTGAATCACCTCTTTGGCATCTGTGAAGCGCTGCCGGCGCATATAGAGGTCGGCAAGGCGGAAGACGGCCTCGGGGCTGAGCGGATAGAGTTCGACGGCCTGCTTGAATGCATATTCGGCTTCCGACGGATTGCCGCGGGCGGCATAGAGACCGGCAAGCGCGGTCCGGAGTTTGGAAAACGTCTTGCGGGCGACAATGTCGCGCAGGAATTTCGAGTCGCCGGTGAGGCGTGCGACATACCAGTTCCAGAAATCGTGGTCGTTTTTGACCATTTCCGGCGTAATTTCCGTCGGCCGATTGTTGATCTTCATGATCAGCCCGTGCGGCGTCAGATAGGGATACATCCACGGAATGACATAGCTCTCTTCCACGAAGAATTCGCGCTCGCGCAGTCTGCCGTCCAGTCCGACTGGATCCGCCGGCACGACGGCCGCGCCGGACTGGCGGGTCGACTCGTCGGTTCTGGCTTCGGTGATGTACTGGTTGTGATCAAAAATCTGTTTGCAGAGAATTCCATTGATCTGCATGACGCCGCCGACACCCTGAACCTGCACGCGGCCGCCGTCCATTTTCACATCCGCACCGGCGGCGATCTTTCCGCTCTGAATGTCCTGCACGTATTCGCGGAACGCCGTGTTGCTGTCCTGCGTGGACGGAATCCAAATCTGGTCGCCGTACAGGTCGCGCATGACGGCCATATAGGTGTTGTCGGCCAGCGCGTTCTGCGTAATGAGATATACATCGGGACGGACCTGCGGGCAGTAGATCATATAGGTCGGCACAAAGCGGCCTGGATCGGTTCCCCCGAAGAAAACGGCATTGGTGCCCATCGGCTCCGGATAGTCCGGATTCGGATATTTCGCCCATTCCTCGTCAAACTTTGCCTGATCCTGCCCGCAGTAGTACCACAGGTCTTCCTTGATTCCCTCCACGCCACGCAGCTGCCAGTTGCCGAACTGCCAGCCGAAGTCGTGTCCGTTCTGCTCGGAACCGCCGACAACCTTGAGCTGTTCATCATTGGTGTAATTTTTATAAATCAAGATTAGCGGCAAAAGGAAAACCAGAGTCGTCCCTAGCCATTTTGTCCATATGTTGTTTTTAACCAAAGACTGAAATCCAGCCATTAAAAGAAGTAAGCCATAACCAACCCAGAGTGCATAAACAGCATGCGACTGAATGTATTGTACGCGAGCGATGAACTGAGTCTGAAGATCCAGCTTTGGGTTTTGGAGTATGACAAACACCAATCCGACGCCAACAAATGCTACCAATGTAATTGCCACCCAATGCTGTTCGCTGGCACGGATATCAAAATCAATTTGACACTGCCGACGGCGCAGCAAAACTACCGCGGCAACCACAGCAAGAGGAACAAACACTATACCGAGAATTGCCATAACAATTCCCGGGGGATATGAGTGAATAGTCAGACTCATCAACAGACGAAAGTCCACAAAAAGAAATGCCAGTGCGGAACCTACACCAAGCAAAGTAACCATTGCGACTGCCAACCAATCCATCAAACTGCTGTCGGATGCCTTCACATCGCGATATACCTTCCCCACGAAGTTGAGGGAGATAATACTGATCCCGGAAATGACAACCAGAGCCAGCAGCAGTGCAATCAAAGACATCAGACTGTAAAAGACAGGCGTCGGCTCAGGAAAAAGAAAGTCTTCCAGGGACAGTAAAGAACCGATCATAACCAGCACGGCAGTAGGAATCAGCATATACACAGAGCGTTTCGGCGTTCTAATTTGCCAGCAGGCAAACGGCAGAAATCCTGTAAGAACCAAAGGAAGAAGAAACTGACTTTTCAAATCAGAAAAAAATGCTTTGGCTTTTAAAATAAAGTCCCCCGGATCATTAAGAACATCTACCAGCACAACCCGTTCATATTGGCCACGGGTAATCGCGTGCATGAATCCTTCCCAGGTACGCGGGTAGCCCCAGTTGATCGGCGGGTTCTGATCGGAGGAAATCGGCATGTAGAGATAAAATGAGAGACCGAGAAGCATCAGCAAATAGGTCGCACAAACCGTTCTTCCATTCGGCAGAAAAAGTCCAAGAAGCGGAATGACGACGGCATAGACAGTCCAGAACCAGAATCCGAAATGTTCCGGGCCGGATGTCCAGCACCAGTTTACGTACTGTTGATCACCAGCCATGACTTTGTTCAGCCCGACCATCACGACATAGAACGCACCGACAATGGCAAAGTCACGGGCCAGTCGAACATGACGAAGAACAATCGCCAATGCCACAGCCAGCCCCATAAACATCAGCGTTTGGTGGTTGGTCAGACCAAGACCGAAAGTAAACGCCATCAGAAACAGCGGCCTGGGATTCTCGGGCTCGACTGTCCAGCGGTAGAGGAACAGCAGAACAGCGGTCTGGAAAAGAATATTCAGGCTGTACACTTCGGTAATGACCGACTGCGACCACATGCCCTGGCTGAATGCAAGTAACAGTCCTCCAGCAATTCCAGCCACACAGCTGAACAGACTTTCTGTCCATTCGCCCAAAATCGCATTCTCGCGCTTGATACCACGAATGAACTGCATTCCTGAACTGCTGATTAACATGGCCAGCACTCCGCAGGCCATTGCCCCGGCAAAGGCAGAGAAAAAATTGACACCCCATGCGGGATTTGGGTAGCCGTGATACTTCACGCCGTTGAACACCCACTGGAACGCCCAGGTCAGCAGGCTCCAAATCGGATAACCGGGCGGATGAGGAACCCCGAGATAGTCGGACGCAACAATCAGCTCGCCGGAATCCTCCAGCGTCACCGTCGGCGCCAGCGTCAGCGCATAGACAATCAGTGTAATCAGAAACGTCAGCCCGAAGGCGAACCAGTCGGCACGGCGAAAAAACGGTTTGGTTTCCAAAACGGGACCCTTTCGTGAACGTTTACAAAGAAGTTGAAATAATCCTTTTTTGAGCCGAAAGGTCAAGTTTACAGGCAGGTCAAACTCCTGTAGTGTGCGCCCATGAACAGTGAAAAAAACACCGACCGATTTGCAAAAGTCCACGGAAGCCCCGGACAGGGCCCGCGAACGCTCGGACCGTTGCGGGTTTTCTGGCCGCTGGCGCCGATCTGTCTCGCCGCGGGCTGGCTGATCCACGCCGCGCTTCCCGTTCCGCTCACCACGTCGCAGGCCGGCATTCTGTTCATCCTGCTCGCCGCAGTACTTGTCGTGTTTATCCGATGGAGCGCCAAACGGCTCAACAGTTTCCTTAAAGGAGCCGAAGGAGAGGAAACCGTAGCCCGCATTCTCTCCTTCCTCCCGGCAGGCTATACGGTTTTCAACGACCTGCAGCTCGACCCCGACGGCCCGGCGTTTGACCATATCGTCGTCGGTCCGACCGGTCTTTTCGTGATCGAAACGAAAAACTGGAGCGGCGATATCACCTTCCAGAACGGACAGGTTCTCTGCAACGGCCGCGCGCCAAACCGGCCGCCGCTCAAGCAGGCCAAGGAGGAAGCCGCCGCACTGATCAGCCATCTTTCTTCTGCCGGCTGCCCGGACGCACCGGTCCATCCGGCCGTCTGCTTCGTCGGCAACCGACCGCAGGGCGGACTCTCCAACGTCGGCGGCGTGCGAATCTGCACCGAAACCGACCTGACCGACCTGTTTGAAAACCCGCTTGAAACCCCGCTGCCGGCAGGAAGCCTGAGTATGATTGCCTCCGAACTGGCTCGATGCATGGAAAACAAATAACCGGAGAATCGCCATGATCCGCGCACTGATTCCGATTGCTGACGGCTGCGAAGAAATGGAAGCCGTCATCACGGCCGACACCCTGCGCCGTGCCGGATGGGAGGTCGTCCTTGCCGGACTGCACGGCACCGGCCCCATCACGGCATCCCGCAACATCCGACTGGTCCCCGACGCCCGCTGGGAAGATCTCGACCTGCTATCCTTCGATATTCTGATCTTGCCCGGCGGCATGGGAGGCACACAGGCCCTGTGCCGGCATGACGGCGTGCAGGAGGCACTGCGCGTTTTCGATATTGAAGAAAAATGGATCGGCGCCATCTGCGCCGCGCCGCTGGCCCTGCACCGCGCCGGTATCCTGAAAGGACGATCCTTCACCTGCTATCCCGGCGTTGAGAAGGAGATGCACCGTCCGGACCGTTCCGAACAGAAAATCGTGATCGACCGTAACCTCGTCACCAGTCAGGGCCCCGGCACCGCATTTGATTTCGCACTGAAACTCATTGAACTGCTCAGCGGCAAAGCCGCTGAAGAAACAGTTCGGAATGGCCTGCTTTACTGAGTCCCGCCATGGAACTGTTTCTGATCGACGGCATCGGCCCCTTTTTCCGGAACCTGCCGCCGGGACGTATCAACTGGTCCAAAATTCCGTTCACCGCACTGGAGTGTGACGGACAGCCTGACCCGGCACGGTTCGAACAGATCCAGGAGGATTTCAAACGATTTGCAGAGCGCGTGGCACAAGCCGGATACAACGCCATTACGCTCGATGATGTCGCCCATCTCGTCACCTGCTCCGCCTATCCGGAGGAACTCCGCCGAAAAATCGATTTTTACCGAACTGAATACCGCAAACTGTTCGCCACCGCGCAGCAGGCCGGATTGAAGGTTTTCATCACAACTGATGTGATGTTCTATCACAAATCACTCAAGGCCCTGCTCGGCCGGAGCCGCGGACACATCACCCGCTTTCTGAAAGAAGCACTCCGGCAACTGTTTGCAGACTTTCCTGAAATCGCCGGAATCATCCTGCGCATCGGCGAGTCGGACGGTCACGACGTCAAAGGCGATTTTATCAGCCGCCTGACGATTAAAACCGCGCCGCAGGCCAACCGATTTATCAAAGCACTGCTTCCGGTTTTTGAGGAGGCAGACCGCCTGATGATTTTCCGGACGTGGACCGTCGGCACCTGGCCGATCGGCGACCTGATCTGGAACCGGAACACCTTTCGACGAACCTTCAACGGGATTCGCAGTGATCAGTTCATCATTTCCATGAAATACGGCGAGTCCGATTTCTTCCGCTTCCTGCCGCTCAACAAACTGTTTTTCCAGAGTCCGCACCGCAAAATCGTTGAACTGCAAGCGCGGCGCGAATACGAAGGCTTCGGGGAATTCCCGTCGTTCATCGGCTGGGACACCGAAAAGTATGCCCGGCAGCTGCTTCAGGCCGAAAACATGGCCGGCATTCAGGTCTGGTGCCAGTCCGGCGGATGGAGCGGTTTCCGCAACCTGACCTGGGTTGAGAACTCCTCTGTCTGGAACGAAATCAACGCCGAAGCCGCCCTGAACATTTTCAAATACGGCTGGACGACAGAAAAAGCCGTGAGGCGCTGGGCGAAACAGAACCTCAAAAAAGGCCACTGGCTCCAGCTGCTGCAGCTGCTTCGCCTCTCCGACGAAGTCATCAAGGAACTGCTTTATCTCGAGGAATTTTCGCGCAGCAAGATTTTCTTCCGCCGGCTGCGCGTTCCGCCGCTGCTCTGGGCGCTGTGGGACCGTATTTTCATCAACAACATGGTCCGCCTGCTGCTGCGGCTCCATGTGCGCCACCGCGAAGAAGCCGTCATCGAAGGCCGCGCCGCGCTCAAGAAAATCAAGATAATGAAACGGCTCGCGAAAAGCCTCGACCTGCCGGTACAGTGCTTCGATTTCCAGCACGACACCTTCCGCTTCCTCGCCGCCGCCCGCGAATACTGCTTCCGGCCCGTCACGGACGAACTGGTCGAAAAAATCAACGGAATGAAAAGCGAATACGAAGCCGCCTATGAAACGCCGTATGAGATTCAGTTCGATCCGGCCGCCGGGCGCATCCACAAAATCCATCTGCGTTTTTTCACCGCGTTGTTTTTCCGTCACCGGCGCGGATATCGGCTGTTTGACCGTTTTCTAACGTTACACGGACTCAAACTGCTGTATCCTCTCGTTCGTAAACGGCATATTCCGGCCTTCGCGCGGAAACAGGCCATGGGAATCGATGCCCTTTTTAAATAATATGAAACCTGAACAGAAAGTCCGACTGCTAATCAACCCCCACTCCGGTCTGGGAACGGCGCTCGACCGGATTCGCGACGCCCTGTTGAA
Organism: Kiritimatiellales bacterium; assembly: GCA_050253185.1. GTDB lineage: Bacteria > Verrucomicrobiota > Kiritimatiellia > Kiritimatiellales > Tichowtungiaceae > Tichowtungia. Next base: position 5,377 of record JBFWJN010000068.1, on the reverse strand, counting down.
CGGCTGGGACCTGCCCGGCACCGACCTGTCGATCCAGTTCAGTAAATCCAAGGAGGACGGGCAGGAAAAGGCGCGGCGAGCGGTCGAGGACGGCGTCCAGCGCCTGCTGGTGGCCGGCGGCGACGGCATGGTGAATTCCATCGGGAGCGTTCTGATCGGAACTGAAACCGCGCTGGGTGTGATTCCAACCGGCAGCGGCAACGGTTTTGCCCGGCACTTCAACATTCCGCTCGATCCGGCGAAAGCGGTGACCGCGCTGGCCTTGGCCAAACAGAAGGCCATTGACGTCGGCTTCGCAGACGGCAAGCCGTTTTTCGTCACCTGCTCCCTCGCATGGGATGCGGCGCTGGTGGATATCTTCGACAAATCGCCGGTGCGCGGCGTACTGCCCTATGTCTTCGCGGCGGTTTACAAGCTGTTCGAATACTCGCCACAGCCGTTTTCAATCCTGCTGGACGGTCGCGAACGGATTGAAATTGAAGATCCCCTGCTCTGCACCATCGCCAACCTCACCCAGTACGGCGGCGGCGCGCAGATTGCGCCCGGCGCGCGGGCCGACGACGGCCAGCTCCAGCTGGTCACCGTCCGCCGGCGCGATCTGCCGCGGATTGTTCCAATGCTTGGAAAACTGTTCGACGGAACCATCAACCGGCTGAACGAAATCAGCACGCGTTCGTTCTGCTCGCTGACCGTCGAGCGCGAAAAAGAGGGGCCGATGCAGCTCGACGGCGAACTGCTCCCGGCCCCGGCCAAGGTGGTGATCAGCGTGCAGCCGCGCGCGCTGAACGTGCTGGTTCCTTAAGCATCGTGTTTATAAAGATGCACATCGCGCTGCGGGAACGGAATGGTTAGGCCTTCAGCTTCAATCCGCTTCTTGATGCCTTCATTCAGCGCAAAGAAAACGTCCCAGTAGTCTTCCACTTTCACCCACGGGCGAACGGCGAGGTCGATACTACTGTCGCTCATCGACAGAACCCCGATGAAGGGAACGGGATCCTTGAGCACGGCCGGATGTTTGGTGATTTCGTCCATCAGGGCGGCTTTGGCCTTATCAATGCTGTCGCCGTAGCTGATGGAGGCCACGAGATCCAGGCGGCGGGTGCCTTCGGCAGAATAGTTGATGATGTTGTCGCCCATCATTTTTGAGTTCGGGACGATCACGCGTTTATTGTCCAGCGACGTCAGCGTGGTGGTGAAAATCTGAATATTCTTCACCACGCCGGCCGTTCCGGCACCTTCGACATAGTCACCGGCCTTGAACGGACGAAACAGGATAATCAGCACGCCCGCGGCGAAGTTGGAGAGTGAGCCCTGAAGAGCCAGACCGACGGCCAGGCCGGCGGCACCGAGTACGGCGATAAACGATGTGGTTTCCACACCGATGCGGCCGAGCGCCGCGAGAATTACGAAAACCATCAGCGCCGCATAGCTCAGGTTGCAGGTGAAGCTGACGACGGCCGGTTCAACCTTTGCGCGCACCATCATTTTTTCGAGCAGCTTTTCGATCACTTTCGCGACCCAGCGCCCGATGAAGAAAATCAGAATCGCAGCCAGAAGCTGCAGTCCGAATTTCAGAAAAAGCTCTTTTGCGGTTTCAACCCATTCCGGGGTCTGCGCAAACATATCCTGCATACTGTTCATTGCCTGCTGCACGGCATTGGTTTCCATAGGGCCTCCTTGTTTTTCCAGAGATTGGAAGAATTTTTATTCTTTTTTCCAGGGATTGGAAAGTCCAACCCCGCTTTTTCCAATGATTGGAAAAAACGGGATCGGCGGGTTCCAGACATTGGAAAATTCCTTACGCGGCGTAGCCGGCTTCTTTGTGTTTGGCGGTGATTGTGTCGGCCAGCCTGTCGAGCTCGGCGAAGGTTTCGTCGCCGGGTTTGCCTTTCGAAATGACGCTGCCGACGACTTCGGTTTTCCAGGACGGGAGCAGTTTGTCGGCGTTTTTGAGCGGGTTCGGGCTCCAGCCGTAGGAGCCGATGACGGCGGCGTATTTGGCTTTCGGTTTGAGCCGATCGAGCAGGAAGGCCACGTAGACCGCGAGCGGATGGAGTGCGGCCATGATGACGGAGGAGCCGAGCACGATGGTTCCGGCATCGGTGAGCACGCCGGCCATTTCGTTGAGCGGCAGGCCGATGAGGTTTTTCATCTCCACTTTCACGCCGCGTTTTTCGAGTGCGGCTTTGAGGTATTCGGCCATGACTTCGGTGCTGCCGTGCGCGGAGACGTAGGCGATGAGGACGAGGTTGTCGGGCGCGCCGCGCATCCATTTTTCATAGAGGTCGAGGATGATCTGCGGTTTGTCGTATACCGGGCCGTGGCTGGGACAAATGTATTCGACTTCGAATTCCTTAAGACGGTCGAGGTGCTTGGCGGTCATCATGGCGTAGAGCATCATGATCTGCACGTAGTACTCGCGGGCGCCTTTGTAGACGACCGGATCGTCGCCGGCGAAGAGGTTTTCGAAGGAATAGTGCGAGCCGAGGAAGTCGCACGGAAAGAGCATTTTGTCTTCTTTAATGTAGGTGATGGTGGTTTCCGGCCAGTGGACCCATGGAAAGTGCATAAATTTCACGGTTTTGTTTCCAAGGGAAACTTCGCCGCCGTCTTCGATGACCTGAATGCGGTCTTCCGGAATATCCATCAGGTCGAGAAGCATTTCCCTGTTTTTCTGGAGGCAGAGCAGCACGGCTTCCGGATAGCGCTCGAGAATGAGCGGAATACAGCCGGAATGGTCCTGCTCGGCATGGTGTGAAATGACATAGTCGAGCGTTTCAACCCCTTTCAGGTTTTCGAGCAGGATGTCCTGGAACTCGGGTTCAACGGTGTCGATCAGTGCCGTTTTTTCGGATCCGAAAACCAGGTAGGAATTATAGGTGGTTCCCTGCGGAAGCGGCATCAGGCCATCAAATACCTCGCGATCCGGGTCTTTGGCTCCGACCCAGAATATGTCTTTTTTTATTTCGAGTTTACTCACAGTTCTGTCCTCTTTTGTTAAAAATGAGCGAACAGCTTTCCATTTACCCTTTTCTTTGACAACTATATAATGCATCCCAAATCGGGACGGCCCTATGCGAAAAACAACCTGGATTTTATTGAGTATTCTACTGCTGCTGGCAGCCGGATTGACGGGATGGAAAATCCTAAATGCAGTCACGGAACTGATGGAACCGGAACCGTTCCGGCTGGAACGAGGCATTCCGCTTCCGCCCCTGCCTGTCGGCCGGGATGCTGAACTGCGAAATCGGGAAACGTTCCTTCCGCGAAGTGCACAGCAGAGCTGGTTTCTGACGAACGCGCTGGCGCGACTGCTGCCCGGTGAAGACAGCAGTTACACGAATTTCAGCGATATCTTCAGAGGAAACGGATCGAAGGCTCTGGATCTCAACAGTGGCTGGGTTGCCGGCGTACTGTTCCCTGACCGCGTCTTCCCAACAGTCAGTATGCGGATCATTCAGGATCCGGATACCGGCGAATACCGCATTTCCGGAGGGAGCATTGCCGACCCGGCAACCGGACTGGAAGCCGGATATGAAATCGATCCGGACAGCGAGGAACGCAAGGCTACGCTTCAGTGGAAAAAATCGTTCTGAAAAGGCTTCGTTCAGCGGACCAAACCGCTATAGTGCCGCTTTTGCCAGGGGTGCCGAAAGGCTGAGAACAGACCCTTTGAACCTGCGCGGATAATGCCGTGAAGGGAAGCGCTTAAACCCGTGTCCTTTCGCGCCGCGCCATGCGGAGATGGATGAAATGGAAAAGAACGGATACGGTGACTGGTTTCCTCACTCGCGGAAAGTTTATGTTGATGGCGCTCAGCCGGGCGTACATGTTCCCTTCCGCGAAATTGAACTGGCGCATACGCTGAACGAAGACGGCACGCAGAAAAACTATAATGCTCCGATCCGCGTTTACGACACGTCCGGTCCGGCGGCGGACGGCCCCCTGCCCGCCCTGCGCGCACCGTGGGTTGCCGCGCGCGACCACGCCACCCAGCTCGAACTGGCCAGGGCCGGAACGATCTCGCCGGAAATGGAATTTGTCGCGATCCGCGAAAGTGCAGAGCCCGAATTCGTTCGCGAAGAAATCGCGGCCGGCCGGGCCATTATTCCGGCAAACCGCTGCCATCCTGAATCTGAACCGATGATTATCGGCCGGAAATTCCGCACAAAAATCAATGCCAACATCGGCAATTCGGCCATCGGGTCATCGATCGATGAAGAACTCGAGAAGATGTACTGGGCCGTTCTGTGGGGCGCGGACACGGTGATGGATCTTTCCACCGGAAAGGACATTCATGAAACGCGCGAGGCGATTCTGCGGCACTGCCCGACGCCGATCGGTACGGTTCCGCTTTATCAGGCGCTGCAGAAAGTCGGGGGCGATGTGGACGCACTGACGTGGAACGTATACCGCGAAACGCTGATCGAACAGGCCGAACAGGGTGTCGATTATTTCACCATCCATGCGGGCGTTCTGCGCCAGCATATTCCGCTGGCGGCAAAGCGCCTGATCGGTATCGTCAGTCGCGGCGGATCCATCATGGCTCAGTGGATGCAGAGCAAGGGGGAAGAAAGCTTCCTCTATACGCATTTTGAGGAAATCTGCGAGATCATGCGCGAGTATGACATCACCTTTTCTCTCGGTGACGGGCTGCGCCCCGGCTGTCTTGCCGACGCCAATGACGAGGCGCAGTTCGGCGAGCTCAAAACGCTCGGCGAGCTGACGCAAATCGCCAGGGAACACGGCTGTCAGGTGATGATTGAAGGTCCGGGCCACGTTCCGATGCATAAGATCCGGGAAAACATGGACCGCCAGCTCGCAGACTGTTTCGAAGCGCCCTTCTATACCCTCGGCCCGCTGGTCACGGATCTTGCCGCCGGCTACGACCACATGAACAGCGCCATCGGCGGAGCGATGATCGGCTGGTACGGATGTTCCATGCTCTGCTACGTTACGCCGAAGGAACATCTCGGCCTGCCGAACAAAGATGATGTCCGTGAAGGCGTTGTTGCGCATAAGATCGCGGCCCATGCGGCCGATATCGCCAAAGGCATTCCCGGCGCACAGGACCGCGACGACGCGATCAGCAAGGCCCGCTTCGAATTCCGCTGGGAGGATCAGTTCAACCTCTGCTTCGACCCCGAACGCGCGCGGCGTTTCCGGGAGCTGTCCATGCCGCCCGGTGAAAAATTTGAGACCAAGCAGCGCTACTGTTCCATGTGCGGCGAAAAGTTCTGTTCCATGCGCATCAACCACGATATCCGACGGGCGGAATAAAAAACATCATCCGCAGCGGTGATCCAGTGCGTCCCGGACGGCTGCGGAAAAGGTTCGCACGGTAATCGGCTTGGTGATGAGTTTGGCAATCCCGCAG
>JBFWJN010000067.1:0-14796 GCA_050253185.1 Kiritimatiellales bacterium | reverse complement strand
AAACATTGGAATCGGTGAAACCGGGTTGGATTTTTCTACCTCCGCTAAAGCTTCGGCGGACAAGCAGGAGCGGTGTACGAACCGCGCGGAGCAGGAGGCGAGTTTTGCGGCGCATCTGGATCTGGCGCGCGAGCTGGATCGTCCGGTTGCCGTTCACTGTGTGAAGGCGTGGGGACGGCTGGTTGAAATTCTGCGCGAGCATCCGGCGCCGCGTGTGCTGCTGCATGCGTTCGGCGGAGCGCCGGAGCTGATTGCCGAACTGGCGGAATTGAACTGCTGGTTTTCGTTTTGCGGGAATGTCACGAATCCAAACGCCAAACGGGTGAGGGCATCGGCTGCGGCGGTTCCGGCCGATCGGCTTGTAATCGAAACCGATTCGCCGGATTTTCCGCCCGCTGGGTGCGGTTCGCCGAATGAGCCGGTAAATCTGCCGGTTGTTGTGCGGGAGCTTGCTGTTTTGCGTCGGATTCCGATTGATGAGGCGGCGGAGCTGACGTTCTGCAACGCTTTGAACTTTTTTGGCCTGATGAGTTGAAATTGGTTGAAGATTTCGCATATATTGCGTCCTTTTAAACCGGAGGTCGTTCTATATGAACCATGAGATCATGACGATTGAGGAGGTTGCTGAGTATCTGCGCGTGTCTGAACGGACGGTGTATGACTGGGCGCAAAAGGGCCAGCTGCCCGGCGGAAAGCTGGGAACCACATGGCGGTTTAAGCGATCGGAAATTGAAGGCTGGGTGAACCGTCAGCTCGGAACTCCGGCCTCTGCTTCTTCCGGTTCCTCCGCCGGGACTCTTTCACGAATCCTTTCTCCCGATCGCGTGGTTTTCCTCGATACGATTCTCAAAGCCGAAGCCCTTCAGCGGCTCGCACGAACCCTCTCCACTTCGTCCCTGGTTCATAATCTCCACGAACTCGAAACCTCGATTTTCCGCCGCGAAGAGCTGATGAGCACCGGGATCGGTTTCGGGGTCGGCGTGCCGCACGTTCGTATCGGTTCGGTGGATGATCTGGTGATGGCGCTGGGTGTTGCCCGTAAGCCGATCGGCGACTATTCCTCCCTCGATCAGGTGCCGGTGCAGATTGTCTGCATGGTGGCGGCGGGCAGTTCGCAGCACTCTCAGTATATCCGGGCGCTCTCGGCGATCAGTTCGCGGCTGAAGGATGAGCAGGTTCGCAAGAGCCTGATCGATGCACCGGACACCGCGGCGGCCTATACGATTTTTACCGGTGAGGAGGCGTGATCCATGGGACTGCTGACGATTATCGGACTGTGTATTCTCGGCGGAGCGCTGGGCGCCTGGGTTTTCCAGAAACTCCACGTTCCTCAGGTGGTCGGGTACATCGTGATCGGTGTGCTGATCGGCGAGAGCGGATTCCGTTTGGTCGAGCAGGCCGATGTGCTGGCGCTGCGTCCGTTTAACCTGTTTGCGCTGGGCCTGATCGGGTTTCTGGTCGGCGGCGAGCTGCACGGCTCGATTTTTAAAAAATACGGACGGCAGTTCACGGCGATTCTGCTGGGCGAGGGGCTGGCGGCCTTTTTCCTGGTTGGACTCACCTCTACGCTGATTGTTTTTGCCGTCTGCCATAACTGGGTGATGGCGCTGGCCGCCGGAACCGTGTTCGGGGCGATTGCTTCGGCGACCGATCCGGCTTCGACGATTGACGTGCTGTGGGAATACCGTACGGCGGGGGTGCTGACGACCGCGATTATCGCCATTGTGGCGCTCGATGATGCGCTGGCGATGACACTGTACGCCATCGGAACCAGTGCCGCCCAGATGCTGACGGCGGGCGGTGCGGATCTCGGTCGCGAACTGACCAAGGTGGCGGTGGAACTGTTCGGTTCGGTGCTCCTCGGTGTTGCGGCCGGTTTTCTGCTGAATCTGATTCTGCGGTTCCTGCCGCAGAAAGAACGTCGTCTCGGCCTGGCGCTGGGCGTGATTCTTCTGACCATCAGCGCGGCCGTGCTGTTCCATATGGATGTGATTCTCGCCACGATGTCGATCGGCATTCTGCTGACGAATATTGCACCGCGCCGCAGTAAAGAGCTGTTTGAAGTGATTCGTTCCTTTTCTTCGCCGATTTATATCCTTTTCTTTGTGCTGGTGGGGGCACGGCTCGGCATTCGCAACATGCCGGCATGGATCTGGGCGCTGGTTGCTGTCTATGTCGTGATGCGCAGCCTTGGCAAATGGCTTGGCTCTTACTGGGGCGGGCGCGTGTCCAAAGCGGAACCGTCGGTCTGCCGCTATATGGGCCTGTCGCTGTTTGCGCAGGGCGGCGTGGCGGTCGGTCTGTCGATTATGGCCTCGCAGCATCTGCAGAATATTATGGTGACCGGATCCATGTCACTCGGCGACATGATCATCTTCACGGTCACTGCCACGACACTGGTGGTGCAGCTGGTCGGTCCGCCGTGCACGAAACTGGCTGTTCGCCTGGCCTCCGAGATCGACAAGAACATCACCGAAGAGGACGTGATTGCCGAGCTGACGGTCGGCGATGTGATGAATCCCGATGTGAAGCCGATTCCCGAGGACCTGCCGCTGAGTGCGGTGCTGCATCAGTTCACCGAAAGCGATGCGCTGGTTTACCCCGTCGTGTCGATGGAAGGAAAGATTGTCGGGGTGCTGACGTTCGATTCGCTCAAAGAACTGCTGGGCGATGCCGGCAGCTGGCAGTGGCTGGTCGCGGGGGACGTCATGGAGCCGGTCGACGAAAAGGCGACGCTGATGATGAAGCTCGGCGAAGTTCTGGATGATATGAACCGGATGCAGGTCGAGGCGCTGCCTGTGACTCGCGGTGACGGCACCGATTCCGCGGTCGGCGTGATTGACCTTCGTTACGCCCGTCGCCGCATACGGGAAGAGCTGGTTCGCCGCACGGCCGCGGCATAACGATGGATGGATATGAGATCCGGACTGAAACCGATTCTACTGATGCTGGCCAGCCTGTTCCTGACAGGTTCGGCGGCTGTTGGATTTGCATGTCCAGCCGACGCGCACTGTGGGGTTTCCTGTATGTCGGCAGAGCACGCGGCTTCCGGTTGCGGATGTATGATTTTTGAAACATTAATCTCCGCCGGACATGTACCGGTGGATGAGTTTGTTGAAGAGGATGAAAGCGATAATCACTTCCGTCTTCGGAACTGGAGGGCTTTCTTCGTCGGGTACTGCCGATTCAGCGATCCGGTTCTTTATCCTGCACCGCCGTGGGAGGCCGTCCGCCTGATGCCCCCGCCGGTGTTTCTTCGCATTTGAATTCCGCCTGTCTGTTCCGCATTTTGCGGACAATTCATCTCCTGTCCATGAAATGGACAGATTTCTGTGCGCCCGGAAGGTGCCGCGGTCCTTCGATAAAGATTTTTTTAAATATGGAGTAGTAAGAAGTTGTGAACGGTTGAGTGATGGAGACGCAGGGGATTCCTGCCGTGCCGTGCTGAAACGTTCCCGTAACCTGGAGGAGGTTGTTCATGCAGCTGACCAATTATCTGGTTCCCGATCATCTGCTGATGCAGGTGTCTGTCAATGACAAGTATGAGTTGCTCGACCGGATGGTCGAGGCGGTCTGTAAATCCGAGCTGATGGAGCGTTCCGGGCTGGAACTCGATCCGGCCCGTCAAGCGGTGCGTACTCGCGAAGAGGAACGTTCCACCGCCCTGGGCGGCGGCGTGGCCCTGCCGCATGCCCGTCTGCCCGGGTTCAAAGGCCTGGGCTTGGCCGTCGCGACGCTGGAGAAGCCGCTCGATTTCGGCGACGGCGAGCTGGTTTCGATTGTCTGTCTGGTGCTGGCGCCCCAGGAACGTCCAACCGTCTGCCTGAAGGTGATGTCGCAGCTGACCCGTTTCTTCAGTACCGCCCGCGAAGAGTTCGCCGCCATCACCGATCCGTGGGCGGCCTGGAAACTTCTGCAGGAAAGCAATCTCTCCATCGATATTCCGGTCTATGCCCGCGATATCATGGAAAAGCCCGGCCTTTCCGTTCCCAAAGACATGTCGCTGACCGAAGTGACCCGCCTGATGTTTACAAACCATCTGGAAACTGTTCCGGTTGTCGATGGCGAAGGAAAGATCTGCGGGGAAATCACCTGCAACCGCCTGTTCCGTTTTGGATTGCCCGACTTCTTCCGGCAGCTCAAAAGTGTCTCATTCATTTCGGAATTTGACCCGTTTGAAAAATACTTCGCCGAAGAATCTCGTGCCTGTGCCCGCGACCTGATGCTCGCCGAAACCGCCATGCGTCAACCCGATTCAACACTGCTTGAAATCGTGTTTGATCTCGCAGTGAAGCGTTATCCGCAGGTGTACATCACCGATTCATCCGGCCGCTGGGTGGGAAGTATCAACCGCATCACCGTCTTGAACAACGTCATCAGTTTCTAAGGGAAGGGGAGTCCCATGCTTATTCCGATTATTATCTTTCTGATTACCTACGCGTTTATTGCGTCCGAGAAAGTCGATAAAACCATTGCCGCCATTCTGGGCGCCGGTGCCGTGATCATGTTCCATCAGATTCCGTATGAAGAAGCCCTTCATCTGGTCGACTTGAACGTCATCTTCCTGCTCATCGGCATGATGGTCATCGTTTCCGTTCTGTCCTCCGCCGGACTATTCGAATGGATTGCCATCAAGCTGGCACGAATCGCCAAAGGGGAAGGCCTGCCGATTATCGCCATGCTACTGCTGGCCACCGCGGTACTCTCCGCGTTTCTCGACAATGTGACCACGGTGATCCTGATCGCCCCGATCACCATCCTGCTCGCGCAGATTCTTGAAATCAACGCGGTGCCGATTCTGGTGCTGGAAGCGGTTTTCTCAAACATTGGCGGTACCGCAACGCTCGTTGGTGACCCGCCGAACATCCTGATCGGTTCGCAGACGTCGCTCAGCTTCAACGACTTTCTGCTGAACCTTGCGCCGGTCATTCTGATCGTCCTGCTGGCCTCGCTGATTGTTACTCACCTGGTGCTGCACCGCAGTGTGAAAACCACGAAAGCCGCCAAAGAGCGCATCATGAAATCGAAACCGGAGCTGGCGATCATCGATCCGGTTCTTCTCAAAAAGGGACTGATTGTCTTCGGGCTCGTTCTTGCAGGTTTTTTTGCAGGCCGTGCGCTCAATATCGAACCGGGGATTGTGGCGCTGTCCGGCGCCGTGCTGATGATTCTAATCTGCCGCGCGGACGTCCATCACGCCCTTGTGCATGTGGAGTGGAACACCATTCTCTTCTTTGTCGGGCTGTTCATGCTCATCGGTTCGCTGGAAGTCAAGGGAGTCTTCGAATCGCTTGGCGAGCTCGTGCTGCATCTCTGCGGCGGAAACCTGCTGCTGACGGTAATCGTTGTCCTGTGGTTCAGTGCCATCGCCTCTGCGGTCGTCGACAACATTCCGCTCGTCATGGCAATGATCCCGCTGGTTAAAAGCATCGTGCCGGTCTTCGCCCAGCAGATGGCCCTCACGGCACCGGAACAGATTCATGTACAGATTGCCGAACCGCTTCTATGGGCGCTCGCATTGGGCGCCTGTCTCGGCGGAAACGGATCGCTCGTCGGCGCCTCTGCCAACGTGGTGATTGCCCAGATTGCCCGCCGCAACAACTATACGATGAGCTTCTGGCAATTCACCCGCTTCGGATTTCCGTTCATGATCCTGAGCCTGGTCATCTCCAGCCTCTACCTCTGGCTGCGCTACTTCTGAGCCGTTGGCTGATTCCGACAAAGCTGTTTTTCTCGCGAAAACAAAGCCGTTAAAAACCTTTATTTTATTGATAAATCACTTGGTTTGAAGACTTCGACTCTTATAATGTGCGCGAAAAGGTCAGAATTTAAAGGAGGACCTCTTGATGAACTCAGTCGAAAAAACAAATCCGGATGCGATAACGCGCTCGAAGGGCATCGCGGCTGGCACGCTTGGTCTCATTATCGGTTCCGCGGTGCTGGGCTCCGCTGCAACCGTGCTGGTGATGCGCTCCATGGCCGGCGGTATCGAAAGCATTTCCACAACCGGTCTGCTGAACTTTCTTTTCATGCTGGGGCTTTCCGCGGCGGCGATCGTGCTGTCGGTGACGGCCATCTCGCTCAGCCGTCTCGCTGAGCGGACGATCAGTCAGAAGTCACAGGAAATCAGCACGATGCAGACGGCCATGGTGTCACAGACCGTCTCCGCCATTGAACGGATGGAATCGTCGGTGACGCAGATCGGTTCCGAGATTACCGATTCCATTTATGATAACTTTGAAATGCTCTCAGAAGACATTCAGGAAAGCCTGCCGTCGCGCGATGTGCTGCGCGCGGATGTCACCGAAGCGGTCGAACATTCGCTGGCGGATGCGATGATTGTTGTTGAAAACGAGTTCCCGGTTCAGGAAGAGGTCGTCGCGATTCCCGAAGAGGAAGTTGACGAGGCGATCGACGAAGAGCCCGAGCCGGAACCTGTGGCTTCGGAAGAGGTTGAAACGGTTGCCGAAAAGGTCGAACCCGAAGTGATCCCGGAACCGGTTCCGGAGCCGATCACGGACGAAATGCGAGAGAAGGCCGACAAAAAATACGGTGAATTCAAAGATATCGTTCTGCTGGGCGTTGCCAACTATCCGGGCGTGGTCTCCCGCAAAATCGGCGAGGGGCAGTACCGCACCGAAGGCGACGAACTGGTGGACGGCGCATTCGTCCTGAAAAACGAGCGGCTGGCCGTTTGTACCTTCTGCACCGGAAACGTGATTCTGGACCGTTTCCTCGGCGAAAACGGCGAAAGCTTCAACGGCTTCCTGAAATCACTTTCGATTGAACTGAAAAAAGGACACTTCACCCGTGTGTTCCTCGTGTTCGACGGTTCGCTGACCAACGGTAGTCCGTATTCGAAATCGATCAATGAACTCGGCCGGCACTCCGAGGCGGAAACCTTCGCTCGCTTTGAGCTGTTTGAAGGATCTCCCGACATCATCATTCCGGAATTGACCGAGCGCGTCAGCCAGCTGATGGAAAGCGACGAGACTCTGGGCGATGAGGAAGACGTTCCCTCCATCACCTTCCGCGAACAGATGCTGGGGTAAATCTGTTCCTTTGCGAACGCCGGTGTTTCCAGGTGTGAGCGGACAGTCGAGATTTGAGTTGAGGGATGAAGCCGGAAGAGATGGAAAGTGATGGGATGGCCCTTTGTTTCCGGCGTTTTTTGAGCATCTGCTGTCATCGATCATTTAGAGGTTCATTTTTTTAGTGACGCCCGATTTCCGCGTTTTAAGGTCCGACGATCTTTCGGCCAGCGCGCATCAGGCCCCTGCATTCAAAGCCCATTTAACATTGGTTAAATGCCGTTTAAAGCGGCTTGCTGCCCTTCAATTCGCCCCGCCGACCAAGCAAGTTTTGCGGACATTCTTGCGGACATGCAGTTCAGTGTGCGCAAGTGTACAATTTATTTTAAATAAACAACTTATGAAATAATTTTTATTATACAGCAACAGGGCCTTGCGGACAAAAAATAGGCAATTATTAGTCGATTGTCACCCACCAGCCAGTTCCATCTCTATAAACTGATGTATAAGAAAATGGGCTTATTTCGCGTTTTATACTCACCCCAGGCTTCTCCACTGCAAGAGCCAGATGATCAATTAAATCAGTTCTTTTTTTATCAGAGATGGAGTCATCAATCGCTTCAATAAGCAGGGATAAAACAACCACCTGATCTACTCCAGACTGTGTGCTTCCGTCACTACCGCCGACAAATAAAACTGAGTCTATTTTTTCGCCGGTTTTTATTCCCAAAAAAACAGCCCAATCTGTGTCACTGACAGAGAACTCTGAAACCGATTCCTGTCGGTCTTTTATCCCTGCCCGATATGGAAGATTCCGTTTTGCAGCTTTTTTATTAAAAGCCTCAGCCAGTTCGTAGTCCGTATTGCCCACAGGAAGGTTTATTTGTTCTGAGCATGTCCCGATCACTGAGAGAAATACAAAAAGGACTACCATAGACAGGCAGCCGACTTTGACTCCTTTCGGAGTATCTTTAAGGTTTTTCATAAACAATCCTTCCGCTGGTTATTCAACTGATCGCGTTTTTGCCACTTTCAGTAAGTGGCGAGAAACCGACTCCAACTCACCGGTTATTTTTTTTACAGCAATATTAAATTCCTGATGGGCTTTTTTTATGCGCTCAACATCCTTACTAATCTCATTTTCCTTATACTGGTCTGTTAACGAATCAATTCGACGCTTTCCCTTTTCTGGGAAAACCCCTGTGAATAGCGTTTCTATTGGTACATCAAAAAAAAGAGCAATTTTTGCAGCGTAATTTCCCCGCGGGATTGTTCCATTACACCACTTTGAAACATTTGCCTGAGCAACCCCAAGTGCAACTGCCAGTTCTTCCTGTAAAACACCGCGCGATTTAAGCAAGGAGGATAGCGTTTCCCCGAATATGCTTTTTTTTATATTTTCCTCTTGCATGTATATTCCTTTTTTTATATTCCATTTTGCATGGTAACGGGAAACCAACTACAACAAGCGAGAGAGATCATCAATCAAAAAGGGTGGTCTCTTCGGGGCGCGGCCAAGGAACTAGGATACACCTGGACGCATTTTATTTTTGTGCTGACAGGTCGTCGCGAAAGCCAGCGGCTACTCGACCGGATTGAAAAAGAACTCCCGATGAAGAGTGAGGTGCTGCATGAAGCGGTGGATTTCAGCAAAAGAACTTTCTGAGCTGGGTGGATTCTCAAAACGTACAGCCAGTCGGGTGCTTCGAGATGCAGAGGCTGGTTCTCCATGGCGGGGACGTAATCTTAGAGTCCGTTGGTCAAAAGGGAATGGAGGTCTTCGGCGTGTTGTTCGCGTTGAGAGTCTTCCTGCAATCGTCTTAGACGGGTCGTTAAGAGCTAAGAAAATGAACCCTGATGAGCACAGGCAGCCACGGATTGCCACAAATAGATCAGCGAACCTTACTTTACTAACGCTCGCGGTGGCTGTAGCGAGGTTGAAGTCTATTTCCTCTGATCTGGAACTGTTGGCAGCGCGGATAGAGGAGATGAAATGAACGTTCCCTCTCTGATTTCTGTGGCCGAACTGGCGGCCTTGCCGGGAATGCCAACAGCTCGGACATTGAGACGCGCAGCAACGTCCGGGAAATATCAGGTTGAGGTTGTAGATGGTCACGGCGGCCAGCGAGGAAAGCAGTACCGGTTTCTGACGTATCAGCTGCCGGGCGAGTGGCTGGTTAAGGTTTCACGGTTTTATGAAGAAAAATCCAATACGCCGAATGGGCTCCCTGTGCACCCCTCATTCGGCATCCCTACACAGACACCAGCAGTTTCCGGTCTGCCTGTTGGTACAAAACCGGACCTTATTCCGGTCATCGAGCTGAAGGAGCGTTTTGACGGGGCATCACTGAAGAACCAGGAGCGGGCCTCGACCCGGCTGAAGGCGCTTAACCAGGTCAAGCATCTGAGTGATGCAGGACTGACCGTATCCGATGCGGTGGCGGCGGTGGCCAAGGAATACGGATTTTCGCAGCAGTCTGTCTGGAACTGGCGCAAGGCGGTGCGCGGATATCCGGACAGCCAGTGGCTGCTGCTGCTGATCGATGACTATGAAGGCCGCCGCAACAACCTGCGACAGATTCCGCAGGCCTACCTGAAACTGGTTGCCACGTTTTACATGAGCGATACGCAGCCTGGATTTGCCGAGTGCCTGCGCGCAGCAAATCGCGCAGCGCGTGCTGAAGAGCCGCCGGTTGATGTGCCCAGATGCTCAGAGAAAACGATACGGCGGCACTTTGATTCGATCTACCTGCCGGAGGCCCAGTGCTATGCCCGAGAAGGCGAGAAGGCCTGGGAAGCCAGATACTGGCCCGCCATGCGCCGCGACCGGTCCATGCTCGGTGCCCTGGAAGTGCTGAACGGGGACGGCCATAAGCTGGACTACTGGGTGCGCTGGCCGGATGGAAAGGAAGGCCGTGCGATGGCGACATTCTGGATGGACCTTTCCAGCAATTACTTTTTTCCGCCTGCGATCGAAGCCTCTGAAAACATGGATACGATCCGGCGCAGTTTCCTGCATATCTGCAACACGGTCGGGGTGCCTGAATGCGTGGATATCGACAACGGCATGGGCTATGCCGGTAAAGACCTGAGCGGACAGGACAGCACCCGTCGCCGGTTCAAAAAGGTGAAGGCTGAAGCCAAAGGGATTTTCAGCCTGCTCGGGATCAGGACCATCTGGGCCGAGGTTGCGCACGGCCAGTCGAAACCGATTGAACGATCTTTCCGAACACTGGAAGAAATCCTGAAAACCTTTCCGGAGCTGCGCCCGGCCTATGTCGGGAACAAGCCTGACAAACGCCCGGACCGCACCATCAAGGCAGTGCCTATCGACCTGCTGCGTTCCTGCGTGATGGAGGCGGTTGTCCGCTACAATGCCCAGGAGGGCCGCCGATCGGACGGGATCAAAGCCAACGGACGGAGTTACCGGACCATTTGGGAAGGAAAACTGGCCGAGGCACAGAACGCCGGGAAACCGCGACAGCTCGAAGACTGGGAACGCCGCTACTGCATTATGCCCGGCCGTGTGATCCGCGTTCGCAAAGCCAACGGCGGTATTTTCTCCCTGCATGGGAATGAGTACCAGGCTCATGAACTGACGGCCTGGCTCGGCGAACATATCCAGGTGCGGTTTGATCCGGAGGACCTTACCCACGTCCGCTGCTACGACCTCGACGGAAAATTCATCTGCACGCCGACGGTCCGGACCATGACCGGATTCCGCGACACCTCGACACTGCGCGAATACAAGCGCGCGAAGACCGTCGAGCGCAAGCGCGTGAAGGACCTGGCTGATGTTCGCAAGGATCTTGCGAAACTTGAAAGCCGCCGCGGGGAGACTTCCGACCCGATGGACGATGTCCGGGCGGAGACATCGCGCATTCTGCGGGATGACCGTGAAGAACTGCAGCGAGTCAGCAAGGCAACCGCGCAGCGTGAAGCCAAGTCCATCACGTATGTCTCGGCGGCCATCAAACGGTTCCGGAAGGCAGGGATTGAAGTCGTGCCCGGCCGCAGCAAAGCACCGAAAGAACCCCACAACCCATGGAGCATCTAATGAGAAAAATATCTCTGGAAGAGGATATGGAACTGCGTGAACAGCTTGACACGGCCCGTTTCTGGGCAGTGACCGGATGGATCACAGCAGCGGCGCTTGGATTTCTACTGTTCTGCTTTGGAAGCGGACAGATGTTTTTCGGAGGGTGATCACCCTACAAGACAAGCAATAACTAAACCCAAAGGAGGCGTCTAATGGGAGTCAAAGCAGAAAACAGAGAGTACATGCGGGGACAGGTCAATGAGATCCTGGAAAGCTCGACCGTACCGTTGAGCCAGGCCGAAGCGGCCCGGCGGATTGGAATCAGTCCCGGATCGCTCAGCAACTGGCTGCGCGGGAAAAAGGGAAGCTACACGGAAATTGAAGAAAAGATCCAGACCTGGCTGGACAGCTTCTGTGCCATGGAAAAGGTCACAGACACGATTCCGCCGGATCCTGACTGGATTCCAACGCCCACCGCCGACCGTATTTACAAGACGATTGAGTACGGTCAGTTTTCCAGAAAACTGGTTGTGATCTACGGTGCTGCAGGTGCCGGAAAAACCAAAACCGCCGAGCACTACCAGGACACCATGCCGAACGTGTGGATGTTCACCATGACCAAGGCGACCGCCAGCGTGCGCGGAATGCTGATGATGCTGTGCGATGAGCTCAACATCGAAGACCCCTGCAAGGGGAACCGGGTGCTTGAAAAAGCGATCATCAATAAAATCAGACGGACCAACGGAATGATGCTGATTGATGAGGCTCAGCAGGCGTCCATGGGTGCTCTCGAACAGCTGCGCCAGATGCAGGAACGAGCCGGTATCGGTATGGCGCTGATCGGAAATTTTCCTCTGATCAAACAGATGACCGGCGGATTCCGAAGCGAGCAGTTCGCGCAGCTGTTCAGTCGCATTGCCAAGCCAACCGAGGTTAAGGAAACGATCCGGGAAGATGTCGAAGTGTTTGTTGATGCTTTCGGCATTACAGACAGCGATGCCGTCGAATACCTCTGCAAAATCGGGACCCGTCCCGGCGGCCTGCGCGGCGTTGTGAACTCGATCCAGTGGGCGCAGATGGTGTCTGCGGGGTCTGGAAGAAAACTGGACTGTAAGGCCATTGCCGAGGCGTGGGAAGACCTGACGGCGTAGCGATAAACCGACCCGCGAAAGGACGCGAATTATGAAATGGATTGAAGTGAGCAAACTGCTGCCGAATCACCGGAAGGACGTGCTGCTTTTCTGTGCAGAAACCGGTGAATGGGACCGCGGCTGGTGGGATGAGCCTCTCGGCGTTTTTATCGTTGAAAATACGGGGAGCATCAGGGGCGTCACACACTGGGCTGACGTTGAACTGCCGGAGGTACAGCCATGATGAACTTCTGGACTATCGAAGGGCTTAAGCCTGATGCGGATATTCCCGTGCTGGTCATTACGGATAAGGACGAACGGACGATGGCCGTCTGGGACGGTGAAGCCTGGCTGACTGACGATTCTGAAGTTCCGCTCAGCGGGACCGTTACGCACTGGTGTCTGCTGGAAGAGATTGCCAGCCCACACGACATCATCCGCGAAAATTTCAAACAGGATCAGCGCATAGCAGCCAAACAGGATGCGTATGAAGACCTTCGCAATCAGTATGACAACAAATGTGACGGATGCCATCTGCTGAAGTTTTCCGGGGATATTCGATGTTCCGACTGCTGCGAAATGGTCTCTGAGGCGGCGACGGTTGAAATGCCGGATTATAAGCGCCTGTGCCCGACGTGCGCGGCCAAAAAATTCAGGGAGGTGCTCTCATGAAGTGGGACATCAAGTTCGGCGACGGGACGGTTCTGCGGGTGCGCGGGGAAGAATTCCGCTGCGCGAGCATTGTCGCCCAGGCGCAGCGAATTGCTTATGGCGAAACGCATGAGCAGCAGCTGGCGGTTGTGGAGGGAATGCCGGTTAAGCCGGAATCAAAAATATTGAGGCCTGTATGGCCAAAGAGTCACTTGGTTAAAGAGGCGACAATCGCAAGAAATCCGCGCCCGATCGATGCTGATAGAGCGCCGGGTGCGGTCACCCGGCCTATATGGGGAATGGACCTTGGTGATGGAATAGACAAAACGGTAATCGTGCTCCGCATTCCGGATGATGGCGTCACATGGAGATTCGATAAGTCGGAAAAAAAAGAACTGTGCGATGTGTTGAACGACGCACTGAGCTCTCCCGGACCGGTGGAAGTTTTAATCAGAAAAGGAGATGCGCTGTGAAACGGACGAAGGATTTGAGGTTGATCCTGATTGAGGATGCAAAGCAGCTGTTCACGCGGCTGGCGAAGCTGGTGGCGCGGCAGAAGCTGCTGAAGGCCCGCGCGAAGTCAAAGATCGCCACGATCAATGATGAGCTTGAACAGGCGCTGGCTCCGCTCACGGAAACGGCTGCCGGCATGGAGAAGGATCTGACGACCTTTATCGAAGGAAATCGCGGGCTGTTCGACCGTCCGCGCAAGGTGAAGTGCGAGGGCGGATCGTTCGGACTGCAGGCGGCCAAGGGGATCGTCATCAAGGACGAAGCCGCCCTGATGGAGCACCTGCTGGAGTGCGGTTATAACGACTGCTACGAAATCAAGCGCACGCCGGTTAAAGCGGTCATTGAAGAGCGTTTAAAGGCTGGTTGCAGTCTGCCCGGCGTTGTCCTGGCCAAGGGCGACACGGTGGTGATGAAGTTCGCAATTCCAACGGACACCGACGCCGGATGAGGGCATCCGGCCTACAGGAGAACCCATGAAAACAATCGACGCAGCACAGCGGAAACGGATTTTCTGCCTGGTGAGGGAGGCGCATGCGGCCTCCAGCAGCAGCCTGCCGATCGAGTCGTGGAGGAAGCAGATCCAGCTCGACGAGGGCATTGAGAGCCTGAGCAGCTGCCCGGCCGAGAAAGGGCTGAAGCTGATGAACCGGCTGCACAGATTCATTGAAGAGTGTCGATTGCCGATCGCCGATCGAGGTCAGAGGTCAGAGGTCGGGAGTCAGAGATCAGAGGTCGGAGGCCGGAAATCAGCGGTCGGAAATCAGAGGAAGCGCGGTCCGGCGAAAGGTCGGCCGAAGGGAATCCTGGAATGGTGCGGCGAGCAGAAGGCGCAGCTGGAAAAGGTTGAGGCGCTGTGCGCCGACATGGGCCTGCCGTGGGATTACGCGGACGACATTGCCAAGCGGATGTTTGGAAACAGCGTGCTGCGCGTGGATACGCTGAATAAGAAGCAGCTGACGGCTGTGATTGCGGCGCTGGTGAAGCGCCAGCGGAAGTTCGGCGGCCGTGAATACGGTCCCGGCACGAAGGATGTGCAGCGTGACCTATTTTGACGCCTGCGCGCATGTCCGGAGATGGCACACGCTGCATCGAGCGCTCGATGCCACAAGAACTGCGGATGATCGCGCCGACATTGCAGAACGGATTGAGGTTGTCCGCCAGGCGCTGCTGGATGACGGATGGGGAGAGCCCTGCCTGATGCTTGCCGAAATCGAGGAGGTGCCGGATGTCTGAATTTTCGTTCATGGCAAATGTTAAGCGTACTGAAACGGTTTTGCAGTTTGATGATCACCGGCAATTTCTTTCTCCGCTGCTGGTGGATATCCAGGAACTTATCGGCATGGAGAACATGATGAAGCTTGTCGAACGGTGGGGGGGTATTGACCTGTACATTCCCAGCACGATGTCTGATGACCACCGTATTGTGCAAGAG
>JBFWJN010000066.1:0-14812 GCA_050253185.1 Kiritimatiellales bacterium | reverse complement strand
TCATAACCTGTGCCGGTAGGTAAATGATTTGTAATGTGTCTGTTCGGGTGCAATGATTTCTCTTGAGATTTTCTGATTAACAATAGGTGATTTAGTCGATATGAGTGATTTCCATAAAATGAGACAAGATGAAGCACAAGTGCGGCGAATGGGGATGACCTTGCTTGTCTGTTTGTTGGGTTTGGTTGGGGCGGTATTTGCTGTGCGATCCGGAAACCTGCTGCTTGTGGCCATTGCTGTGGGGATTCCTTTTGTCATTCCCTTTATGTCGAATTTATCTGCAATTTATGTTTTGTCCGCATGGGTGGGGGTTTCCGGGATTTCGATGCCCGGGATGGCCGAATTGGATTTAGATTTACTATTCCATGCTCTGCTGGTCGGGCTCTGTTTTTTGCAGGTTTTAATGCGATCGCCCGGCGCTCAACGGAAAGGGCCTGTCGCGTGTGAGCGGGCTTTGTTCGTTTTTTTATTGATTACAGGTGTCTTGATGGGGGTTCGGGGAACCGGGTTGCGTATACTTGGAGCCGTTACCTGGGGGGGGGCTACATACATTTTTTTAATTGTTTCCATTCTTTTCTTTCTGCTGGTTACGCCGCGTTTGAAAATCTCCGCGCGGCAGGTGCGCTGGATCCTCTGGGGATCCTTGGTGTCGGGTGTTGTGGCCGCAGGTTTAAAACGCGTTGGTTTTTTACAGGGACTTGATGTGGGAGCCGCCCGGGTCATTCGCTCGAGCTGGTTGATGCCTTTTATTTCTTCTCTTTTGCCGCTAGTGCTAGTGTTGCGCTTGCGGAAACCGCTGCAGTTTTTCTTGATGGCTGTTTGTCTTGTGCTTATGGCTGCAACGGGGTTCCGAAGCAAATTGGTCGGAATGGGCATGGTTTTCGGGATGTTCCTGTTTTTTAAGTCGCATCAGAAAAAACAGTTTTTTTTCTTAAGTTTATTCTGCGGCCTGCTCTTTTGGGCATTTCTAGTGGTCGCGAGCCCGTTTTTTTCGCCGAGTATCCAACGTGCAGTTTCCTTTGTACCATTTACGCATGTTGATTCTTTTGTGGCACAGGATGCGAGAGCATCCGTGCTTTGGCGGTTTGAGATATGGAAGTATGGCTGGGATGAGTTCGATAAGTACTGGATGGTTGGTCGGGGTGTGGCATTTAATGTGTGGGACTTTGTTGCCCGTATAGGGAACGATCTGAGTATGGGGTTGCAAAGCAGTTATTTCGCCTATTTGGGACACACCTATCATAGCGGCCCGGTGACGTTGCTGATCGACTTCGGGGTGCCCGGAACCCTTTGCTATCTACTGTTCATGGTTTCGGCGACTCGATTTATGGCGAAGCGGATCAAGCAGATTATGCATATCGAAACGTTTGAAGCGCGTTATGTGTTGTATCTCTGCGTGTCTCTGTTGTGGCAGTTTATTGCCTTTTGGCTGGTATATGGCGATTCGAATGGCCTGGCAAAAATGGTCATGCAATTTTCTCTGGTTCTAATTTTAGTGCCACTCACTATAAAGGAGGGGCGTGAGGCTCCCCAGCAATGATGGAGTACGGGGCATTGGGATACATATTCTAACTTTATATGGGGTTCTTGCGGGTATTGGAGAATCATTATTGTGTGATGTTTTTATCTTCTGTGTAATTACTATAAACAGAGGTGTGACCTGTGAAATCTGAACCAGTATATCCTAAGCATAAGGCAATTAAAAATTGCCGGATCGGCAAGCTTTATTTAAGCCTGTTGCGTCACAACAGTATTTTTGGCAGATTGATGGGACGGATTATCGGCTGCGAAATCAACTGTCCGCTTCCCGATCGACTGTTTCTTGCACATCCTAATGGGATCATTGTTGGCAGATATGTAGTACTGGAAAACGATGTTGTTTTGAATCACCAAATTACAGTGGGGGGGAAGAATCCATACTTCCAGGGAGACTCCACTGAAAAAGAGTACCCTCATTTAAAAGAAGGAGTCTATGTTGGACCTGGTGCGAGAATTCTCGGCCACTGCACCATTGGAGAATGGGCAATTATTGGGGCAAATGCTGTGGTTACAAAAGATGTCCCACCATATGCTACCGTTGTCGGAAATAACAAAATAATTCAAATTCGGCGCCCGGGTCGGAGTGAAAAACAAAGTTAATTTGTTGGCAGAATATGAAGTTTTCAATAGCTACGCCAGTATTCAACGGCATGCCTGCCCTTCGACGTTGTATAGGATCCGTTATGGGGCAGTTTCCGAATGGATCGCGACCCGTGATACGCGATCGGAATACTGCTACCTCGATTGCTGTACAACATCTCATCCAAGATGGAGGGTCAAAGGATGGTGGAGTAGAATTCTTGCAGGAGTTCAAGACTCGTCACGCAACCGATTGTACTTATCAATTCTCTTATATCAGTGAATCCGATAACGGCATGTATGATGCTATTAATCGGGCTTGGGCTAGATCGGACGGGCAGATCCTGTCATGGTTGAATGCCGACGAGCAATATCTCCCTGGAACATTGGAGAAAGTTTCTGATTATTTTGAACAACATCCTGGTATAGATATGGTCTGTGGAGATTATATCATTGTAACTGCGGATGGGGTGCCAGTCGCTGCAAGGCGTGATATACCATTGCGTAAAATTTTTATAATAAATGGGTTTTTATATGCCGCATCCTGTACCTTGTTTTATCGACGCAAACTCTGGGAAAATGGCTTGTTAAAGCTCGATACGCAGTACAAATACTCATCAGATGCAGATTTAGTACTCCGCTTGTTAAGCTCGGGCGTAAAGTGTGGCCGTATTCCCGAATATTTATCTATTTTCGGGGTAGAAGTGGGGCGTAATCTTAGTTTTTCAGAAGCAATGAAGGTTGAAAGCGACATCATTAAAAAAAAATATGGAGCAAGTTCTTCACGGTGGAAGCAACGATTTTTTATGATGTTGCGACATTTGGAGCGTCTATGGCGCGGATGTTATCGTCGTCAGGCGGTTCGCTTTAATTATGTAGAAGATGAAGAGCCGACCTATCGTTTTATCGAAAAAGATGATCTCGGAGTTCGTTTCACATATGACCATTTTAGAGCCAACGGGAAGGTCAATGATGAAAATTGATGCAAAATTTAGGGCTTTTTTGGTACGTAAAAAAGGGTTGGTTTGCATTGATGGAATTGAACTGTGGAAGATGCGGGAGCTACTTATTCTGATGTGGACCCTGTTTTCTCGAATTTTTCGTGGGTTATTTGTTAAGTTACGGCTAGGTTCTTCGATGGGGGTGGTGTTGTGTCAATCGCGGGTTCAGTTGTTTCACGCGAAACATATTCATGCCGGCCACGGACTTAGCCTTCAAGAGGGATGTGAAATCGTTGGCCTTTCTAAACGCGGAATTCGTTTCGGGAGTAAGTGCACCGTCGGACGGTTTGCGACGATTCGCCCGACGAATGTTCTTTTTCGAGAGCCAGGAGAGGGGCTGTTGTTAGGGGACAATTCTAATATTGGACCGTACTCGTGGATTGGTTGTTCGGGTTATATCGAAATTGGGGATAACGTGATGATGGGACCGCGAGTTAGCTTATTGGCGGAAAACCATAATTTTGATCGAACGGATGTTCTCATGAAGGCGCAAGGTGTTTGCCGAAAAGGGATTTGTATTGAGGATGATGTTTGGCTTGGAGCAAACTGCTCTGTTCTCGATGGTGTGACGATTGGTCGGGGATCTGTGATTGCTACGGGGGCGGTAGTGACGAAGGATGTTCCCCCGTATTCTGTTGTGGGAGGAGTTCCCGCCAAAATACTAAAAAATCGGCTGACGGAGCTCGAATTCAACACGCTGAAAATGAAAGGATCATCGGAATGACAAGATCGGTCAGGCAGGATTTTCAGCGAAATCAAGATAATCTTAAGAGTTGTTTAATTGTTTTTCTTTTTAGGGTGGCGAGTTGGTGTTGTGCATGGCGTCATCGTAATGCATTGGTTTGGATATTCTTTTTGCCATATCTTATTTTTTATCGACTATTTGTTGAGTGGATTCTGGGCATCGAAATTCCCCAGAAAACCAAAGTTGGAAAGGGTTTGAGGGTCGAGCACGGATTTGGGATGGTGATAAACGACAAAGCTATCATAGGGGATAATGTAACATTGAGACATGGCGTGACAATCGGCAATAAAGGGTGCGGCGAGAAAGCTTGTCCTGTAATAGGAGACAATGTGAATATCGGAAGCAACGCGGTTGTCATAGGAAGCATACATATTGGGAACGGCGCAATAATCGGCGCTGGCTCCGTTGTTGTAAAAGATGTGCCGGCCGGAGCAGTTGTTGCTGGCAATCCAGCTCGGATTCTCCGAATAGGGGATACCGCCACCTAGTCAATCTCTTGACAGTTTAATGACTGGAATGAAGAGCTTTACAGTTTAACAGATTAAATGCACCGATTATGCGCTTCCTTTTCTCCCACAACAATGCCGACTTATACGGCGCGAGCCGCTCGCTACTGCGCCTGACCTCTCGGCTGGTGAAGGACGGCAACACTGTTTCTGTGATACTTCCATATAGCGGGACGCTCAGTGATGCGCTGACAGTTGCCGGTGTCCGATGTGTTTTTATTCCGGGTCTGGCTGTGGTTGAGCGCTCGGTGTTTAAATCGCTGCTGGGGCTGGTATCGTTCTGTTTCCGCCTGCCGGTTTCGGTCATACGCATTATTTCTTTAATCTGGAAGACCAACCCCGATCTAGTGCATTCCAACACCTCAGTGATGTTGCCTTCTGCGTTGGCCGCAAAACTGTGTCGTGTTCCGCACATCTGGCATATCCGTGAGTTTTATTCGGACTTTCCTTCGTTTTGGAAGGCATATCAAAGGGTGATGGCATTCTGCTCGTCACGGGTTATATGTGTGTCGGCATCGGTTCAGATGCAGTTTGACGAGATTTTGCGAGCAAAAACCATGGTGTTGCACAACGGGTTCCCCGCGGATGAGTTTCAGCCTGTTAATCCAGCGCGAATTGACATGTTTCGGTCTACGCACAACCTAACCGCCGCGAAACTCGTCGGGGTAATAGGGCGGTTAAAGTTGAGGCGCAAGGGGCAGGAGACTTTTATCAAGGCGGCATGTAAAGTCTCGGCAGACCATTTGGATACACAATTTATTTTAATTGGGAGTGTATTTCCCGGCAATGAGTCCCATGAAGATGATTTGCGTAGATTGGCAGCATCATTGGGAGTAACCATTGTGTTTGCTGGCGACGTAAATGATATTAAAGCGGCCTATAGTGCATTGGATGTGGTTGTAATGTCCTCTGGAATGCCGGAGCCGTTTGGCGGAGTTACTATTGAGTCGATGGCATTTTCAAAGCCGGTGGTCGGGACGAATATTGGCGGTACGCCGGAGCAGATTCTTAACGGAAAGACCGGGATTTTAATTCCTCCAAATGATCCGCAAGCGATGGCAAATGCCATTTCCATGTTATTAGACGATGAAAAACTTCGTGTAGTAATGGGAGTTGCCGGCCGCAAACGTTTTGAGCAGGAATTTGAGTTCGAACCCTATTATACGCGGTTGATGGTTGCGTACAATGAGGTTGTTCAAACGAAGGCGAATGATGGAGAACATCCCCTGCAGGTTTCTGGTGCCGCGTAACTTGAGGATTGCAGGCCACATTTCATCGGGGAAAGCGAAGGTAAAAGCTGTACTAAAAGAAGCGCCTAGCTGTATTAGTCGTTACTAATTATGGCATTTATTGTGACGTACGTTTATTCGGTGTGGCAAAAATGTAATGATAATATCCGATACTTTGGGTTGTGTGGCGTAGATATGATTGTATGGATAAAATGAGATCCTTAGCCCGAAATGCGGTGATGAATGGGGTCAATCAGGTCAGCGGCGTCCTGCTGCCATTGATCATTTTTCCGTACATATCCCGTGTGCTGCTGCCCGACGGTCTGGGCCGGGTTCAGTTTGCCACATCGGTGGCCGCGCTGTTTGCTCTGGTCGCCGCACTCGGCATCCCGGTTTACGGAGTGCGTGAAACCGCCAGGGTTCGCGACAATCCGGAAGGACTGTCCCGTCTGACCGTGGAGCTGTTTTCACTGAATGTGATCATGACGCTTCTTTCCGTGGTGGCGTTTGTTCTGTTTATGATGTTCTCCGAAAAGGCCCGGCAGGATCCGGCCCTGTTCTGGATTATTTCGGTCGCGGTGTTCACGGTTCCGTTTGCGCTCGATTGGTTTTTTCAGGGATTGGAAGAGTTCACATGGATCGCGCTGCGCAGTCTTTTTTTCCGTCTGCTCCTGCTGGCAGGGGTTTTTCTTTTTGTGCGGAATACATCGGACTATCGAATTTATGCGCTGCTGGTCAGCCTGAACGCGGCCGGCGCCGCGGTTCTGAATATTGGATTTGCGGTGCGGCGGATTGAGCTGAAGCGAATCCGCTGGCGCGAACTGAATTGGGTTCGGCATATGAAACCGGTGCTGCTGATGTTTGCCCTGTGGGCCGCGGTCGGCATTTATACATCCGTGGACAAGGTGATGCTCGGATACCTGTCGAACGACGCGCAGGTCGGGTTCTATACCGCCAGCGATAAAATTGTGCGGGTGGTGACGGGGCTTGTTTCTGCTCTCGGGATGGTTCTGTTCCCGAGGCTCTCCTATCATCTTGAGAAAAATGAAACAGAAGAGTACGGGCGTCTGGCGGGGAAATTTTTCCGCATTCTCGGTTTCTTCTGCCTGCCGGCGGCTTTCGGCCTGATTGCGGTGGCCGGTCCGCTGATTCTTCTGTTCACCGGCGAGACGTTTATGCCTGCGGTTCTTCCGCTTCGGCTGATGGGGCTGAATGTGGTGATGCTCTCGTTGAGCGGATTTTTCGGACTGCAGATTCTTTATCCGCAGGGGCGGGAAAAACTGATTCTTCGGGCCATTCTGATCGGAGTCGCTGTGAATATCGGTTTAAACGCCCTGCTGATTCCCCGGATGCAGGCTGTCGGTGCGGCATGGGCAACGCTGATTGCGGAAACCTTGGTGGTGCTTATGGAAATTCTGTTTTCCCGCCGCTCACTTTATTTCTCATGGCCGTTCGGTGCACTCGTCCGCTATGGATTAGCTGCGCTGGTGACGGGGATCGTTGCGGCGTGGGTGACGTCGTGGTTTGCGTCGACTTGGCTGCAGCTTTTTTCAGCCGTATTTCTCGGCGGGCTTTTTTATCTGATCTGCATGCTGACTTTGCGGGATGACGTGCTGCTGTTTCTGATCGGGAAAGGAAAATCACTGTTCCGGACGCAGCTCGGAAGAAGGTTGGGATTGCTGTAATGGCGGTCTGTTCAACAAAAGACAAACTGATCGGCATCTTGCGAGGGTCCGGTTGGGGATACCGGGTGGTTCGCTGGATTTACCGGGCGGCTTTCCGGGCGCGGGCGGAACTGATTCGCATGCTGATTCCCCGGCGAATTTTCGCCGGCCTGCCGAAGGGACGGTTCTCGCTTCTGGAGCAGGTATGCTCCGGGGGAATTCCCGGCCGGGTGATTTTTGAAAATCAGGATGTCCGGCAGTTCGGTCCGGATTCGCTGGTAAAACGCAGTGGGCTACAACAGGACGGATTTCAGCCGTGGCCGGTGTTTATTGCGCAGGTGAGAAATGCCCGCCTCTTTGGGGCCAACCTTGTTCTGTTGAATGACCGTAAAGAAGCCTGCCGGGAAATGATGTTTGCTTCGCACTGTCCGGCCACCGACGAGTCCTATCAGGTTCCAATATTTGAAACCCCGATGTTTCTTCCGGGGAAATGGACGAGTCTGGTGAGCCGCTGGGATTCCGGCTACTGGCATTTTTTGATGGACGCCGTTCCCCGACTTCATGCGTTGTCCGAATTTTCGGAGGATACCGGGATTCTGCTGCGCGGGCCGGTTTCTGCCTGGCAGTACGAGGTGCTGGATATGCTGGGCATCAGAAACCGCGTCCGTCCGACCAATGAAAAACATCTGATGGTTGAAGAGCTCTGTTTTTCTTCGCATACCTCTATGACCGGGGCGTGGAATCCGTTTGCGGTGCAGTTTTTGAGAGAACGACTGCTTCTGCAAACGGAAGTTGTCAATTGTCCGTTGTCAGTTAATAGGGACCTTTTAACAACTCAACGACCCATCAACTCAACAACTTCTCCAACAAAACTCTTCCTTAAGCGCGGTGCTTCCTGGACCCGTGGAATCCGTAATCAGGATGAGGTGATCCGCTTTTTCGAGGAGCGGGGATGGACTGCTGTGGAGCCGGAAAAATTCAGCGTAAAGGAGCAGATCCGGATGTTCTCGCAGGTCGATGCGGTCTGCGGCGCGCATGGATCGGCGCTGACCAATCTGCTCTGGATGAAACCGGGCGCACAGGTGATTGAACTGCTGGCCGATAATTTCATGCTGGGAGCATTTGAATGGCTGGCTTGCTGTGTCGGGTTGCGGCACCATTATCTGGTCTTTCCCGGCGATCACCGGCTTTCATTTTCTGTTGATGTAAAGCAGTTGGCGAAACTGGTTGATGCGGTGTTGTGATTTTATGAAAGCAGTTAAATATCTGATTCTATTTGCGGCAGTGCTGCTTCTGTCGTTCCGTTTTTCGCCGCTTTGCATGGGAATTGAGTCGGATCAGTCTGTTTATCTGCTCAGCGCCCGATCCATGCTGTCCGGCGGGATGCCTTACGTTGATTTCTGGGATCACAAGCCTCCGTTTCTGTACCTGATTTATACTGTTGCAGAGAGGTTCGGTGGACTCTGGCCGTATTGGTGGATGGAATGTACCGTTCTGTTTGCCGGCCTGTGTCTGTTTTTGCGGACGATGCAGCGCATATTAACTCCTGTGTCCGGTGCGGTAGCCTGCGCGACAATTCTGGTTTTGAGTCGGAGTCTGAATTTTTCCGGATATTCGACGCCGGAAGCGTGGGCTGTAGCCGCCGGACTTTTGATTTTTGGATTGGTTTTCAAATCGGGAGCAGGCCTGTGGAGCTGGGCGATCGCCGGCCTGCTTGGCGGACTCTGCTTTTTTATCAAACCGACCGCTGTTCTTCTGCCGGGTTCAGTCGGTGTGTGTCAGCTGATTCTAACCGTGATTCGACGGAGCAGAACGGAACTGTCTCGAACGGCTGTTTATGTATTTTCAGCAGTTGCCGTTTTTCTGGCCGGGCATGCCTGGATTTATTTGAGCGGTTTTTTTCAGGAATATTGGCAGGCGTGTATCGTTTACAATGGAATGTATGCGGTGAGCGCCTTCCGTTCCGGAAGTGTTGTCGATTACGCGACCCGCCTGATGACCACGTTTTCCGGCAGCGGATATTTCGGATTGCTCGGGATTGTGATTGCGGCCGGATTTTTTATTTTCCGGAAACAGGACCAACGGCTGCGTTTTATTTATCTGACCTGCTCGGCTGTTTTCTCCGTTGAAACGGTCTGTATTGCGTTGAGCGGACGGATCTCCGGGCACTATTTTTCAGCGCTTTTGATTCCCGCGTCGGTCTGTTTCGGAATTTTTATGAAGGGTCTTATTGAATCCTGCCGGCCTTCGGTTACGGCGGCGGTTCTCATTCCGGTTGCATTGCCGGTTCTGATGCTGACGCTGTACTGGAACATTGCTCAGGGACTGGTGAAAGGAACCTTCCTGCCGCAGAAACTTCCCGCCAAAGATGAAGCGGTGATTCGTCTGCTGAATACGGTGCCCTCAGGAAAAGCGTTTGTCTGGGATGAGTTTCCCAGCCGTCAGTATTATCTGGCGCAGAAAAAACCGGCCTCCCGGTTCGGATACTGTCTTCCGCTGTGGGTTCCGTGTCCAATGCAGGCGGATCTGCTGAAAACACTGACGGATGATCTGAAGAAAAATCCGCCGGAGGTCATCATTGACGGCCGGCATCCTGAACTGGCGGAAGGAAAAATCGCGGCGATGCCGTATGCGTATTATGCACTGAAGCCGGAACAGCTGGCAGGACTCCGGGCCTTTATTGCTGAACACTATGTTCAAACCGAAGAAAACGAATTTTTCTCGATATTTCGCATCAACCCGTTCGTCGGGTTTTAACTGGGTCTCAGATGAACCGTAACCCGTCATTCAGCCGGAACCTGCAGAACACGGTTGTCGCGGGCTTTTTTTTACACTGCCGAGCATTTACGTTGCTGTCAGAAAGTCGCATGGATATTCTAAGAGTAAGAGAGCGGAGTGACTTATGGAACATGTTTTGATTACCGGTGGTGCAGGATTCATTGGAACCAACATGGCGCAGTTTCATTTGAAGCGCGGGGATGCCGTATATCTTTTCGATAATTTTTCGAGAAAGGGTTCCTCGGATAATATTGCCTGGCTGAAAACGATACCGGCCGGAAGTCTGCAGGTGTTTCGGGGCGATGTGCGCAATGCAGAAGAGATTGATCAGGCCGTCCGGAGCTGTTCTGCTGTTGACCGGGTGTATCATCTGGCCGGTCAGGTGGCCGTTACCTGTTCGTTAACCGACCCGCGCGAGGATTTCGAAAGCAACGCCGTTGGAACTTTCAATGTGCTGGAGGCGGTTCGCTGTTTTGCACCGGAGGCTGCAATGGTTTATGCCTCGACCAATAAGGTGTATGGCGCACTGGATGACGTGGCCGTGGATGAGCTGGAAACCCGGTATATGTTTCGCAACCTGCCGTTCGGCATTTCAGAGGAACATCCGGTTGATTTTCATTCCCCGTACGGCTGTTCGAAAGGAGCCGGAGATCAGTATGTGAGAGATTATGCACGTTCATACGGCCTGCGAGCTGTCGTTTTTCGCCAGTCCTGTATTTACGGCCTGCGGCAATTTGGTGTGGAGGATCAGGGATGGATCGCTCATTTCTGTATCGCCCTGTTGAGGCAGAAACCGATCACGATTTTTGGAAACGGCAAGCAGGTTCGTGATATTCTATGGGTCGATGACCTGGTAGCGGCATACGATGCGGCCTGCGTTCGCATGGATGAAGTGCATGGAGAAATTTTTAATATCGGCGGCGGAGCAGAGAACACAACGTCGATCTGGTGCGAAATCGCGCCGCATCTGGAAACGGTTACCGGGGTCAAACCGGTTGTTGACTATCGGCCGCCCCGATTGGGGGATCAGCGTATTTTTGTAAGTGACGTTCGCAGGGCCGGAGAACGGCTTGGCTGGGCGCCGACGGTGGGCGTAGAGGACGGTATCGGGAAACTGTGGCACTGGATTTCCTCAAACCGTGAACTTTTTGTGTAACGTTTTTAAATTTCAGAACGCATGTCCGGACTTGTCATATCGGTAGCTGATCAGGTTTTCAGCAGAACCGCCTCCACGGGAATCTATAATTTTTCGGCCGGACTTGTGCGTGCTCTAGCAGATGCACAGCCGACCCGGCTGCATGTACTGGCCAATTCCTCCCAGGTGTTTCCGGAAAATGTTTCGAATATTTCTCGAACGGATTTTCCGGTGCGGTCTCTGGCTGGGCGGATTCTATGGGATCAGTGGGCTGTTTATCGGGAGGCGTTGAAAACCGGCTGGGAGTGGCTCCTGCTTCCGAAAGGGTTTGCATCGTTTGTCGCGGATTGTCCGTTGAAGCTTGCAGTCTATATTCATGATCTCATTCCGTTGCGCTGTGCGGAGCGCTGGCCGGGATCGATGAGCCGCCGGAAGCTGCTTTACTTGAAACGGTCGTATGCTGGCACGCTGAAACGCGCGGATGTTGTGTTCACAAACACGGAATACACCCGAAAAGACATTCTTCGATGGGCTGCCGAACAGAAAATTGACTGTCCGCCGGTTCATGTCGCCGGGTATGGATTCTCGGCCCCGTCTGGGCCGGCGGTTCGGAAAGACGATCAGATTCTCGTGTTGATCCGTCCGGACCGGCACAAACGTCCGGATCTTTGTCT
Source organism: Kiritimatiellales bacterium (assembly GCA_050253185.1). GTDB lineage: Bacteria > Verrucomicrobiota > Kiritimatiellia > Kiritimatiellales > Tichowtungiaceae > Tichowtungia. The sequence goes on along the minus strand of JBFWJN010000066.1, from coordinate 2,962 downwards.
GGAATACATGCGTCGCTGGATTCGTGAATCCGGATACGGCGGACGGATTCTCTGCGTCGGTTGTTTCGCCGAGGATGTCGGTGTCGGGCAGGAGCCCGGCTGGGAGTGGCTGGGACGGATTCCAGCCGGCCTGTGTACAGAGCAGATGCGCCGTTCAAGGATCGTCGTTCATTTCAGCGAATATGAAGGATTCGGTATGCCGCCGGTTGAATCCGTTCTGTCGGGAACCTGTCCGGTTTACTCGGCCATTCCTGTTGCGGTTGAAGTGATGCAGGATTGCGGTTGCGGATTCCGAAACAACAGGTATGCGGATTTCACATCGGCGATGCAGAATGCGCTCGCGGCAACGGCTGACCAGCTGCTCGACTGGCAGCAGCGCCTGATAGATCGGCACAGCTGGAAGAATGTTACAGAGAAAATACTTTCCGTTGTTAACGAATAAGCATGTACAAACTTCGGCGGTCTATCCGCCAGCACAGGGTGATACTATGAAAATTGCATTGATTGGTTCTCGCGGGATTCCCGCCCGCTACAGTGGATTTGAACAATTCTACGAACAGTTTGCGGTCAGGCTGGCCGCCCGTGGTCATGATGTGACCGTCTATAACCGCTCCCATTTTATCAAGGATGTAAAAAAGGAATACAATCGTGTGCGCATTGTTTCGTTACCGTCGATTCCGACCAAACACCTGGATACAATTGTGCATACAGCGATCTCCACGATCCACGCCCTGTTCTGTCGATATGATATTGTCTATTACTGCATCGCGGGAAACAGCCCGTTGGTCTGGCTTCCGCGATTGACGGGCGCCCGGACGTTGCTGAATGTGGATGGCGAGGACTGGGCCCGTGAAAAGTGGAAAGGATTTGCCAAATGGTATCAGCTGAAATGCGAATGGCTGGCAACCAAAACGGCCAATATACTGATCGCGGATGCCAAAGGTGTTCAGGCCCGTTACCGGAAAAAATATCAAACGGAAACGGTTTTTGTGCCGTACGGTGCGAATATTCGAAAAGACGATCGGACAGATACTTTGAAAAAGTGGAATGTGCAGCCTCGTGAGTATTTTCTATATGTGGGCCGGTTTGTGCCGGAAAACGCCATCGATCTGCTGATTCGCGCATTTAAAAATGTACGGACGGATAAAAAGCTGGTGATTATCGGGGATGCACCTTACACCGGTGACTATAAGGCTGAAATTCAAAAATTGGCCGCCGAAGATTCCCGGGTGGTGCTGACCGGCTACGCATTCGGCAACGATTACGCGCAGCTCAGCTCCAGCGCCTATGTGTATGTTCAGCCATCCGGTGTGGATGGAACCCGCCCGGCGCTGCTGGATCAGATGGGATTCAGTAACTGTGTACTGGTCCGCAACTCGGCAGTAAATATGGAAGTGATCGGGGATTGCGGCTGTTTTTTTGATCGTGAGAGCATGGAAGTATCGCTGACTGAAGTTATGCAGGATCTGACAGAACATCCGGATCGGGTGAACAGTTATCGAGCGAAGGTGGCGTCCCGCATTGAGAACTATTATAACTGGGAGTGGGTCACTTCGTTTTATGAGGATCTTTTCCGGAGACTCGTTGAGAGATCTCCAACGCAATCCTATGATGAATTCACAGCACATGCCGAGCATCCTGTTGGAATTTGAGGAGCACTGTGCGGTTTCTGATCATAACCCCCAGCCTGAATCAGGTCAGCCGGTTGAAATGCTGTCTGGCTTCTGTGGCAGATCAGAGCGGGGCCGGAGTTGATGTGATTTATCATCACGTTCAGGATGGAGCATCCACTGACGGAACGGTCGAGTTCCTGAACCAAGTGAACAAATTGGGAAGAGAAAACAGATATCACTTCACATTTGCCAGTGAACCTGATGCAGGGATGTATGATGCCGTAAACCGCGGGGTCCGGTTTTTGCAGAATCAAACGAACTGCGATGTTCAGTCGGATCACGAAGTAATCGTTGCCTGGTTGAATTGCGACGAACAGTATCTTTCGGGTACATTACAGCGTGTGGCTGAGTGGTTTAAGAATCATCCTGAAAAAGATATTCTGTTTGGAAACACCGTGGTAGTTTCATCTTCCGGAGAACCGGTCTGCTGCCGAAAGGCCGTATTGCCGTTTAAATGGCATGTGCTGACCGATCATCTATCGACTCTTTCTGCATCGACGTTTACCCGGCTCTCTGCGATTACCGATGACAATACATGGTTGAGTACACGCTGGAAAAACCGGGGGGACTCAGAATGGATCGTCCGGATGTTGGACCGGAGAGTTCCAATGGGACGGAGCCGGGACTATTTTTCTGTATTTTGTGATTCCATAGATAGCTTGGGGCTTCAGCAGGGTTCGCTTCAGGAGCAGAGACTGCTTTCTCAACAGGTTCCGGAGATCGTTCGCTGTCTGCGTCCGATATGGATTTTGTTTTATCGTTTTCGTAAATTTTTTTCAGGCGGATATCGTCAAAAACCATTTGAATATTCTATTTATTGTGGAACAGATCAGGAACGTACGCCGTTTTTTATTAAGGAGCCTCAGACTCGCTGGAAAAGTCGGATGGGGAAATAATACGGATGAAATTGTCGGAGAGAGTAAACGTGTTAGGTGTCGGAATTAATGCGACATCTATGACCGACGCCGTTTCCAATTTGCTTCGACTGAGGCATGATGGGGCACAAGGATACGTTTGTGTCACCAGTGTTCATGGCGTGATTGAATCACAGCGCGATGAAATGTTGCGGCAGATTCACAACCGGTCTTTGATGACGGTTCCGGATGGTATGCCGACGGTATGGATGGGCCGGGAGTACGGTTTTGTGAAGATGGGCCGGGTATATGGTCCAGATTTTATGCTGGCGGTCTGTAATCGGACGGTATGCCCGTTGACCGGCGGGCAGTCGATGGAGGTGGACCAAAAGAACTATACCCATTTTCTGTATGGATCTACCGAAAAAACACTGT
>JBFWJN010000065.1:0-14816 GCA_050253185.1 Kiritimatiellales bacterium | reverse complement strand
AGATGTGATCGTCCTCTGCATAACAGCTGACTTTAACGACATCCCCTTCGGGAACCGCCTCCAGTGCGTTTTTAACCATGTTAATCAGAACACGCCGCAGGAGAACCGGGTCCGATCGGAATTCCACATGCTCGGCACGGGCATCCACCTCCAGCGTTTTGCCCAGGGCGTGGCTTCCTGAATGAAACTGGCGAAGTATCCGGCAGAACAGTTCCAGTGAGTGAATGTCTGAAACAGCCACCTCCAGATCGCCGGATTCGGCGGCACTGAGCATCCGCTGGGCATTGATTTCTTCAATCAGGTGATCCGCCGATTCGGACAGCATACTGGCGATGTCCCGGACTTCCGTCTCCGAGGCCCCTGTCTGCACCAGCAGATCGGCAAGTCCCTTCACTCCGCCGGCGGTATTGAGCACATCATGAAAAAAGATTCGCTCCAGCACCTTGCGCCGCTTTTCGTTGCTGATATCGAGCACCGAGAAAACCGTAAACGTTTCGCCGTTCACCTCAATCGGACGCGACCAGACGCGCAGGTCCAGCGCCGTCACATCCTCCTCCCGTGTGCCGCAGAGCATCCGGCACTCCTGAATATCCAGCGTGTGCAGTTTCTGGCTGTTTGTAATCGAAATCACCGCGCCGCAGGCCTTGCAGAACACGGTTGTTCCGCAGCCGCCGTCGGTCAGTTGCGAGCGGATGCAGCCGGCCGCTTCTCCGGGCCGCTTGCCGAGAAAATCGCAGTAAATGCAGTTGAGCGCTTCGCACTGATTTTTTCCGAGCAGTTCCCAGGAGTCTCCGACTCCCAGAAATTCGGCGAACGTCCGGTTGGCAAAAACTATCTGCCGCTGCGCATTGAGCACCACCGACATGTTCGGAACGGCATCCAGAAAATCGCGGACAAACGGCAGTTCAGACAGTTTGAGATACTGCCGTTCGATCTCTGAATCCGGCGCCCGTTCAGCCGGCGCAAAAGCTGTCTCCATCGCCATAAATCAAATACTCCCCTAAAATTCTCTGTTGATAACATAAGCTTCCAATGGTTGGAACCTTTAGCGTATGTTTTTCCAATCTTTGGAAAAAATATGCACGAGGCATTCCAAAGTTTGGAAAAATGATATGAAAAAGTTCCAATGTCTGGAAAACACCGACTGGCTGGCGCGCCTGCAAGCGGCACGCGCCGGAATGGGTGACCTGCTGTATGCGATGTATTCGGGCCTGACCGGCGGAATCACGACCAACCCGGAGCTGATGAGCCTGCCGGTGGATGACCATCTCCCGCAGCGCGGCGACGGCGTGTTTGAATCGCTCAAGTGCCTGAACGGTCAGCTTTATAATGTAAAGGCCCACCTGGAGCGCCTGCAGCGATCCTGCCGCGGAATCGGCATGGAGCTGCCCTGCCCGATGGATGAGCTGACGGCGATCCTCTGCGCGACGGTTCGGGCGGGCGGGCGGCGCGACTGCCTGATCCGCGTGCTCGTCTCGCGCGGCACCGGCAATATGGGAATCGATCCGACGCTCTGCCGCGGGCCGCAGCTGTATGTCGCGGTCTACCGCTACAGCGCCCGCATCGAGAACGGTCGACTGAAGCCGGCCCGCGCCGCCATCAGCAGCGTACCGATGAAGCCGCAGAACCTGGCGACTATCAAAACCTGCAATTATCTGCCGAATGTGCTGATGAAGCAGGAGGCCAATCTGCGCGGACTCGATTTTGTAATTTCCGTGGATCCAAACGGCAACCTCGGCGAAGGCGCCACGGAAAATATCGGCATCCTTACGCCGGACCGCGAACTGCTGATGCCAACTCCGGAGTTTGTGCTTGCCGGAACCACCGCCCGGCGCGCACTGGAGATTGCCCGTGAACTGGTCTCTAACGGAACTTTGGCGGCGGCGGAATACCGGGATATTTCTCCGGCTATGGCCACGAACGCGCAGGAGATGTTCATTTTTGGGACCACCACGGATGTGACATCCGTGGTGGAGTGGGAAGGCCGCGCCGTGGGCGACGGCGCACCGGGGCCGGTGGCGGAACAGCTGCTGGGCCTGCTGAAGAATGACATGACGCCCGCAAGCGAAACCCTCACGGAGGTTTTTCCATGCGACTGCTGATTCTGCTGATCCTGCCGGCTCTGCTGGTCGGCTGCTCGACGGCGCCGAAAGACACGCTGATGCAGGTGTCCACCATCGACGCCCTGCTGGCCGGCGTTTATGACGGACAGATTTCGGTAGAACAGCTGCTCAGGTACGGGAACCTGGGCATCGGGACGTTCGATGCGCTTGAAGGGGAAATGATTGTCATCGACGGCAAGGTGTATCAGGCGCGTGTCGATGGAACCGTGAAAGAGATGCCCAAGTGCACTACGACTCCGTTTGCCTCTGTTGTACAGTTCTCCCCCGACCACTCCGCTTCTATAAACCGGCTGCTTTCCGAACAGGAACTGCTGGCAAAAGTCGATGCCATGGCTCCGAACAGAAATCTGTTTGCGGCCGTACGGTTCGACGGAACCTTTCCGTCCATGAAGGTCCGGTCGGTTCCGAAGCAGGACAAGCCGTATCCGCCGCTCGCGGAGGTTACGCTGCATCAGGCCGTGTTTGAATATGCTGATATCACCGGAACGGTTCTCGGGTTCCGCTGCCCCGCTTTCGTCAAGGGGATCAACGTTCCGGAATATCATCTTCATTTTATTTCAACGGACCGAAGCCAAGGCGGTCACATCCTGGACTTCACAACCGGCGGCGGAATGCTTGGCGTTGATTCGTGCAGCCGGTTTTATATGCTGCTGACGGATCAGAAACAGTTTGCAGCAGTCGACCTCGGCAGAGACCGGTCGGAAGAACTCAGAAAGGTGGAACAATGATGATTCCGGATCTTCAATCGAGCCTGATCTGCGATGACGTCCGTCAGGAGCGAAACGGGAAGTTCATGCTGATTGGAATTTTTGATGCGATACACGCGGAACGCCTGCCGCTGACGTTTGCTAAAATCTGCCTGGTTACCCGCTGGTGCAGCGGCGAGGGAACCTTTACGCAGCATTCACGGATTATGCACCCGGATCAGCGCACCGTTCTGGCTGAGGGGAAAGAGGTGCAGGTGACCCTGCCGTCGCCGGAAGCCGCCGCGACCAGTGTGGAAGTGTTTATCAACCTGCAGTTTCCAGCCCCTGGAACCTACTGGGTGGAAATCCTGCTGGAAAATGACCTGAAAATCCGTTATCCATTGCGTATCAATCAAATCGAACGATGACTTGCACAGGATGAAAACAAATCGCATGATTTTCCTGTCAGTAGAAACCGCAGGCACAGAATCTGCATATTAAAACCCCCGCATGTCCGACACACCAAATCAGAAGAACGAACCGCAGAGTCCGTTTTCGCCCCTTCAGAGCGGATGCGCGGTTGTGATGCTCACGAATATGCTGATCTACCTGGGGGTCGTGGCATTTGTCTTCAATCTGCTCGATCCGTCCAAAATCGATGAAAATTATCTGGCGAAGCGCGGGTTCACCACCTCCCGGCAGATTCGGGAAAGTGACGAAGACCGGGAATTCCGCCAGATCTCGGAAGCCAGGCGCGAAGAACACCTGAATATCCAGGCGGGAACGGCAGGAGAAGCCCGTCCGGAGGTTTTACAGGAAGACTCTCCGGCCGTGAAAATGTCACGCCTGCAGAAAACAAGACTCGCGTCCAGCAAGCCGGACGAACCCGCCCCGCCCAAGGCGGCAATCACGCCAAGCACCTATGGCGGAGAAACCAGACCCGCGAAAAGCCGGCTCTATTCTGTGTACCTTTTTCCGCGGGCATCGGTTCGGCAGGCCTACTCGCCGTACAGCCTGCCTCTACCGCAGATTCTGGAACCCGAAACGTATCCGGGGTTCTCGTTCCAGATTCCGCCGAGCATTGATTTTCCAACATTTGCGATCCCGTCGGCGAATCCCGCACAGGCTTACATCTACAAACCGTCATCGCCTCTCCCGGAAATAACGGGAGGCGGACCGCGCCTTACGGCCCCGGCAGTCGGGGCGGAATCGACGCAGACGAACCGCCCTGCGGCAAAGGCCCAAAAAGATCAGCCATAAGTGTTGACAGTCCCCCTCATCTGGCCTACCTTCCCCCGTCTTTGATTCAACGAAGGAATTTCTATGGAAGCTTATGCAGTAATTGAAACCGGCGGAAAACAGTACCGCGTGGAAAAAGACACCGTCCTCAGCGTCGAACTGCTGGATACCGAAGCCGGTGCAACGGTTGAATTTGATCAGGTTCTGGCCGTTTCCAACGACGGTGAGCTCACCATCGGCACCCCGGTTGTTTCCGGCGCCAAAGTGGTGGCCACTGTGGTTGAAAACTACCGCGGCGCCAAAGTGGTGGCTTTCAAAAAGAAACGCCGTCAGGGATACCGCAAGAAAATCGGTCACCGTCAGGAACTTACCAAGCTGAAGATCGAATCGATCAGCGCATAATTCAGGAGCAGAACAATGGCACATAAAAAAGGACAAGGCTCTTCTCAGAACGGTCGCGACAGTAACGCCCAGCGGCGCGGGGTCAAACGCTTCGGCGGCCAGACCGTCACCGCAGGCAGCATCCTCGTTCGTCAGCTCGGCAATAAATTCGTTGCCGGCGCCAATGTCGGCCAGGGAAAAGACTATACGCTCTTCGCACTGAAGAACGGTGTGGTTGAATTCGACAAGGCCGGCCGCCGCGTCAATATTCGCGAGCCGCAGACTGTTTAAACGTTTCCAACCATTGGAAAACCGACCGGCGGGCCTCACAGCTCGCCTGTTTTTGTTATAGGGAAAAACCGTGAAACCCATCGCATTCAGAGACCGCGTCAAGATCTTCGTCCAGTCGGGTAACGGCGGGAACGGAATTTCCTCCTTCCGGCGTGAAAAATACGTTCCGCGCGGCGGGCCGGACGGCGGAGACGGCGGAAATGGCGGGAACGTCATTCTCCGGGCCGATATTGATGAAGATTCGCTGAGCGATCTCTATTATCATCCCCACCAACGCGCTGAGCATGGGCAGCACGGCAAAGGAAGCAACCGAACCGGACGGACCGGTCAGGACCTGATTGTTAAAGTCCCCTGCGGGACCGTTGTTCTGGACCCCGACACTGAAGAATTCATTGCCGAGCTGCTCGAACCCGGTCAGGAACTCGTTCTCGCCAAGGGAGGGCACGGAGGGCTCGGAAATACCCACTTTAAATCCTCCATTACCCAGGCGCCGACCCGCTGCACGCCGGGCACGCCGGGCGAAGAGAAGGCGTACCGGCTCGAACTCAAACTGATGGCGGACGTCGGGCTCGTCGGATATCCCAGCGCGGGGAAATCCACCCTGCTCACGGCCCTTACGGACGCCCATCCAAAAATCGCCTCCTATCCCTTTACCACCCTCAACCCGATCATCGGCACACTGATTTACGAAAACTTCAACCGCATCCGCATTGCCGACATTCCCGGCCTGATTGAAGGCGCCAGCGAAGGTATCGGACTCGGACATCACTTTCTTCGACACATTGAACGTTCGCGGTTCCTGCTGTTCGTCCTCGATATGGCTGCCGTGGACGGACGCAACCCGACCGAGGACTATCACAGTCTTCGCAGCGAATTGGAGGCGTACAATCCGGCTCTGGCAGACCGTCCGTTTCTGGTGCTGGCCAACAAAATGGATGAATCCGCCGCCGCGAAAAATCTGGTGGTTTTCAAGCAGGAAACCGGGCTTGACCCCCTGCCGGTTTCCGCCGGACTCGGAGACGGGATCGAAAAAATAAAAGATATTCTTTACCGCCACTTTTTCGACGGGTAAAAGATATCCCTCTTTTTTGGGGGCGTTTAGCTCAGTTGGTTAGAGCGCCTGCTTCACACGCAGGAGGTCACAGATTCGAGTTCTGTAACGCCCACCACTTTCTCTCGTTATTCGATGCGGATCGTTTTCTTTCCAAATCCGGCGTGCAATACTTTTGGACCGGTCTCCGTCCATTCCAAAGGATCTATACACATCACGCGAGCACTCCGCTCCGGATTCCAAGAGTGATAGATCATGAATAGAGTCCGTCCATCAGGTCCACATGCCACTGAATTATGCCCCGGACCGATCAGATTATTCCCCTTTCCGCTGAGAACGCTAGCACCTTCCAGGTTGCCGCCATCCCTCCAGGGCCCCATCGGATGCTCTGCAACGGAGAACCCAACTCCATAATTCGGGCTTTGCCAGTTGGATCCGGACCAGAAGCAGTAATAGAGTCCATCCTTTTTTACAACCCATGGCGCTTCGACAGTATGCCAGTCATAAACACTGCCATACATTGAACGGTTCCGTTCAAAAATCTGCCAATCCGCGATGGCAGTTGCCACGGTTTTGACCGGACCGGACACTGAAATCATATCGTCGTTCAGTTTTACGACCGAAATACCGGTTCCGACGCGGGAAGTATCCAGAAAATCACGAGCAAAGAAGAAATACCATTCTCCCGAGTCGGGATCGCAAAATGGATGACCGTCTATGGAGAACTCCAGTTCCGGAAACAGATTCACTCCGCAATCTTCAAACGGGCCGAGCGGATTCGTTGCCTTCGCCACACGCTGCCGCAAATCCCCCGCGTAATAGAGATAAAACGTTCCGCTCCGTTCAACCACTTCGGGAGCCCAGTATTCCTTAAAATCGCCAGGCGATACTGCATATCCGACCGGTCGCCATGTTGCAAAATCCGTCGAGTGTAAAATCGGAAAATGCCGGCCCGTTTCAGGATCTTTTCCTGTGCCGTAAGCATACCACTCGCCGCAATATTCCAGCACCGCAGGATCTGCAAGATAGCCGTTCCAAACCGGGTTGGTATACGTCAGTGACGCGTGCGTACCTGATGCTTGCTCTGATTCGGTACGATCCGAGGCGCCGGGCATTAGGCCGCCGCCACCACCCAGCGGCGGCGCAGCAAAGCTGCTGGATAAAGAAATCGACATTAATACACCTGATAAAAAAACTGTTTTCATTGTTATCCCCCGAAATACCTTAGAGCCATCCACCTTCTCCTGAACCTCGGCGTTAATGTAGATGAATACTTAACTGACAAACATGTCAGAACCGGCAAAATGAATATCCGAGATTTTCCCGGACGGAGAGAACCCCTGCGGACAGCATTTTATCTGTGATGACAGATGATTATTTAAGACATGTTTTAAAAATATTCAGATATGGCATTATTCAGACAACTGACTCACTCTGTTTAATTAGAATATGTGTCAGCGGTACAGATTTAATTTACGGCTATCACATCACCAATTAAAGAGAGACGGCCCGTGAAAAAATATTGTCCAAACAAAACGATTGTCATCGGAACCTGCATCCTTCTGCTGGCTGGCACGGCACTGTCCAGCGACTTCGCTGATGTTACCGTGGAAATGGGGATAACCAATCTGGAAACCAGTGCTTTGGCAGAATGGTGCGACGTCAATCTGGACGGCTGGGTGGACCTGTACTGTGCGGGCTCGCTGTGGATTAATATGCAGGGAGAGGCTTTTGAAGAAATGACCAACCTGCCCGGGCTAATGAGCGGGGCGGGGACATGGGGCGACTACGACAACGACGGCTATCCTGATTTCTTTAACTTCAGGAATCGCAAACTGTTCCACAATGACGGCGGATCCGGCTTCAGTAATGTAAGCGGCATTCTCCCCACTATTGACGATATGATCAGCAACGGAGCCGCATGGGGAGATTTCAACAACAGCGGGTATCTGGATCTTTACATCGGCGGATATGAAACGGCAGACGGAAGTGCAACGTATCCAGATATCATTCTGATGAACCGGGGTGGAGAGTTTTTTGAGAAAACATGGGAAGAAACAAAATACAGAGCCCGAGGAGTCACCGCCTGCGATTTTGACCAGGATAATGACCTGGACATTTATGTGTCCGACTATCGCCTCCAACCCAATGTCCTGTGGATCAATGATGGATCCGGAACTTTTGCTGACAAGGCAAGTGAGTATAATGTTCTAGGGACAGAACGGACCTGGTCTGGAGGACACACGATTGGATCAGCATGGGGAGATTTGGACAATGACGGACTATTCGACCTTTTTTGCGGCAACTTTTCCCATCGCGGCGATTATTGGACTGGTGGTGATGGAAGTGGAATTCAACCGGAATCTGACTTCTTTCGCAATTTAGGATCTGCTTCCAATTATTACTTTGAAGATTTGGGAACCTGCGGAGTTGAGTGGCAGGAATCTTTTGCTTCCCCGACCCTCGGAGACTTCAATAATGACGGCTATCTGGATCTCTATTTCACCACGGTGTATTCCCCCAACAAAAGTGTGCTTTATCGCAACAATGGCGACTGGACTTTCACGGATCGCACCGTCTATTCCAATATTCGAGAATTTATCGGCACCACACAGACCTATCAAGGTGCCTGGGCGGATTTTAACAACGACGGGCAGCTGGATCTGGTCTCCGGCGGGAAACTGATGCGCAACAACGGAAACACCAACTCCTGGCTGGAAGTCCGGCCGGTCGGAACCGGCCGAATCAATTCCATGGCGATCGGTACACAGGTTCGTTTGAAAAGCGGATCCATGATTTTCACCCGCCAGGTGGAGAGCTCCACCGGCCAGGGAAACTGCAATTCGCACACTCTCCATTTCGGGCTCGGGAAAGGCCCTGTCCTCCCTCTTGAAATGACAATTCTCTGGCCGGACGGAACTGAACAGAAAACGTTGGTGAGCGAAGTCGACCGGATTCTTTCTATCGAAAAATCCATAGAGGGCCCTTATGAAAGCGCTCTTCTGTACGAAACCTTTGAGGTGGCCCAGGGCGTAACCAACGGCAATGTGCACGGTCAAAACAGCTGGACCGTCGACGAGGCCTCCGGCACTGCCGTTGTACAGTCCGGCACTGTTTTTGCGGGGAAACAGGCGCTGCAGATTGAACAGGCAACCGCCAAACGGTATCAGAGAGCAGACCTCGCGGATATGTGGGTGCGTTTCCGCGCGTTCGTGTCCGCAGCGCCCACTGAAACACCACAGACGCCCGACACGAATGACATCAACATTCTTGTTAATACCAATCTTCATTTAATCGTTTACAGCAATTCAATCCCTCTGGAACTCGACGCAACGATGCCACTGCATCAGTGGGTGACCTTTGACATTTACTGCAACAGCAACACCTCCCAGTGGACCCTCAGCCTGGACGGAACAACTGTGACGGGAAATCTGATCTGCACGGCCCTTCAGAAACAGATCAAAGCCTTTGAGTTCAGCAGCCAGAGCAGTTCGCCGATCTTTATTGACGAAGTGGAAATGTTTGATCAGGAACCATCCGACACCCCGGACAGCGACGACGATGGACTTCCGGACTGGTGGGAACTGAAATATACCGGATCAATCACTTCTGCATCCCCCAGCACAATAACAGCAAACGGACTCAGCTTTTTAGAAAGCTATATTGCCGGAACAGATCCGGCCGCCGAGGGATCGTTCCAGATCTCGAGATTGCAGAATACGAATGGCCGTGGGATTTCGTGGGCGTCACAACTCGGGCGACTGTACGACATTGAATGGACAACAAATCTTTTGTCCGGATTAGCCAGTATTTCCTCGAATGTTCCCTCGGATCAGGCCGAGAATAAAGATTACGTGTCCGGCTCAGAATACTACCGAAATAAATCCAAACTCAAGTAATTAGAATATCATTCCGGGAACTAACTTAAATACCTATTGAGCCAATGAGTCCCGAGAATAGTCACCCAAAAGGCCTCTGCCCCGCTTTCACACGGAAAGCGTTGCCTACCGCTTGCTGAGCGAAAACTCACTGAGACCGCGCGACTCGCAAGAACCGTCCTTGGAACTGCGATTGCAGAACTGTCATAATAGAACCATTCAAAAATCGGAATACCACAGAGTCGCGTTATCAGTTCAGACCAATCTGTGAGATGACATAGCGAATAAAACCTTAGAATTGCAAACCCGATGAACTGAATAAATCAGAAGAAAGCTTCAGGGCTGGAACAGCAAATAAAGGCCGGTCCCGAAAAGCAATTCGAGACCGGCAAACAGAGATACTGAAATATCGATATCTGAGCAAAGCGCCTTACTGACGCCAGCCAAAACTTTTTCGATTTTCTTCGAGCTTCGACGGCCGATCTATCTCTGCTCCGGGATCCTGCTGCTCTGCCATCCATTTCAAAAGATGGCTTTTTAACTTTTCTTTTTCCTTATTGTACTCTGGATTGGCTGCCAGGTTATTCAATTCGAATGGATCCTGATCTGGACGATACAGTTCTTCGGCCGGACGGTGAAGAAATCGTTCTGCCAATCGCTCGGCGTTCATGTCGCCACCTTCAGCCGCCTTTTTGATTGAACTGAACCAGGGCGCCTTATGCTGTCCATTAATAAATTTGCCGATATAGGTTCGGTCAGGTTCCAGGTTCATGATCAGGCGGAAGTTTTCATCGCGAATTGTGCGTATTGGATACGGCTTTCCCTCCGGAACATTATTGTGCAACCCAAATACAAAATCGCGATGAGACTGGGCCTTTCCGATCAACACCGGGAGGAAACTTTTTCCATCAAAATTGCCTTTAGATGAATTTCCGCCGGCGATATCAATCAGTGTCGGCAAAATATCACAAATCTGAACCATTGCTCCCGTTACCTGCCCAGGCTGAATATGCCCCGGCCACCGGGCAAGCAGTGCCGTATGCAGGCTCAGGTCCCAACAGTTCCATTTTCCACCAAGGAATTGCCACCCCTGCTCGGAACTGAACATGACCACTGTATTGTCTGCCAACCCTTCTTTTTCGAGAATGTCCAGCACATCACCAACCTGTTGATCCAAACGTTCAACTTCTGCCAGGTAGTGTGCATAATCCTCTCGGACTACATCTGTGTCCGCCACGGCCGGCGGAAGTTTCAGTGCCGCACGATCAAATTTTCCTGCATCCCCCATTGTCCAGGGACGGTGCGGGTTGGTGGATCCGACAATCAGACAAAACGGCTGCTTACGATCCCGGGTTAAAAACGGAATAATCTCTTCCGGGGCGTACCGGTTCTGCTGAGCCACACAGTTTTTTTCAAACCCCGGCACATCCTCAAACGGGAAGTTTTTCGACGGGTACACATGATATTTCCCCGTCAGTCCCACTCGATATCCAAGATCACCCAGATAGTGCGGAGCACTCTTCAACCCGGGCCGGGTTGCCGAATGGTTCCAGACACTTCCGTTCCGCATGGGATATAAACCGGTATAAAGCTCATGCCGAAAAGGCACGCACATGGATGTTGAAGCATAGGCCCGGGAAAACCGAATCCCTTCTGAAGCAAGCCGGTCAATATTTTCAGTTCGAAGATTCTGACCGCCATAGCAACTTAAAGAGTTATATGCGCAGTCATCGGCCAGAATAAACACAATGTTCGGAGGTTGCTGCTCTGCTGCCTTTACTCCAACGGCTGATGCCGCAGAAAGAGAAGCCAAACTACTCAAAAACAACTTTCCATTCATTTTTAACCCTCTGTTTGTTCCCTGAAAATTGCACGCAGCCAAAACTGCCAGATTTAAGACATACTTTGATAACTATAGTCGACGATTCTTACGGTTCCATGTCTGGCCGATTCGAAAACATATCCATTTCCTCAACGCCCTCTCTATCGGCCGCGAACCATAATCTCTGAGAGAGCCGGCAGTTGCCCGCGATTTTCCTGGTCCAGTCGAATTTCAAGCCAGCTGACCGGTCGCGAAGAAAAAGAAACAGATGCCGCGCCTCCGGGAATACCCGGAAAGGTTAAATCATCAAAAACGGTTCCGTCAGATAACAGGACCGATACAGAACGCACCTGTCGATCCGGATGGCCGCTTCCATAGATAAACACTTCTGATATTTCGGGAGACTGTTTCCATTCCAGCCGCACAGATGCCGGAAGTCCACGGGGTCGCCATTCCCGGTCAGCCAGCCTTTGGTGAATCGAAAACTCCCCGTCCGTCAGAAAACGAGCACTGGCCTCACTACCGCCGGACAGCACCTGGACATCAGCATCCGGGGCCACGTTAGAAATTCCGTCAGCTCCGGACGGCATTGGCTGAGGCGTGACGGTGGGACCGTTAACATACATCGTGCCGTCTTCCCGGAAACCCATACGATCAATACAGATATGACGTTCCGTCTCTCCGGGCGAAACATGTTTGTGATACACGGCAAACAGTTCTTTGCCATCCGGAGAAGCGACAACAGAATGATGTCCCGGTCCACTGATATATTTTTCACATCCCTCACGACTGAGAATCGGATTGTTCTCCCATTTTTTAAATTTATTGAAACGTCCGAGCGGATGCGTAGACACAGCATATCCGACTCCGTAATACGGGCTTAAATATAAATTGGCAGAATACATCAGGTAGTAAAGCCCGTCGTGTTTCAGCATAAACGGACCTTCGTTCCACCCTTTGCCTTCCCATTTTCGGCCAAATTCCCATTTCTGTTCTGAATAAATCAGCATACGCGGCTCTCCGCGTAGTCGTTTCAGGTCCCGACTCAGTTCACAGCCGTTAATTGCCCGATGGTCGACCCCAATTCCCTTTTCCGACCAGTACAGATAAACCTTACGATCATCATCGATAAATACATGTGGATCAATGCTTGGCGAGATTTCAGTCAGCGGCTCCGGCTCCGCCTGATAAGGCCCCTCCGGCCGGTCGCTGACAGCCACCCCGAGAAAGTGCGGACCGTCTTTCACCTTGCGTGCGCAATAAAAAAGATAAAACCGACCACGGTATTCAATAAACTCGGGGGCCCAAAAATCGTATTTCCCCCATGTGCCATTTATTTTCAATCGTCCCAGAGAGGTCCAATCCACTAGGTTCGTCGAAGAAAAAAAGCCAAGACCGGTGATCACCATGTAATAGGTGCCGTCTGATGCACGATAGCAGTACGGATCTGCCCCCCGTTCAAGAACAGGATTGGAATACGACCCCGCGTAACCGGTATAAACAGCAACTGCAGCAGACAGCAGAATGACTCTGTTTAAGAAAAAGCGCTTCATCAAAAAACTAACCCTTTTAAACACTCACACTTTCATACGTCATGAATACCGATTTAATCAATCGAACCCTTGAATGCTAAAGAGATAATGATGCACCGCATAATAAAAAAAACACCATGTCCATCTGTTAAAAAGTCATATTCGTAATTCTCACAAGGAGCAACCAGATTAAATGACCGTTGATGAACCCAGAGAAATTCATCAGAGACGAGCAGCGCACAAAACAAATACTGAGTGCTTATTCATATACACATTTTAAGCACCGCGCACAAATCTTTAAAAGATAAGGTTTCTGATCGCTGAGGCGTCCCGAAAAATAATGACTCGAACTTGACTGAAGACTACGGCTTTGGCTTAATACGCGCTCTTCTGATGCCAATGTAGCTCAGCTGGTAGAGCAGCTCATTCGTAATGAGCAGGTCATCGGTTCGAATCCGATCATTGGCTCCACATCTCATTGAGCCAGTTCAGCAGAACGGTCCCGGGCGGCAATCAGAGCCCGGACAATCGCCTCTTTGACGTCGGCAGAATCCATCGCATGGATCGCAGCGGCCGTTGTTCCTCCCTTGGAGGTCACCTTTTCGCGAAGAACAGAAGCATCTTCGCCGGAATCCTCCATCAGGCGCGCTGCGCCCTCAACAGTCTGCAAAGCAAGCTTGCGAGCAGTCCCTTTATCGAGCCCCATCCGGTCGGCCGCCGCCAGCATGCCCTCCAGCAGATAAAATACATACGCCGGACCGGAACCGCTGAGAGCAGTCACCGCATCAAGATCCTTTTCTTCAACCCGTACAGTCACGCCGACACAGCTGAGAATAGTTTCTGCAACCTCCAGATCGGCGAGATCAGCACAGGAACCTGCGGCAATCGCAGAAGCGCCCATGCCGATCAGCGCGGGGGTATTCGGCATAACCCGCACAACCCGTCGGCTTCCACCGAGCAAAGCTTCAATTTTTGAGGTTGGAATGCCGGCGGCAATGCTGATAACCAGCGTTTCCTCCCGAAGAACCGGCGCAATACCTGCCAGCACATCCGCCATAACCTGCGGCTTCACCGCCAATACAACGATTTCCGCATTTTTGACCACGCTGTTCTGCGTAGAGGTGTTCACACCGTATTCTTTCTCCAGAACAGACAGACGTTCCGGTCGAACATCGGTCATGACAATCTTCTTCGGCTCACAGAATTCAGCCGCCACCATTCCGCTGAGAATAGCTTCCGCCATATTCCCTGCACCGATAAATACAACTTTCGATTCCATAATACTCATGAGCGTTCTCCAAAAATATCTGATCCAACCCGAACAAAGGTTGCCCCCTCTTCAATCGCAATTTCAAAATCATGCGACATACCCATCGACAGTTCCGGAAGCGGCGTGCCCGTTTCCTCCTGAAGCCGGTCGCGCAGTTTCCGAAGGTTGGAAAAATGGACCCTGGCCTTCTCCGAATCCGGTGTAAACGGCGGAATGGTCATCAGCCCATGCACCTCCACCTGTGAACAGGTATTGGCAACTTGAATCAAACCGGCTGCCTCCTCGGGAGAACAGCCCGACTTCGACCCTTCACCAGAGACATTGACCTGGATTAGAACAGGCAGCGGCACAGCACTGTAGTCATCCAGCGCTTTCAGCAGTTTTTCGGAATCGACCGAGTGGATCATCCGGAAAAGCCCGGATGCGGCAATACGGGCGTTGTTACTCTGCAAATGACCAATCAGTTGCCAATGCAGATTCGGTGGACAGAGCGGGATTTTAGCCTGAGCCTCCTGCACACGAGTTTCACCGAACAGACTCTGG
>JBFWJN010000064.1:0-14908 GCA_050253185.1 Kiritimatiellales bacterium | reverse complement strand
GTCGTTCTGCATCAGAGAGACTTTCGGCTCAAAATACTTTCCGTCAACTCCGGGCAGCAGTCCGATCTTGGTCATCGTCTGGAAGCCGTTGCAGACCCCCATGATGATTTTATCGTCATCAATGAATTTCTGCAGTTCTTCGCGCAGGTGATGTTTGACGCGCAGGGCGAAGACGTGGCCGCTGGTCATGTGGTCGCCGTAGGAGAAGCCGCCGATGAACATCATTCCCTGGAAATCGCGCATCTGCGCGGGATTGTCGAGCAGGTCGTTGAGGTGCACCTGCACCGGATCGGCGCCCGCCAGTTCCCACGCCCGCGAAGACTCCGCTTCGCAGTTCACTCCATAGCCTGTAATGATCAGAATCTTCGGTTTCATAGTCCCCGCACAGTTAAATTTGCGGTCAAAGGTAGCAGTTATCCGGAAGGAGAAAAGTGAATTATGCCCCGAGCCTCCGCGATTGCTTTCACACCGGACTCCGCTACAATTCCCGGCGGAGGGAACGCTCATGGCGGACGATGGGAAACTCACCAGCACCGAACTGCTCAAACAGCTGCTCGACACCATTGACGACAACATCTACTTCAAGGACCATGAATCCCGGTTCATCCTCGTCAACAAAGCCTTCGCCCGGCGCATGGGAATGAAGGCTGAAGAGGTCGTCGGCAAAACGGACTTTGATATTTTCACCCCGGAACACGCGCGCCCGGCCTTTGAGGCCGAACGGGAGATTATTAAAACCGGTGAACCGCTGCTGGGCGTCGAGGAAAAGGAAACCTGGTCGGAAGGTGAAACATCGTGGGCATCCACCTCCAAGATGCCGTTGCGCGATGCGGAAGGAAATATCATCGGAACCTTCGGAATCTCACGGGAAATCACCGAACACAAACTCAACGAAATCAAACTGCATCAGTATGCGCGGCGGCTGACGCGAATCAACAAACAGATGGAGGAGGAGCTGCGGATGGCCGCCAATCTGCAGCAGGCGTTCCTGCCGCAGTTTTATCCCGATTTTTCCTCCTCGACAGAAAGCCGCCGGGTCCAGTTTTTTCACCGCTATATCGCCAACACACAGGTCAGCGGCGATCTCTGTGCGATCAACAAGCTGAACGAGCAGGAAGCCGGCATGCTGATCTGCGATGTGATGGGGCACGGCGTCCGCGCGGCGCTGATTACCGCGATCGTGCACACGATGATCGGCGACCTGACCCGGCGCGGACTCCCGCCGGGCGAGTTCTTCTCGGAAATGAACCGACAGATCCGGCCGATGCTTCAGTCGCAGGACAACTTTATTTTCGTGACGGCCTCCTACCTGATCCTGAACACGGAAACCGGCGAGCTTCGCGGTTCATCCGCCGGGCACACGGTTCCGTTCCTGATCCGGAACGGAAGCCCGCTGGACGTCTCGATGCTGCACGCCGCCGAACACGCCAACGGCCCCGCGCTGGCAGTCATTGAAAATGCCGAATACAGAACCTTTCACATTCGGCTTCAGCCCGGCGATGCCGTACTGATGTACACCGACGGCCTGCTCGAGGAAGTGGACGACACCAACGAGGAGTTCGGGCGGGAGCACGCCCGGGAGGTGCTGTCCCATCAGGAAAACAACGAACCGAAAACCCTCTGCGACGCGCTGATTCACACGCTCAGCGAATTCCACAGCAACCGGCCGTTCACCGACGACGTCTGCCTGCTGGGATTCCGCTGGAACGGCCCGGATCAAAAAGACTGACCAGATAAACCGCGCCGGCCAGCAGGACGATGACCGGGCCGGTCGGCAGGTCGAGCTGATAGCTCAGCGCCAACCCCGCCAGAACACAGCCCGCGCAGATCGTTGCGGACATCAGCATGACCTGCCACAGCCGGTGGCAGAAGCGAAGCGCGGTCATCACCGGCAGCGTCAGCAGTGCGATCACCAGCACAATCCCGATCATCTGCATCATCGTGACGATCGTCAGCGCGACCAGCGACAGGAGCAGCACAAACCAGAATTCAACGTGAATCCCGCGCAGCCGGGCGAATTCCTCGTCAAAGCAGATCATCTGCAGCCGCGTGTAGAAACAGACGCCGGTCAGAATTACGAGCAGGTTGAACAGCCCGATCAGCACGGCATCCGACCGGCTGACAAGCAGAATATCCCCGAACAGCACGCTCATTGGTTCAAAATAACCGGGCGTTTTCGCCAGGAACAGCAGCCCGCCGGACATACCCAGCACCATCACCGCGCTGATCACCGAATCCGCCCGGTGCGGCGCATACAGCGTGGAGGAACCGATGATCCATGCCGCCGCCAGCGCAACCAGAAAGGCTCCGACAATCGGCAGAAAATTCCATGCGAAGCAATGGTTCAGAAACAGTGTTGCGCCGATTCCCAGCAGCACCGCATGGGAAATGCCGTGCGCAGCATAGCTGACGTGCCGCACCACCGTATAGCTGCCGATGATGCCGAACGAAATGCTGCCGAGCAGTCCGATCAGCAGCGGATAAAACAGAATGCCGGACGGCGTAAACAACTGATGAAACAGTTCGTTCATTGTGTCACCTCCGGCCGACGGTACAGCCGGCTGATCAGCCGCATATCCAGCTGATCCGGCAAAAAGGTTTGTGCGGTTCGGTCAATGAACACCACCTGATCGGTCTGCGGACCGATAAAGGTCAGGTCGTGCGAAACCACAACTACGGCAATCGTCTGTTTCAGCCGGTAGAGCAGTTCACGAAGCTGCTGTTCGAACGCCGGATCGACACCGGACGCCGGTTCGTCGAGCAGCAGCAGCCCCGGTTCGCCGACCAGCGCCCGGGCGATCAGTACGCGCTGCCGCTGCCCGCCGGACAACTCGGCAAACGGACGGGTTTCCAAACCCTGGATTCCAGCTGATTGGATCGCGTGCGCCACGGCGTTCGCAGATGCCAAGAGCTTTCGTCCGATACCGCCCATCCGCACGACGTCCTTCACACGAATCGGGAAATCGGGCCGAATCTTGACCTGCTGCGGAACATAACCGACCCGGCTACAGGCCCGGTGCGGCGGCGCACCGAAAACGGACAGGCTTCCCTGCTGAGGGACAAGCAGTCCGAGAGCCAGCCGCAGAAAGGTGGACTTGCCGCCGCCGTTCGGACCGATCACACAGGTCAGCGACGCCGGCGGAACAGTCAGTGAGACCGATTCAAGCGCCGGAACCTGCGGATGATAGGAAAACGAGACCGCCTCCGACTGCAGTGCCGGGGCGGTATCGGAATGATCGGGCTCACGGCCGGTTCGCATAGGCCTCCGTCAGGACGTCTGCGGCCTGTTCCATCACGGCAACCGGATCTTCGGCAAGCGGATTGAGCGGAACCACCGTTCCGCCGATCCGGTCGGCAATGATTTTTGCCGGGCGCTGACTGAACTGCGGCTGAACAAAGACGACGTGCACCTGTTCCTCCCTCGCCCGGTTTACCAGTGTCAGCAGATCTTTCGGCGACGGAGATTTCCCGTCGAGTTCCACAACGCCCTGCTTCAGGCTGTAGTCTTTTGCAAAATAACCGAATACAGGGTGGTACACATAAAACGTCCGGCCGTGCAGCGGCGACAGCTTCTGTTTCAGCTGAGCATCTTTTGCAGTCAGCGACTGCCGGTACGCGGCGCAGTTCTGCTGATAGGATTCGGTATGTGCCGGATCCGCCGCCGCCAGTGACTGTTCGATAACCTCGGCCATGACCGATAGACTCGGCAGTGACAGCCAGACATGTGGATCGCCAGCGATATCCAGTCCGGCTGCCGTATTGACAATGCGCAGCCCGGAACTCATTCCGGCGAGTTTCTGCGCAACGGTCTGCTCAAACGGCATGCCGATTGTAAAAAACAGATCGGCATCCCGGACACCGGCCACGACCTTCGGTGTCGGCGACCAGGTGTGCGGGTCCTGGCTGCTGTTCATCAGGCTCTGCACCTGTACGTGTTCCCCGCCGACCGCTTTCACAACCGACACGAGCGGCGGAATACCGCACCACACATTCAGTTCAGCGGCCTGCGCCGCCAGTGAGATTCCGACAATTGCTGTAAAAATCAGATTTTTCATAATTAAAAATGTCCGTGATAGCTGACCATGAGTCCGACGCTCTTCTGCTGTTCCCCTTCTTCTTCCTGAAGTTTCCATCCTCCGGAAATACCGAGGCCGCACGGCCAGACATAGCCCAGCGAGGCCTGAATATGCTCCCCGTCCGGCTCACCGGTGCTGTCTAGGACCGAATAGCTTCCGCCCAGTTCCCATCGCTGCCAGGTCAGACCGAGACCGGCGGTGCTGATCCGCAGATCATCATCACCGTGCGTATGGTTGTTACGAATATTTTTGTATTCACCGACACCTTTGAGCTGAAGATCTTCCGTCAGCGTTACCGTATAAACCCCGCCGGCAACAAAACGTTCCTCATCTTCGTGATCCGGGTCTGCGTTGTAGCCGGCATCCTGCCGGGCATAGGCGAGCACATACCGCAGCTGATGAATTGTGTCGCCAAGCGCCGCATACAGCGGCTCGCCGGAAAGCGAAACCGCCCACGACGAAAAGTCGTGTGTGTTGGCGATGCCGCCGTCCTCTTTTGAATCCGGTTCGCCGCTGCTATTGATGATTCCCTGATTCAAAACGGTTGTATCGCGGCAGAATCCCGATGCCTTCAGACGGTGACTCCCGAAGTTCTTTGTATCCACCGTATAAGCCGCGCCGGCGCCCAGCCGGCCGAGAATGCTGTGCTCTTCTTCGATTTCATAGCCATACCAGCCCGGAATATCGTGCTGATCCAATCCTGTGACCGGATTGAACTTCCCGCCGAACACCTCCCACGGACCCGGCGCATACACCAGCTTCAACTCCTCGATCATCAGAAGATGATTTTCGAAATAGGTATTTTTTCCGTCGGGCGGCGCCCCGCCCCCTCCGTGATCGTGCGAATGCTTCTGCTCCAGCTTCAGCTTGCTGCGCACAAACAGATTTTCAACCGGCGAAAACTCGAAATCAACATGAGTATGCGTTTTCATGTTGAAAATCTCCTCGCCGGGGTCATCTGCTTCGTACACCTGCTCCGCATATACCCGCACATCCGTGTGCACCGTCAGATACGGCGCCGTCTGTTCGTCGTGATGATGATGCTCCTCTGTGAATCCAGCCGCCGCCAGTCCTCCGACCAGTATAAAAACCGTCCATCTCTGCATCTGAACCTCCCTTCAATTTGATATGTTATAATATAACAATAAAACAGGAGTCAAATACTCGGGTTGAGAAAGTTTGATTACTCAGCGGCAGTCCGGGCAGCGGCCCGTGGCCTCAATGCTCAGGTGATCAATCCGAAAGCCCTGTGACGCGGCTTTACGATTGACCTGCTTTGCCAATCCTTCGTCGCAGATTTCCGACACCTTCCCGCATTTCGAGCAGATGAAAATCTGGCATTCGTGCCCGCAGCCCGGATGCGTGCAGCAGGTGTACGCATTCAGGCTCTCAATCCGGTGCAGGAATCCATGCGATGTCCAGAAATCCAGCGCCCGGTAAACCACCGGCGGCATCTGGCGGGTCTTGTCGGCGGAAATCGCCTGCAGCACGTCGTACGCCTTCACCGGCATCTGTTGCCTGACGACATATTCGAGCACGGCGGCACGCCCATCGGTCAGGCGCAGTCCCTTTTCGATGCAGTAGGCCTCCGCCCGCTTCAGAATCGCCCGAACTTCTGCCGCTTTACGCATTCCCGTTCCCATCAATGAAAAGCGGTCAGCCCCGCAATAGCTGCGCCGACAACCGGCGCATCGTCCACCTGAACGCAGCGGACGTGCAGCCCGCGTTTATTCAGCATATTCTTTAGATTCGTCTGAACTTTGTCGGCCATCCGGAAGGTCTTGTAATAGGTTGAGCCGTCAATGTTGATGCAGACAGGCTGCTCCGAACTCTGTCCCGCGCCACTCTTCACAACGGCCGCCAGCAGGTTCACCGCCGTCAGCAGTGCGGCACGATCCACAACCGCATTGAACACGGTTCTCATGACGTCCCGGTCGGCATCCGTAAACACATCGGTCCCCAATACGCCGGTGTCCCGCCCGTTGTTTGCGGTCAGATTGTCGATATGAATCGTCGTCAGCTCCTTCATGCCCTGAATCGCGGCCACACCGGTTTTCGAAAAGCAGCCCTGCTCCGCCAGTGCCTTCAGAAGCTCCAGCGTCAGTGGACCCATGTAGACACCCGAAATCATCTTCTCAAAAACGTGCCCGCCGGGAATTTCACTGCGCGCATCCAATGACAGATCGAACGGTCCGCGCTCGAAGGCGCTGAAGCCGCCGGATTCCACATTGATCACCTGTGAGCCGGAATCCAGCCAGCTGTCGATCTTTCCGATATTTTCGTTCCGTTCCACATAGGCCGTGTTGGTTCCGGTTCCGAGAATAAAGCCGACATAGGACGACGCGTTAAACTGCTGCCCCTGAGCCAGCCCGGCCAGCAGCGCCGCCACGGTATCGTTCAGGATCGCAACCTTCCGACCGTTAATTCCGCGTTCCGCGAGAGCGGCAATCAGCCCGGCTCCGATCTGTGTATCGACCAGCTCCGGAATTTTAATCTCCTTCGTCCACTTCAGCAGACGGCCATCAAGATCCGGAAGAATTTCCGCCGGATAAGAAAAGCAGAATCCGATATTTTCAAACTGATCCTTCAGCGGTTCCAGCGCATCGACCAGCACACTGTAAAACTCAGCTGCGCTGATTTGATGATCGCGCCCCGGCATGGCCTGCTTCGTAAAATTCGTCAGTTCCACTTTCCCGGCTTCATCAAACCGGGCGATGCCGATGCGCAGGTTGGTTCCGCCGGCATCAATCACGGCGACCGGCTTTCCAGCTTTCACCTCGCCTTTAATCCCGACATAGGCAGGAATCATGGCCAGCGAGCTGGCGGCACCGTTCAGTCCTTTTGCCATTTCGCCCAGAAAACCGGCCATCAGATGCTCTGTATTATAGGCATCTGCCGACACCATCTGATCCTTCAACCACGCTGTAACATCCATAAAAATCTCCCGTAAAACGGCAGCCATTAAACACATTCACCCTGCACGCATCAAGACACCAGTTCGGCAGCCCGCTGCTTGCGCGCGGAATTTTAAGATGCCTTGATTGCAGAGCTCCACCCACAGGTAGGGTTATACCCCACTGCATTGTGTCCGTCCGTCGCATATACTCCTTGAAAAACAGAGAGAAGGAGCGCGTTATGTTGTGGACGATTGCAGTGATATTAACGATTCTATGGGTGCTGGGTTTGGTGAGCGGTTACACGATAGGCGGGTTTATTCACATCCTGCTGGTGATTGCCATTGTTGTTGTTCTGTTGCGCGTTATTCAGGGACGCCGTATTTTGTAGCCTTGAAATGTGCAGGACGAAAAGAACGGCCTGAACTGCCGGGATGGACACCGCCTTGATTCAGGCGCAGATTTCCACCGTCTTAGGAACATGTATGACGGACAAACCAACCAATCAGGTGCAACGCGGTTTAACCGCAGCCCGGCGGACCCTGCAAAAGGAAACCGCCCGGCGGCAGATTGCAGAGGAGGCTCTCCGAAAAAGCAAGGAACAGACCGATCATTGGATGGAACAATCCCGGCTTCTGCGAAAACAATTACAAACGCTGTCCCGACAGATTCTTCTGATCCAGGAAGATGAGCGCAAACGGATCAGCCGCGAGCTGCATGATGTTATCGCGCAGACACTGGCCGGCATCAATATCCAGCTGGCAGCCCTTAAAATTGAGACCGCCGCCGACAACAAAAACCTCCGGCGCAAAATCTCCAGCACACAAAAGCTCGTAGAAAAATCGGTGGATATTGTTCACCGGTTTGCCCGCGAACTTCGCCCGCCCGTACTGGATGATCTGGGACTGATTCCCGCCCTGCATGCGCTGATGAAAAAATTCTCGAAAGAGACCGGGGTTCAGGGTCATCTCACCGCGCTCGCGGAAGTGGAGAAATTAAGCGATGTCAAACGACTCGCGCTTTACCGCATTGCCCAGCAAGCATTGACGAATATTGCCCGCCACGCCCGCGCCAGCCGGGTGGATGTGACCCTCAGTAAGCTCAGGAACGCCATTCAGCTGCAAATCAAGGATAACGGCCAGTCATTCGATGTCGAAACGATATTGAACTCTATCAAAAGCAAGCGCATGGGGCTTGTTGGGATGAGAGAGCGATCCGAAATGGTCGGCGGAAAATTCAAGATTGTCTCGGCCCCGGACGAGGGAACGACCCTGGATGTACAAATCCCATACAGAAACGAAACCAAAGAAAAGTCCGCCCGATGAAACCTGCAAAGAAAATTACCGTGCTGCTGGCAGATGACCATCAAATCGTCCGGGAAGGGTTGCGGAAAATTCTGGAGGCTGAAAACGATATCGACATCGTCGGAGAGGCATCCAGTGGGCGGCAGGCCGTGGAGGCCTCCAGAAAGTTTCATCCCGCTGTGATTGTCATGGACATTGCCATGCCATTGCTCAACGGCATTGAAGCCACCCGGCAGATTATCGAGGCTTCACCGGAGACCAGAGTTCTCATCCTCTCTGCCCACAGCGATGATGCGTATATCGAAAAAGCGATGGCCATGGGCGCGTCAGGCTTCCTGATCAAACAGACCTCGTCCGATGTGCTGTCCGATGCGATCCGGGAAATTGAAAAAGGAAACGCCTTTTTCAGCCCCTCCATCGCCAAAAAACTCCGTCATCAAAACCAGACTGCGACGGACCGAAAAGGAAACCGTCACACAACCGAGATCCGCCTGACGCCGCGCGAAATGGAAGTCCTCCAGCTGATTGCCGAAGGAGAGGCCAACAAGCAGATCGCGGCAGAACTGAACATCAGCATCAAAACGGTCGAAAAACATCGCGACCATCTGATGCAAAAGATCAATATCCACGACACGGCGGGACTCACCCGCTACGCGATCGAAACCGGTATCATCGAATGCAGCGTTCAGATGACGATTATCTAGGCCGGAGATCAGAGGCCAGACAAAATTTTCTTCTCGGAGTTACTTAATTAAATCGTTTCTCGTTCTGTGATTTGTCGTGTTTTTCGTGGCTAATCAAATCTCCGTTCACCGACAGACAGGCAGGATGCCTATCCTACTTTCTGTTGCACGTCCTGCCCGCAGCGGTCCCATTTTCATAGTTCATTTTTCCGGTTTCCGGTTTCTGCCCTTCTCCCGGTAGGGTTAGACCCCATAGCCGCAATCCGGGTCTATTTCGTATTTTACATCTCGTTAAAACAAATTCCGGGAAATGGATCCCGAAAAGGAGAGGCCATGAATATGTATCGTAGAATCGGAATTGGATTCAGCATGATTTGTTTGCTGACAGCGGCAGTTGCAACCCACGCGCAGGATGTCGTTGCGACGAATCAAAGCGTGATGTCGACAACTGTTCAGGCTGGACGGGATACCGTCACCGGAATGGGTGAGGCGGCGGTCGAAACGGCCGGCGCGGTAAAAAGCGGCGGAACACACGTTGTTCAAGAGGGACAGCTGATTTGGAAAGATGCTGTGGTTCCGGCATTTCAACGTATGCTCGCAGCAATTCCATCACTTTTTAAAGCGCTGTTGCTGTTGCTGGCGTTCTGGATTCTGGCGCGGATTTCCGGCGCAACCGTCAGAAAGCTGCTGAGTCTTACGAAGGTAGACGACCGGGCTGCGCGTGACTGGGGGTTTGAGCGGGCGCTGGCCGGATCGAACGGCCATAGACGTTCGATTGCCCTGCTCGGAGGAGGCCTCGTTAAGTGGATCATTCTGTTGTTCGGGTTTGTGGCATTTTTCAATGCATTGAATCTGGAGCTGGTGGCAGGACCTTTGCAGCACGCGCTGGACCGAATTGTCGGAGCGGTTCCGAGTCTGCTGAAGGCGGCCGTTATCCTCTTCGTATACTGGGCGGTTGCCGCCATCGTGCGGGTAGGTCTGACAAAGGGACTGAACACCCTCAGCTTCAGCGAGCGGGTCAAAAAATACTGGCCGCCCCGCGAAGTCAACGGGCAAGCCGTCGGGGCCGGTGCCATGCTGGGGCGTCTGGCATTTTACGTTATTCTGCTGGTCGGCATTCCGCCGTTTCTGGAGGCGCTTGGACAGCAGTCGCTTGTCGCTCCGCTGCAGGAGATGCTTGCGAAGGTTCTGAATTTTATTCCGAACGTTATTGCCGCCATCCTTATCTTTTTTATCGGCAAACTGGTTGCAACGATTGTGCGCGAAGTGGCGGTCAACTTCCTCAGCGCCGCAGGCGCCGATACCGGAACTGAAAAGCTTGGCGTTGCCAAGCTGCTGGGAGAAAAGAAGATTTCTCAGATCAGCGGATTTATTGTTTATCTGTTCATCATGATTCCGATTGTCATTTCAGCCATCGACAGCCTGCAGATCAAGGCCGTCTCGGAACCCATGACGGATATGCTCGGGCGAATTCTTGCCGTCGTGCCCTCTATACTTGTCGCAGCGGTCATTCTGATTGTCGGCTATGCCTTAGCCCGCTTCCTGAAAAATCTCGTCCAAAACTTCCTTGGCGGCATCGGGTTTGATCGTCTCCCGGAAAAAACCGGACTACCGTTTCTTAAGCCCGGCGAAGGACACGCCACGCTTTCTTCCATCGGCGGAACGGTTGTGATGCTGATTGTCCTGCTGCTCACGTTGCAGCAGGCACTGGCAACGCTGGGTCTGGTTTCGCTGGCCGCCTTCGTGGCGTGGACGATTGCTTATCTGCCGAATCTGGCAGTTGGCCTGCTCATCCTGCTGGCGGCGCTCAGTCTGGGCCGTTTTGCCGAACGGTTCGTGAGCAGTGCGTCAAAAGACAGCGGTTCGGGCGCATTGGTTGGCGGCGTTGCAAAATATGCCGTCATCTTTATGGGCACGGGCATGGCCCTCACGCAATTCGGTGTCAGCCGGGAAATCGTGGTCTCAGCCGTATCGATGGCATTCGGGGCGGCGGCTTTGGCGCTGGGTCTGGCTTTCGGGCTCGGCGGGAAGGATCGCGCCAAAGAGTTCATCGATCAGTTGGGCAAAAAAGAATAACGATAGCCATTCTGTGCTCAAATCCGGGACAGCCCAAAGCTGTCCCGGATTTTTTTTAAACATCTTCCGCCATCCCGCACACCACGTTCTACAACTCACAATCCTCCCTTCCCCCCGGGCAGGGTTTCACCCCATACCTTTCCGACGCCCCGAAGCCATATAATAAATGCAGAAAAAAAGAAAAGGAGTCTGTCATGAGAAAGATACAAATTATCGCCATCGGCCTGATGCCCGGATGTCTGAGCGGATGCGAAACGTGGGACAGCATGGGCAAAACGGAAAAAGGCGCACTGATCGGCGGGGCCGTCGGTGGGAGTTGGCGGGCGGCGTCATCGGCCATCAGATAGATGAATAAAAGTCGATACAAACCGGCTTCCAATGGTTGGAAGGAGGCCGAGCCTCCACCCATTCCTTTTTTCAGACATTGGAAACCCGCGAAATAGAAACAGGTCTCGTATGAACATCCTTTTGATCTATCCCGAGTTTCCGGACACGTTCTGGAGTTTTAAGCATGCACTCAAGTTTGTAGGCAAGCGCGCCTCGCTCCCGCCTCTCGGATTGCTGACCGTGGCGGCCATGCTGCCGCCGAAATGGCCCGTGAGACTCGTGGACACAAACGTCCAAAAGCTCACCGACAAAGATCTGGCGTGGGCAGATTGCGCCTTCATCAGCGCAATGATTATTCAACGCGAACCCACCCGGCAGATTGCCGCCCGTTGCAAGGCGGCAGGCCTTACAGTGGTTGCGGGAGGTCCGTTGTTCAACAGCGAAAATGAACGCGTCGAAACGATTGATCATTTTATTCTGAATGAAGCGGAGCTGTCGTTCCCCATGTTCCTCGAGGATCTGGTGCCGGGTCGCGCAAAACGGCTCTATTCCTCTTCTGAGTTTGCGGATATTCATCAGACGCCGATTCCTCGCTGGGATCTACTGAAGCTGAAACGCTATGCCAGCATGAGTATTCAGTTTTCGCGCGGCTGTCCGTTCAATTGCGATTTCTGCAATGTCACCGCTCTGCTCGGTCACCAGGTGCGCACCAAAACCTCGGCGCAGATCCTCGCCGAGCTGGACAGCCTGTATGCTGCGGGGTGGCGCAGTCAGGTGTTTTTCGTCGACGATAATTTCATCGGCAACAAATCGTTTTTAAAATCCGATCTGCTGCCTGCGCTGATCAAATGGCGTAAAAGGAAATCCGGAAACGTGTTCTGCACCGAAGCCTCGATTAATCTGGCAGACGATCCGGAGCTGATGAGGCTGATGGTTAGAGCCGGGTTCACCACGGTGTTTATCGGCATTGAAACACCGGATGAGAACTGCCTGATTGAATGCAGCAAAGTTCAGAACAAAAACCGCAATCTGATTGAAGATGTAAAACGCATTCAGCGCGCCGGGCTTCAGGTGCAGGGCGGATTCATCGTCGGCTTTGACAGCGACACGCCTTCCATTTTTCAGCGGCAGATTGATTTCATCCAGAAAAGCGGAATCGTCACGGCAATGGTCGGCCTGCTGCAGGCGCCGCCCGGCACCCGTCTTTATAAGCGCATGGAAAAAGAGGGGCGCCTTTGCACGGAAGCTACGGGAGACAATGCGGACGGAACAACCAACATCATTCCGGCAATGAGCATGAGTACCCTGAGCGAAGGGTATCGGCGAATTTTGAATCACATCTACTCCCCGACTCCCTATTATCAGCGCATCCGCACCTTCCTTCGCGAATACCCGCCGCCGCGTGTCCGCGAAAAACTCCAGTTCTCGCATATTCTCGCCTTTCTGCTGGCCTTCTTTTGTCTTGGCATTCTGGGACGCGAACGTGTCCATTACTGGAAACTTCTGTTATGGACTCAATTCCGCCATCCCCGGCTGATTCCTCAGGCCGTTTCGTTCGCGATCTACGGCTATCACTTCCGCAAAATCTGCGAACAGCAAGTGAACTGAAAGAGGAATAATGGAAGAGCAGATGATTGGATTGCTGAAGGAAAAATCAATATTCCATTCTCACTTCCGGTAGGGTTACACCCCATAGCCTGAAATCCCCGCCGCGCGTAACCTTCTCTCAGTGAAGGGCAATACTCAACAAAGGATGGTTTATGCCGCTTATTAACATCATCATCACGCTAGTGGTCGCCGGTGTCGCACTGTGGGCGATCAATAAATATATCCCGATGGCCAAGCCGATTAAAAATATCATCAACATCGTTGTGGTGCTGGTGATCGTCCTGTGGCTGTTGCAGGCATTTGGCATCATCGGCAGCATCAACAGCATCCGGGTCAGATAAATAAAAAGGAGAAATACATTATGAAAAAATTATGGATCGTATTCGCAGGCCTGCTCATCGCAGGCGGAGCTATGGCTCAAACCAAACCGTTCAACGCCAGCCTTACCCCGGATTATTCCGTGTATAGCCGCGACGTAACCATTGAAGGTCTCACGCTCAGCATCTGGGGCGAAAACCCTCAGACCTCGCTGGCTCTCGGGATCGTCAACGGATCAACAGGAAACAGCGCCGGACTGAGCTGGGCCTTCATCCTCAACTATGCAGACAACTACAAGGGTATCCAGTGGGCGCCGATCAACTATGTGACGGGCGACTTCCTCGGGTGGCAGGGAGGATTTGTGAATTATACCGGCGGCTCCATGAAAGGCCTGCAGAGCGGCGTAGTCAACTGCGCCGGCACACTGACCGGGCTGCAGTTCGGACTGGTCAACTATGCTGAAACTGGAAAAACCGGCGTGCAGATCGGGCTGGTCAACCTGATTCCCTCCAACCGCTGGTTCAGCGGACTGCCGAACGAACTGGCTCCCGGGATGATCTTCGTCAATTGGCAATTTTAGTCGCCGGTTTATAGTCCCCGGCCGCAGGGCTTCCTGCGGTCGGAATACTTCATAAAATCAGCTCTGCCCGCCGCCACTTTCTCACCGAATTAACCAGCCAGATCGCTGACGCTCTCTTCAAGTCATCGAGTTGAATCACCTGCTCGCTGATAATCCCATCTTCCAGCAGTTCATCTCGGAACGTACCTGCTAATAATCCACACGAAGCCGGCGGCGTCACCTTGCGGCCGTCCAGTTCAACAACAACATTGGCAATCGTACTTTCCGTCACCTCGCCGCGCTCATTAAACAGCAGTACATCATCCGCATCCGGAAAATCAGCCTTCGCCCGCTCATAGACCGACCGGTTCGTCGTCTTGTGATAGAGAAACACATCCCGCGAATCGACCGGCTCTTTTGCCAGCGCCAGAGTAGAAGAGGCTTCCAGCCTCTTCATTTCAGACGACTGAATCTCAAACAAACCGTCTTTACTCAACAGCAGTCGGATGCGCATCGGCCGGTCAAAAGAAAGTGACGTCAGTTCGGAGCGAATTTTATAAACATTGCATTGAAAACCAAAATACTCCGCCGACTCCGCCAACCGCTTCAGGTGCCGCTCCAGCAAAACGATTTCTCCATCCTCCCAAAGCATCGTTTCCAAACATTGGAACTCCGGCATTTTTTTGGTGAGAATCGCCGCTTTCGATAACGCTTCCCGATACTCATCTTCCGGATTGGAGTCCCATACAATTCCTCCACCAATCCCGTACTCCATGACTCCACTGCTCCGGTCCAGCACCGCCGTCCGGATCGCCACATTGAACTGCGCCGCGCCGTCCGGAGCGACAAACCCGACAGCTCCGGTGTACACGCCGCGCGGCGACGTTTCCAGGGTCTGGATAATTTCCATTGTCTTGGCTTTCGGCGCGCCGGTGATCGACGCGCACGGAAAGAGATTTTTCCAGACATTGGAAATTTTTGCGCGCGTCTCGCCGCGCACCGTCGATGTCATCTGCCAGACGGTCGGATATTTTTCGACATCAAAGCGGCTGACGGTTTTGAC
>JBFWJN010000063.1:0-14952 GCA_050253185.1 Kiritimatiellales bacterium | reverse complement strand
GTACCGTCACGCTCCGTTCCGCTGTCCTGCCCGCAGCAGCCGGTTCCCCAGTAGCCGGACTCCTGCGTTCCATCGGAATACCAGGTTTCTACAGCGTGGCCGTACACATCAAACTGTTTAACTGTCCAGTTAATGCGTTCAGTTCCGCTGCCGGTATACACATAGGTTTCAGAAAGAGCTATGTTGCTGTACCGGTCTTTGACAGTCACCAGTTTGGTTGTTTCACCCTCAATGCCGGACGGGCTGTCGGTAGTGCCGTTAATCACTGTTACCCGCCAGTCCAGTCCATTCGGGTTGACCGTAAACGAAGATCCTGCTGGATTGGTGGTGTTAATGGTCAGATCACCCAGTGAATATTCGTAGGTTTTGAGCGTCCCATCGGGATATTCAATGGTTTTAACGCGTCCTTGATTGAGCCGATCCTGAAAGTTGGTTCCGCTGTACGACGGATAATAGGTTTTGGTAATACGCAGATTAGCAGCATCACCATACGACCCGGCGGGTGAAGCGCATTTCTCGATAATATGCTCCTGCGCACCAATGCTGTTGGTTTTGTAGGTGTAAAACGTCTTTTTCGTGACAATGCCCTCAACCTTCTCCGTGACGGTGCGCGGACGTTCATCGAATTCCATCGGCACATCGGTCGTTTCGTGCGGTGTATAGTCGTTGTAAACCGCCTTGGCCAGAGCCGGATTGGTTGTCATTGCAATATTTTTCCAGGCGGAAATCGTTACTGTTTTGCGACCATCTTCATCGTAATCATAAACCAGCCAGCTGTCATCGGCCTCCTTAATGGTGGCAACCTGTGAATATCGACCGGTTTGCGACTCATCTGTGTAATATGTCAGGATACGAATGCGTGAATTGGTGGCGGAAACCAGATCCTCCACCTCCATCACCGCCTGCCCCCACGCCTGTTTCGTGAGCCGTTTGATCTGTTTTTCAACCGGCGATTCTCCGGCTGAATAATATGATTTTGTACGAACACAATGCACTTTTTCGTCATCCCACTCCATCGTGGACCGGTCGAAGGTTTCACCTCCATCGTAGGTTGCATTCCAGGTGTTCTGCGGTTCTGTATAGGTAAATACCCGGGTGCGGGTGGTCTCCCCTACTGTGCGGGACACATGAATTTCGTAATTGGAGTTGGTGCCATTGGGATTCTCAATCGTCCATGTTTCGGACGGTTCCGCACCGCTCAATGGCTCATACAAACCGTTGGTGTCGACCATTGAAGAAACATCCTGCGGATCATACATGCGAACTTCATATTTAAATTCATCAAACGTCACAATATCCAGCATCCGGGTCGGTCCCATGACCTGACGAATGACCCCGTCTTCATCATAGATATAGCTCATGCCAAATTCATCCGACTCGTAGACCTGTCCTTCTTCAGTACGCAAATTGACCAGCCGCAGGTAGTTGACCGAATTGGTATCGGCATCAAACCGAACCCGCTCCAGTCCTTTGAAGGTATAGAGATCGTAATACGCCGGGGCGTTGGTGGTCGGTACGCCCTGTGCGTCCACGGTTTTCAGTGAAGCATGCCAAGTGGAATACTGTTCAACGGGCGACGCTTCCGCGGATCCATCGGGAAATGAAAAGGTGATCTTTTTCCCACTGAGATCGACAATATCCACTTCATTGCTGACCGCACGCTGAATGCCATAGAGACCGGTGATTACTTTGATCGCCTGAGGAGTAGAAACCGTCGGAGACGGCAGTTCCGACATCACACTGAGCCGTCCCGGCTTCACATCGATCTGATTTTTCGGCGATCCGGTTGAAAACCAAAACTGAATACACCCGGCGTCCGATCCGCTGGACGCGGTACAAATTCCACATGCATTACAATTATCTCCAGCATCCCCCCCCGGCTCGTTCCCCGCATAACCAGCCGTGGAACAAAACATGAAGGTCAAAAAAGCTAGGGCCCATTTCAGGTGTTTACTGTTTTTCATAATCGGATCCAATTTTTCAGTTAAAAGTTATCGATCAGCCTAGTGCGCTCCGGCCTCCTTACAGCTGGGTGTCTCCTTGGAAAATCTTTACGCGATGGCAATCGTTCACCTTGCCGACGGACTGCACCATGAGCACCTTGAGTACACCCTGTTCGTTGAAGTCGGCCTTGGTAAATTCTTTTTCGACCGTTCCGTCGAGGAAGGTGATGCCGCCGGCAAAGATTTCGATCACGATCCGGAAATCATCCGGAATATTCTCATAAGCGATCGTCAGTTCGATCAGGTTGGAGCCATCGTCAAACTCCTCCACCGTCCGGTAGAACTGTCCATACGCTTCGGTCATCGTGCTGACGGCCACATGATCTGAAACCGGCCCATTGACGGTCAGCCGGGCAATCATGTACTGCTCTTCCGCTGAAGAGGAAACCATCCAGAAGCGGGTTCCGCCTTCATCCAGAGGATATCCGGCAACCGCCAGCGCAGCATCCGGTTCAACTACGGCATTCGTCGGCATATCCGGGCATTCCCAGAACCGTTCACTGTCTTTTATGCAGGAAGGACCGGCACTGAACCGCCAGTCGACCACATGAACGGTATAGGTCTCACTGGTGGATGTATTGCCGTTATTAAAGACCCCGTTCGCCGGATGACCGCTGCGGAATCCGTAGGCGTTCATTGGATCGTCTTCATCAAAACGGACAGACCGGCTTTTACTGAAAAATCCGGATACGGTGTAGGTCCCCGCCTCTTCAAACAGAACCGGCACCGGGAGTTCCGTCAGAGAAACCAGATTGGTGCTTCCGGACGGTCCGTTGACTGTGATGATGGTACTTCCCTGAGTTTCATCCTCCGGCAGTGCGTTGAACAGCAGTGCATCGCCTTTACGAACAGTGATTTCGTTCGTGGGAGCCGTCATCAGGTTGGTTTCCTCCCAGTCAACAGCCAGCTCCTGTTCTTCAGCAACGCTGTTATGCTCAAAGGTGATCCGGGTTGTATCCCACGGGGCAAGCACCGCATTGGCATACCAGCCGTTTTCAATACTCCGTTGTACGCTGACCCCATGATTGCCGGTCCCGAGCGGTTCCGGAGAAGCCGGATCGATCAGTGCAAAGGAATTGCTGATGGACAGCAGGTCCATAAACAGGCTGCTGCCTTCGATGCAAACCGGGGAAACCGGACTGGATGCCTGATCCCGGTCCAGTCCGAACGAGTTTGCAACACGGCGATCCACCCAGTCGGCCGTGCCGTTTTCATTCGCGTCCGGACCGGCATAGGAAACCAGCGTCACACGGCGGACCTCCAGCAGCTGCGACGTGTTCAGGTTGCTCCAGGTCAGTTTAAATTCATGACTTCCGGCAGTCAGATACGGTGTAAAGAAAAGAACCCGGGTCGACTGTCCTTTCGGGATCAGCACAGCAGCCGGCCGACCGGAGATGCCGTCCACAGAAAGACTCAGATCAACCGGATCGCTTTCCGGGAACGAACTGTGATCGGCTATTTCAAATTCTGCAGCATAGTGCCCATTGGATGAGACATTCAGAATATAGGTCAGCGAGCCGTTCAACCCGACAGAATAGATGACAGACCCTTCTTTCACCCAGCTGCCCGCGGACGCGGCAACCTGTGACCCGCTGACCGACAGGACATCGGTTCGCTCGCCGAAATCCGCGGATAACGGATCGGTCAGCGCCTGGTTCTGTTCTGTCCAGTCATCGACCCCATCCCCGTCTGTATCCCGTTCCACCGGATCCGTGCCCAGCGCAATTTCATCACCATCGGCAAACCCATCTCCATCGGTATCCGCTTTCAGGTGATCCGTTCCCAGTGAAAACATTTCCTCTCTGTCGCTCAGGCCGTCGCCATCGGAATCCATTCCGGAATCAAGCCGGGCATCGATCCAGTCCGCCAGGCCGTTTCCGTTAGTGTCGGAGGCACTGACAATCGAATAAAGCTCCAGCCCATGAATCCGAACGTCCTGGTTGGCAAAGCCCATAAACCGTTTAAAGCGGCATGTTACTTCATAGGATCCCGGCTCCAGCCACGGCGTATAGATGAACCCTTCGGCCAGATTCCCTCGATTGGTCACTGCCAGCATTTCGTCAATGACATTGCCGTTTATGCTGACTTCCACCGGGTAGCGATAGTGGTCATACTGAACCTTTGTATAAGGCTCAATCTGCAGAGCCAGCCGATACATTCCGGCGGTACTGTTTGTAATCGACCAGGTGACTGACGGATTGTAGACCAGACTGGCAGCAACCAAGTCTGTTCCGTCTTCAATATATCTGGACGAATCATGGAGAAGTTCCCGGTCATGGGCCTGCACGCCGGGCATGGACAGAAGCAGTGCAGAATCATGACCGCTGAGCGGGTCCGTGAAAGTAATAAAACACTCTTCTCCATCGAACAGGCCGTCCCCGTCACTGTCCGGATTCAGCGGATCTGTGCCGGCTGCGAGTTCATCCGGATCATTCAATCCGTCGAAATCACTGTCGAGAAGCCCCCCATGGAGGTCGGCAGCCTGTTCATCCGCATCGCTGATGCCGTCGCAATCGGAATCGAGACTGAGAGGGTTCATTCCCTTTGCAATTTCTTCTCCGTCTGGAATGCCGTCTCCATCCGTGTCCGGATTCAGCGGATCCAGAACTCCCGCCACTTCAACCAGTCCAAAATGCCAGATGTTCGAGGCCGCATCATTCCACTGATAACTGCCGCCTTTAAAATATTCCAGGCAGTCTTCATTCCCCTGGTTGTCCGGAGCCATAATTGCATCGATTCTGCGCCACGGCGCGTAGTCAAAAGGCTCGCCCGTAATCCAGGTCCAGTCTCCTTCCAGCTGTTCATCCGTTGCCCCCAGCCAGAAGTTGTATCGGTTCATTGCGGGGTAACCCAACGACTTGACAATATTGAAGTGCTCCTGAGCGCTGGTCACCGTCGCCAGGTGTCCGCCGCGCAGTTCTGCCATTGCTTTGGCATCGTGCCAATGAAGAGCTTCGTAGACAGGGAAATAAACAGTGCCGTACACTTCCGGGCCGTCCATCAGTCCGTCACCATCTGAGTCGGGGTTGCATGGATCCGTCGGGCCGGCCAGTTCCTGTACATCTGTCAGGCCGTCAAAATCGGTATCCGGCTGGGCCGGGCTTGTTCCCGCAACCAGTTCCTCTGCATCGGTCAGGCCATCGCCGTCGGTGTCCGCCAGCATTGGATTTCCTCCGGAACGGATTTCATCCATGTCCGACACACCGTCTCCATCTGTATCACTGCTCCGCGGATCCAGTGCCGCCGAAATTTCGAGGAGATAGCCGTAGCGATTGTTTTTACCGATATCGTACCAGTACTGTCCTTTGTTCTGCCGGGTGAACCAGCGACGATACATCATCGCCCGGTTTGCACCAGCCAGCGGACGGCCTTCCGCCCAGGAAACCATACTGCCGTTGCACCAGCGCGTATAATCAAACGGTTCTCCGGTTACCCAGGCCCATTGCCCGTCCCCGTCGAGATCTTCCGCTCCGGCCCAGAGATGGTAATCGTAAAAGGACTGTCTTCCGACGCACTGATAAAGAATGCTCTGTTCCTGTTCGCTGGTAATCGTGGCCAGGTGTCCGCCCAGACGTTCGGCATCCGCTTTGGCTTCCTCCCACGTGAAAGCTCCGGGAATGGCCTGATAAATTGTACCCCTCAGTTCCAGCGCATCAGAAACACCGTCATGATCGGTATCCTGCAGAAAAGTAAAACGGTCGAAATCAAAATAGAACAGGTTTTTAAGCTGCCCCTGATTGGCCAGTGCAAAATCATGCGGCGCGTTGGTGGACGAAGTCCACGGATACTCCACAGCGAGGTTTTCCTCGATCAGCCGGTCGTAGAACGGCTGTGCAACCGCTTTGAGCATTCCCTGATTGGCCGGACGAAAGTTGTTTCCCTCAGGAAACAGATCAATCCGGCTGAGAATATTGGTGTTTCCGTCACCGGGCAGTTTATCCTGGAATTCTTCATATGCTGTCAGGCACATCCATTTGACCTGTCCCTGGTTGACCGGGTTGAAATCGTGCGCAGAACGGTTTGTCCCCAGGACTCCCCGGTCCTGCCACCATTGCGGAACTTCAGCGAATACCGTCACAATCAGCCCGCAGGTGATGATCCATATCAGTCGGTTGAGCATTTTTTTCATAAGCTTACTCCGTCACAGGTCTCGAAACCGGGATTCCCGATAAATTTCTGAGCCTTCTTAACTGCAGCGAAATCCACTGAATCGCCGCCACGGCCAACGTACAGGACAGGGAGGGAACCTCTGCCGCCAGCCGGTTCACCCCGGCATAAACACCGTGCAGAACCAGCGCTCCGCTGATACCAACCAGAAAACCAATGACATGCATCTGCCAGGCAACAACCGGCAGCCAGAAACGGGCTGCCAGATACTCGGCAAACAGCAGAGTTGAAATCGCCGGAATAATCGGGGCGGACAGTTTCCGGAAGCCCAGGAAACAGATCCGGTCACAGCGGAGAAACCAGCTGAAAAATCCCAGCAGGGTGTAGATTCCCCCGGAAGCACCCACCAGCCATGCATGTGCGGGCATACAGAACCAGAAATACAGGACGGCGGTGATCGCAGAAAACAGGATAAACAGAATCAGGATGACCGGAAACCGGACACTGCGGCTGAACTGGGAATACAGAACCGTCATACCGAGAACGTTGAATCCCAGATGAACCCGGTTTCCGCTCAGGAAGCTGCAGGTGAAAAACTGCCACCATCGCGGATGGTCCGACCATAACGCACAGGTTCGATGAATCACCGGACAGTGGGTCTGGGCCAGAAAAACAAGCAGCAGCAGGCACGGCAGCACACCGTACCGGACAGAATTTTTCCACACATGGGACATTGGACTCCTTCGGCAGAAATGTTGATGAATTATTCCTGCGTGAAGGTTCCCATGGACAGATCGCCCTCTTCCGGAATGAACCAGCCGGTACTGCCGGATGTTCCGCCGCCGCCGAGGGAAAGTCCGCCGACCTCCAGGGCTCCGGTCGCATAAATGGACCCGTCACCCCGAAGGCGAATCGTTTCTACGCCGTCTTTAAACATACAGAGCTCGGTTGTTCCTTCGAACCGGCGAAGAACATAGATCATATCGGCCTCGGACACCTCGGTTCCCTTAAACGCCCGGAACAGATTTCCCTCCCGCGCATAAAAAGCCAGCTTGCCTGTTTCGGAATGGACGAAGAAATTGGTATTCCCGGCCAGCTGTCCGTTCTGGTTAAACTGCAGGGATCCATTGGATCCGCCGGCAACAGATCTGGGGTCAAAACCAAGATCCTCGATCTGAATAGCTCCGTCGGCAATCTGCTTCGATCCCACCGCTCCGACTGCAATTTTGGCCATGGTGACAGACCCGGCCCTGATTTTTGCCGTTGTGACTGCATGATTTTGCAGTTTTGCTGTACTGACGGAAGAATTAGCCAGTTTCTCTGACGCAATTGATTCGGCAGGGAGGGCCTGCTCAACGTTCAACCCGGTCAGCCCGGAGGCATTCCCGACAAAACTTCCTCCGACAATGACATCCCCGGCAGTATCCAGTGACTGCGCTTTCAAGGGAATCAGGTTTGCTGAATTGGTGATCGCAGCTCCCGTATCCGGGTTCACGCCACTGAGCTGCCCGACACTGACGGTGAGATCACGAACCCCGGCATTGGTAAATGTCACTCCCAGATCACCGGCATCCACCATTCCATGATTGTATAAAAATCCACCCTGCAGATTCAGATTATTATTGGTTGCCGTTTGAGCCCATACTGCAGAAGACATCAACATAGCCATGCCGGCGATTCGTTTTACGTTCATTGCCCCTCCCTTGACAAGTTTCGCGAGACACTGCCACACAAGAAACGTTGAAGTCCAAGATAATTTTATTAAAAGTATATTATATTTAAAAAGTGGGGAATTTCCCCACAAGCTTCCTACGAATTTTATAATTCTGCCCTGCCCATTCCCGCTCTGTCTCAAAACTGAGTGCTGTCTGACTGAGCTTTCAAGGGAATCAGGTTTGCTGAATTGGTGATCGCAGCTCCCGTATCCGGGTTCACGCCGCTGAGCTGCCCGACACTGACGGTGAGATCACGAACCCCGGCATTGGTAAATGTCACTCCCAGATCACCGGCATCCACCATTCCATGATTGTATAAAAATCCACCCTGCAAATTCAGATTATTATTGGTTGCCGTTTGAGCCCATACTGCAGAAGACATCAACATAGCCATGCCGGCGATTCGTTTTACGTTCATTGCCCCTCCCTTGACAAGTTTCGCGAGACACTGCCACACAAGAAACGTTGAAGTCCAAGATAATTTTATTAAAAGTATATTATATTTAAAAAGTGGGGAATTTCCCCACAAGCTTCCTACGAATTTTATAATTCTGCCCTGCCCATTCCCGCTCTGTCTCAAAACTGAGTGCTGTCTGACTGGGTGCTCTTTAGGATTTCAAAATCCAGGCCAAACGGTACACTGCGGTTTCATGCATATTGGTTTTTCAGCCTTCGTCATGCAGGGGGGACGCTCCGGCGTTGCTTCCTACATTCGCGAACTGATCCGGACGCTCCAGCAGGAGGATCCGCGGAATTCCTATGATGTGATGCTGCCGGCGCGCGAAACGGATCTGATCGAACTGAACAATCCGCACTTCAGAAAGTCGCTCTATTCCTCGTTAGTTTCCAACCCGATCATCAACATTGCATGGCACAACACGATTCTTCCAATCCTTGGAAAACAGAAAAAATTCGACCTGCTGCACGTGCCGAGCTACCGCCGGATTCCGTTGATTAAATCCTGCCCGCTCGTCGCTACGGTTCACGACGTCGCCACGCTCACGATGGATGCCAAATACGACGCGGCGCGCATGTTCTACAACCGCCGCATCGTTCCGGCCCAGAT
Source organism: Kiritimatiellales bacterium (assembly GCA_050253185.1). Taxonomy (GTDB): domain Bacteria; phylum Verrucomicrobiota; class Kiritimatiellia; order Kiritimatiellales; family Tichowtungiaceae; genus Tichowtungia. The sequence continues at coordinate 6,061 of JBFWJN010000063.1, read as the reverse complement.
CCGCAGCGCCGACCACATCATCACAGTCAGCCACTACTCCAAAAAAGATATCGTCGAACGGGTCGGCGTACCGGAGGAAAAAATCACCGTCATTTATTCCGGCATCAACCACCGGATTTTCCAACCATTGGAAAAAGAGGCCGCGCGCGCGCAACTGGCCGAAAAATACAATCTGAACAAGCCGTTCATCATCTACGTTTCGCGGCTTGAGCACCCGGCGAAAAACCACGTGCGGCTGATTGAAGCCTTTGAGCGCTTCAAGGCCGAAACCGACAGCGCGCACCAGCTGATCCTGCCGGGCGCGGACTGGAACGGTGCCGACGCCATCCGCGAACGTGCCGCCACCAGCCCGGTGCGCGATGACATTCTGTTTCCCGGCTTCCTGCCGCTCGAAGACATGCCGGTGTTCTACAGCGCCTGCGACCTGATGGCCTTTCCGTCGCTGTTCGAAGGATTCGGATTCCCGATTGTCGAAGCACTCGCCTGCGGCGCACCGGTCATCTGTTCCGACACCTCGTCCATGAGCGAAATCGCCGGCGACGTGGTTCCAAAGTTCGACCCGCACAGCGCAGAGGATCTTTTCCAATGTCTGGAAAAAACGCTGACCGGCGGCTGGAGTGAGGAACAGCGAAAGGCCGGACTGGCTTATGCCATGCAGTTCGACTGGCGGAAAGCCGCCCGTCAAACGCTCGAAATTTATGAAAGGACCGCCGGACTATGAGCAACGTTGCCGTCATCATGCGTTCCAAAAACGAGATGCCCTACCTGCCGAAGGCGCTCGAAAGCCTGCGCCGTCAAACGTTTCAGGACTATGAACTCTGGGCCGTCGATTCCGGTTCGACCGATGGATCGGTCGCCGTACTCAGCGAACAGCTCGACAGCGAACACCTGATCCGGATTGACCCGAAGGACTACGTTCCCGGCAAAGTCCTGAACGACATGACCGCGCGCACGACACAGGAGTTTGTCGTCTTTCAAAATGCCGATGCGATTTTCCAGATGCCCGACGCGCTGGAAAAACTGCTGCAGCCGCTGTTCGACGGCAAGGCGGACGCCGTGCTGAGCGCGCAGGTCACGCGCCCCAACGCCAAATTCATTGTGAGCTATGATTACCTGCGCGCCTACAATCCAAAAAACATCAAGGGCGACAACGCCGATTTTTTCTCTGCCGTCACCTGCGCATTCCGGCGCGATCTCTGGGAAAAAATCAGAATCCCGAACGTCGGCTACGCCGAGGACGTCGCATGGGCCAAGCGCTGCCGCGAAGCGGGCGCCCGGTTTAAACTGGTAACCGATTCGGTCGTCGAGCATTCACACAATTACACGCTCAAAGGACTGTACCGTAAAAAATTCCGCCACGGCGTAACCTTCGCACAGACCTACGGTCGGAAAGCAAACCTGTTTTTCCAAGCATTGGAACTTCTGAAAGAATGGGTACGCGATTTGGTCTACGCCGTCCGCAAAGGCCGCTTCGATACGATCCCGTACAATATTGCCTATCGCGCCGTCATCCATACCGCGCTGTATAAAGGACAGAAAGAAGGCGCGCGTGGGTAAATATTCAGTCAGAGGTTCCGCCGCGTTCGACGCACGGATTGATGCGGACATGCAGCGCATTGCCGACGCCGTCTACAGCTCGAAGTTTTCCAGGCATTGGAAAGCGCTGGTGCTGCTCGGCGGCTACGGCCGCGGCGAAGGATCCCCAATGATTGCCATCGGCGGCGAAGAGCTGCCGTTTAATGACTACGACCTGATCGTGGTGACTGATTCGCTCAGGCCCGCCCCGGAACTGAAACGACTGGAAAAGCAATTGAGTGAAGAAATCGGACTGCCGGTTGACCTGTACCCGTACCTCGAGCAGAAACTGCCTGCCTGCGAGTTTTCGCTGCTGAACTATGAGATGAAATACGGGCACCGGGTGATTCGCGGTGACGAACGGATTCTCGATGCGATGCCGGACTATCCGCACAGCGAAATTCCGCTTTCGGAAGGAACCCGGCTGCTGCTGAATCGGGGCAAGCTGCTGCTCGACATCAAACGGCGCCTCGGCCAGACAGAACCGCTGTCGAGCGAAGAGCGGCAGCGTTTCTCCAAGTTTCTGTTCAAGCTCGACCTGGCGTTCGGCGACTGTGCCCTGCTGATCAACGGACAGTACGATATCTCATACACCGTGAAGAAAACACGGATAACCACTCTGGAAAATCTTCCCGAGGGCATCGCCGCGGCATATCTGAAAGCGATTGAGTTTAAAGAACGCACCGATTTCCAGACTTTGGAATATCGCGGAATCCACGAACGCTTTGCCGAAACGCTCCGCCGCTATGAACAGGTTTTCCTGTGGTATGAGCGTCGCCGGTTGAAACGAAAGTTCCAAACCCTGGAAAATTACGCCCGCAGTTTTCCAAACCTTGGAAACGAAGGCTCGCCGCTGAAAAATGCCGTGCGAAACCTGCGGCTTTTTGGAGGCGGCGCGCGGTTCGGACTGTTCGCCCATCCGCGGCTGCGCCTTTATGCGGCCCTGCCCCTGCTGCTGGCGCGCCAGGCGGACAGCGAGCTCATCGCATGGCTGCTGAATTCGTCTCAGGTTGATTTTGAAGCGCTCTGCAAAACGTTTTATGCTCTTCAGCAGAGGTTTTCATGAAGAAACCGAAACTGAGCTTATTTCTATTTATCGACGCGTTTGGCAGGGAGGTTTTCCTGCGGCATTCCTTTTTCCTGCAGGACCGGATCGTTGATCACAAAAAGATCGACACCATCCTGGGCTATTCCTCGGCGTGCGACCCGTCGATTATTTCAGGAAAACTTCCCTCGGAACACCTGATGTGGTCGTCGTTTTATTATGATCCCGAACATTCCCCGTTCAAGTGGACGAAAGTTCTGTCGGTTCTGCCGGATTCCATTTTCCGGCGCGGACGGGTCCGTCACTACCTGAGCCGGATCATCAAAAAGGTCCAGGGGTTTACCGGATATTTCCAGCTCTACGGCGTGCCGTTCAAGGTTCTTCCGCTGTTCAACTATGCAGAAAAGAAACGGATCTGGGAGCCGGGCGGTCTGCTGCGCGGCGAAACCATTTTTGATGAGCTGGCCCGGAAAAATATTCCGCATTACGTACACGACAGCGCCGTGAGCGATGAAACCAAACTCGATCGGCTGACGGCCGATATTGAATCGCAGCGAATCGAGTTCGCCTACTGTTCGCTCGGCAAACTGGACGCACTGATGCACGCGGTCGGGACCCGCGATGCCAAGGTGACCGAGCTGATTCACTGGTATGACGAAAAGCTGCGCGAACTGATTGATACAGCGGAACAGCATTATGAGGAAGTGGAGTGGTATGTCTTCACGGACCACGGAATGCACGACATTACCGAAGGGTATGACCTGATTCACGATATTGAACAGACGGGTCTCGAGTGGAACCGTGATTATGTCGCTTTCTATGACTCGACCATGGCCCGTTTCTGGTTCATGGAAGACGGAGCCCGTGAAAAAATCGCAGAAGCCCTGCACGACCATCCCAAAGGCCGGATTCTTTCTGAAGAAAAACTCCGGGCCGAGGGCGTTTATTTCGAGGATGGAATGTATGGACAGATGATTTTCCTGCTGAATCCCGGGATTCAGATGGTCCCGAGCTTTATGGGCGTCAAGCAAATTGCCGGCATGCACGGGTATGAACCGCAGGATCCGGACTCCGCGGCATCCATTTCGTCCAACCGTTCTCTGCCCGCAGGCTTGACAAAGATCCACCAAATCTATCATCTAATGGCGAAGGAGCTCGGTTTCAGTGACTGATAAATCTCAAGAGTCCAACTCAAAAGAAAAAGACGCCGTCCTGATCATTGATGACGACGCGTTCATGCTGAAGGTGCTCTACCGGGTGCTTCAAAAGGAATATGTCCTTTATCAGGCGGAATCCGCCGAAGAAGCGGTGGAAGTTCTGCGCGGCCGGCATGTCAAGGCGATCCTGTGCGACCACGTTCTGCCCGGCCAGAGCGGGCTGGATTTTCTGATCACCCTGAAACAGCGCAACTCCCAGATTAAAAGCGTTCTGTTCAGCGCAGCGCTGGAAACTGAACAGTTCATCAAAGCCATCAACCACGGGCAGATTTTCCGCTTCATCAAAAAACCGGCGTCACCCGCAGACATCCAGCAGGCCGTGCGCGAAGCCGTGCGCCAATACGATATCGAACAGATTCAGCAGCAGCTTCTGGACAACCAGAAGAACATTGATAAGCAGATTTACAGCGCCCCCTACTGGCTTTACCGGCTGCGGGTGATTGCCCAGCAGTCGTTCCGCTACGGTGCGCCGCTGTTCGGAAACATCCTGGCTCTGATGCTGGCGCTGGGGGTTATCGCACTCAGCGTGGGGATCTGCATTATGCTGATCATTTATTTTGTGAAGAGTTATCTGGGAATCGACCTTCTCCATCAGAGCCATTTTCTGTCGCACTGAGTCCGATCACTCAAAAGCTCCCGCGTTTCCGCGGGAGCTTTTTCAGCTGTCAAAGGATTCCAGGGTTTGGGAGCTTTTTTTCCAATCATTGGAAAAACCTACATGCCGGGACCGGAAATGTAGCTTTCCAGGTTTTTGATCACGGAGTCTTTTTCCTGCACCATGTATTTCACGATATCGCCGATGGAAACCACGCCGACGACCTGATCGCCGTCGAGCACCGGAAGATGACGGATCCGTTTGTCGGTCATCAGGTTCATGCAGTGTTCCAGCGTGGTGCCCGGCGTAACGGTGGTCAGGCTGCCGGACATGATTTCCTTCACTTTCACGCCGGTTCCGCATTTGTCTTTGAGATAGATTTTGCGAATAAAGTCGCGCTCGGACAGAATGCCGACCAGCGCCGGCCCGTCCATCACCAGTGCGGTCCCGGCGGATTTTTCGGCCATTTTTGCAATAGCATCCCGAATGAGGGTATCCGGGCAGACTGAAACCAGGTCTTTGCTTTTTTTCTCGAGGAGTTTGCTGACTGTAGCCATGAACCGATCCTTTCTTTTAATAACCCGCTGTCTACGGGCGGAAGTATAAAGCGCTGAAAGGCGGACGACAAGCCCGTGATTGAGTTTAGACTCTGTTCGGAAAAGGGTTTCCGGTTCGATTCTGCAGAACGGACATGCAAAGGGACCCGGCAACGGCGGCGTTGAGCGACTCGACGTTTCCAGACATTGGAATGGAGAGCCGGCGCGCCGAGCGTGCCTGCACGTCGTCGGATACGCCGCGCGCCTCGTTGCCGATCACCAGCACGTTTTTCGGCCCGAATTCTGTGCTGTAAAGATTTTCGCCGCCGTGGATGACGGTCGAAATCAGGTGATAGCCGAATTTTTCCAGGCTTTGGAAAATTTCATCGCCGGTTTTCCAGACATTGGAAAACGGCAGCGCGCCCATGGTGGCGCGCACGGTTTTGGGATTGAACACGTCGACGCTGTCGCCGAGCAGCAGGACGCCGTCGAAGCCGAAGGCGACGGCGGAGCGGATCAGCGTGCCGAGGTTGCCGGGGTCCATGAGGTTGTCGAGCAGCAGATAGTTCCCGTGATCCGGGCGAATCGTCAGCGGAACCGGAGAATGGTGGACGACGCCGAGAATGCCCTGCGAGGTGCGGCAGTCGGAAAGCTGTTCGATCATCTCCTGCCCGACAACATAGACCGGGACCTCGAAGCGGGAAGCGAGCGCGGTCTGCTGGGCCGAAACCCAGATTTCGCGCAGGCGGTACTGCGGCAGCGCGGAGCCGTCGATGAGTGCCGTCAGGGCGCGGACGCCTTCCATGATAAAGGAGGAGGAGGCCTGGCGGTCTTTCTTGGAGCGGATCAGCGCACGAACGGCTTTGAGCTTCGGATTATCTTTGGAGGCAATGGTCTGCATCACTCTTTCACTTCGTTGAGCCACAGCACGCCGCCGGCGTCACGTTCCAGCCGATTCAGCCGCATGGTCGAACGGCGCTTCATCCCGACGTTGAATACAGTGATGATATGATAGGAGTCGGCATCGGCTCGGTGATAGGTTCCGCCGTCCACGCCCAGATAGGCGGAAAGCTGTCCGAGGGAATGACTGAGC
>JBFWJN010000062.1:0-15442 GCA_050253185.1 Kiritimatiellales bacterium | reverse complement strand
AACCTGTAGAGAACATAACAATACCCCCATATTGCGCCTATGGCAGTATTACTTTGTTTTTTGTGGTTTTTACCAGAGATAATTTGACAGATCCTGCAGGTCTTGCAACTCTCGGTTTCTCATGAAAACACACAGGAAAATCCTGATTGTACTGCATGATCTCCATGAAGTGCTAGAGGGCATCGCAAACTACAATCAAATGGATCAGTGGTTGCTGAGAATCATCGACCATCAGCACGATATTCATAAGGCTATAAAATCGTGGCAACCGGATGGCGTGATTTATCACCACACCATATGGAAAAAAGCACCGCGACTTTCAGTGCCGATGGTTGAGGTGCTGAATCCGAATCCAGAAAAAAACTCCTTTTCCATAGATATCGACAATAAAGAATGTGGTCGTTTGGCAGCTGAATTCTTTCTGGACAAGGGGTTTCTGGATCTGGCGTTTATTACCGGAGCCATGCGCGACCGATCGATCCAACAGTTTACCGGACTAAACAATACTGCAGAAGCTCGCGACCGAAACCTCCTTTGGTTCGAACACAAATGTGAACAGGGGATGGTTCCGTCTCATCAGTTGCAGACAAATACTCTTCGACTGGGAAAATGGCTGAAACAGCAACCACGTCCACTGGGAGTTCTTACAATTAATGATTATCACGCTTTGCATGTGCTGGAAGCCTGCAGACAAATGGACCTGCGAGTTCCGGAAGATATTTCAGTTTTAGGTACCGGCAACGATCCTCATCTATGTGCCATCGCGCATCCGTCACTCTCCAGTATCCGTTTTTCATACCGGCAGATCGGATTTGAAGCAGCACGACTGCTGGATGCCCGGCTGAAAAACCGAACACCCGTTCGACAACATTTTCGCATTGCTCCTATCGAAATCATTGAGCGAAATTCAACAAATGCAATGGCTATTAACGATCCTGCAGTTTTAAAAGCCCTGATTTTCATCAATGAGCATTGCGGAGAACCGACCCGGGTATCGGAGGTCGTCAGACACTCCGGAGTTAGTCGATCATTGCTTCAATTCAAATTCCAAAGGGTTTTGCAAAGAAGTCCATTGGAGGAAATTCACCGGCAAAAAATGGAAGCTGCAAAAAAACTCCTGCGGACAACCACGCTGACGATGGAGGAAATTGCCGGACACTGCGGCCTGACCGACCAGGCACAGTTTACAAAACTTTTCAAAAAAATGACCAGCGTAACACCATCTGCATTCCGCCGAGAATTCTCGATTTTCCAATAACCTCTAAGTCTGGAATTGAAACTCAAAATCCCTGTCGCACCAGCCACTGGGCGCACAGTCCGCGCCAATGTGCGAGATAGGAATTCCGCCGATCACTGATACTGCACAACCCGAGACCATGCCGTCCGTCCGGAAATATATGCAGTTCATATTCCACTTCGGCACAGTCCAGCGCCCGGGCCATCCGAAAGCTGTTGTCCACCGGAACCAGCTCATCGTTCGCCGTATGCCAAAGAAAAACCGGAGGTGTATTGGAACTGACACGATTTTCCAGGCTGAACGATTCCCGGTCGTCTGCAGAAGGGTTCGGCCCAATCAAACTGACAACCGACCCTTCGTGGCAGTGGGCGGGATCGGCGGTCACCACCGGATAGCACATCACCGCCAGATCCGGACGCGCTGAAATGGAGTCGATCTCGTCCCCGATCACCAGAGATGAATCCTCCCACATCGTGGCGGCCGAGCCCGCGAGATGCCCACCGGCCGAAAATCCCAAAACGCCGATGCGGTTCGGATCGATGTTGAATTCTTCTGCATGGGAACGCACCCACTGAATGGCTCGCCGCACATCGTGATAGGGTTTTGGATGACGGATCGGGTTCACGGAATAATTGAGCACGAAGGAACTGATCCCCAGCCCGTTCAACCAGCCGGCAACCGGCTTGGACTCCTGAGGCGACAGGAATTCATATCCACCGCCAGGAAGAACAATCACGCAGGAATAGGGTTCGCCCGGCTGCTCCTGAACAAACGGAATCAGGTGAGGAATATTTTCCGATTTGAGATCATCTGAAGATCGGTCCGTTTCTTCGTTCGTCCAAAACAGTATGTTTTTCATTGTTCAAACCTGCTCCGTATTACAGCCGAACCATCGTCATGCCGCCGTCGACATCCACGACCTGCCCGGTTGAATACGGCATGTCGCCGCGCGCCATGGAAGCGGCAACTTTCCCAATATCAGACGGAACGCCCCAGCGTTTCTGCACAAGCAGTTCTGTTTCAAAAATCAGGTGGTCATATTTGCTCGTCACACCGGAGGTCATGTCGGTACGGATCACGCCGGGGCGAATTTCATAAACCGGAATACTGAACTCGCCGAGGCGCGCGGCGAAAAGCTGCGTCGCCATACCGACACCCGCTTTCGAAATACAATAGTCGCCGCGATTGACGGAAACGACCGTCGCCGAGCAAGAACCGACATTGATAATGCATCCGCCGAAAGAATCGTCCGTCTTCTTCTGCTCAATCATCCAGTTGGCGACGGCCTGCGTCAGGAAATACGGACCTTTCAGGTTGATATTGATCAGGCGATCAAAACTTTCTTCACCCGCTTCAAGAATATCGGCGCGTACATTCGGCGCCACACCGGCGTTGTTGACGAGCACGTCGAGCCGACCGAATTTTTCTTTGATCGCCGCGAGCATCGCCGCGCGATCCTCCGCCAAAGACACATCGCCGGAACAGTACAGTACATCCGCACCGAGTTTTTCCAATGCCTGGATGGAATCGGAAACCTTTGATGCGTCGCTGCGTCCGCTGAGCGCGAGGTTGAATCCATCTTCTGCGAGTTTTTCAGCGACACCGAATCCGATGCCACGGCCGCCACCGGTTACAAGAGCCACTTTTTTCATTATGCCAATCCTTTCGCTTTGGCCGCCATGCGGCCTTTCTTTAATTCCGGTCCGTAAATTTCCTTATCGCGGATCACGCATCCGCCGCAGCCGACGCCGTCTTTCATAATCTGCGTACACATCGAGCAGGTCGTGCAGCATTTCGCCGGATCCATCACACCTTTTGTCAGGATGTCTTTCACCAGATCCGGATAAGCAAACGCCCCGCGGCCGAGCCCGATCAACGAGCACCAGCCGTTTTCAACCATACCCGCGGCGACCTGCGGCAGCAGGTGCCGAAGCCATGTCAGCCCGGCGGTCGGCACCGGACATTCCGGCAGACTCTTTTGCATATCGCGCACGGTTTGCTGGAAACGAACGACGCCGACGAGCGGATATTCCGGCGGTTTTCCTTCGCCGACGAGCGAGTTATCGTGCGGACGGTTCAGATGCGGCTGAAACCGCGGGAAGCCGACCGATACGTTGAACATCGGCATCCCCATTTCGAAACATTCTTTCATCAGTCGCTTCGGTTCGGTCAGATCGACTTTCCATGTGTCACTCTCTTCCGGAGCAACACCCCAGCCGTATGGATAAGGGCACGGCTCCAGAACCGTTGTGCGCGAGGTGACAAAGGTGCTCTTCGGCAGCTCGGCCATCATGCGCTGCGCGGTTTCGCGCAGGAAGCGGGTCCGGTTTTCATACGAGCCGCCGTATTTTCCTTCGCGGGTATGCGCGCCGAGCAGCTCGGCAATCAGATAGCCGTGGACGGCCTTCATATCGACGCCGTCGAACCCGGCCGCGGCCATCCTCCGCGCAGCTTTAACAAATTCGTCCTGAAGGCGGTCGAGGTAATCGTCGGAAACCGGCTCGATATCGGCCATGCCAAGCTTTTCATCGAGAAATGGATTGTGCTGCACCTTGAGCGGTTTCACGACACCGCCGGGACGACTGAAGCGTCCGGAATGCGTGAGTTGTACGACGAACTGCACGTCGTGTCCGCAGGCTTTGCGCGCGGCTTCTTTGGTCTGTTCGACCAGTTTTTTATAGGCGTCGAGATTGTCTTCCGTAATCCGCATCTGTTTGGCGTTGGAACAGCCTTCCGGAACAACAGAAACGGCCTCGGCCCAGATCAGACCGCTTCCGCCTTCGGCAAAGCGTTTGTAGCGGCGATAGGTCAGTTCCGTCGGCGCCCCGGTTACCGGGTCGCCGTCGACGCCTTCCATCGGCTGGACGACAAACCGGTTTGGCAGCACGCGGTCGCCGATCGTCACCGATTGGCCGAGCACCTCCAGGTTTTCAGAAATCGGCAGTTCCAGATTCAGCGCGGAAAGATCGCCGCGCAGGTCGTCATAGGTTTTTAAATCAAATCGTCTAAAGTCAGTCATTGTTTCAGTTTTCAGTTATTGGGTAACAGTTATCAGTTAATCGGAATCAGATAACCGATCCCTGATAACTGCCGAAGCGCTAAAAGCGCTTCGGCTTGTGGATATGCTGCAAAATGATGCGGCTGTCTTCGAGCGCCTCATAGGTGTGCTCGAACAGTGCATCAAACTGCAGGCAGTCTCCGGCTTTTAGAACATGGGTTTCATACGGGAGAACGATTCTGAGCGCTCCCTCGAGCACCCAGCAGGTTTCATACTCATCGCGGTGCGCATCGGGATTGGAACGCTTTGCGCCTTTTTTCACCTCGGCGTAAAAGCAGCTTGAATTCGCAAATTCAATCAGGCGAAATTTGAAATCGCCCGCCTGCCGAACCGTTTCCTTCTTGCATTGCGCCGTGCGCGATTCAATCAGCGAAAGCAGTTCGGCGGACGTAATCCCAAATCCCCGCGCCAGCCGAAACAGTGTTCCCAGCCCGGCAACCGCCTGATTACGCTCCAGCTTAGAAATCACCGCCGGCGAAATACCGGTTTTTTCCGACAAATCAGAAATCGTCAACCCGTCTTTTTTGCGCAGGTCGCGCAGAACGGAGAAATTGTACATTTCGGTGCTATCGCTGACATCACTCATCAGGTATTTCTCCCATTGTTATTTGGTAATGGGAATACCCCACATTACTTTCTAATTCAATATATTTTAATCTAAAAAATATTGAATTAGAAAAATAATCTGTTTCCAATCATTGGAAAAAGTAAAAACCCCGCCGAATCGACGGGGTTTAACTTATGATCAAATGGGATCGGCAAAAACACGCTTATTCGTCTTCATCCTCCATTAGGTCAAACAAAGTAGACGCATTGCCCGACGAGGTCTCGTCGTTCGCCAGCTTCTTCGACACGCTTTGCCGACCTGAGCTGGGAACAGATGCGTCCGCCACAGCCTCGGTTTCGGGGATGTCCGACAGGTTCTGGATGAACTGTCCGAGAAAATTCCCGGTCAGGAAATCCAGTTCCGCGGCTGAAGCCGTCAGGTCCGCCAGCAGAGTGGGATCGCTTCCAACCTGTTTTTTCTCCCTGAGCAGTGAGATGAGGTTGAGATAGACATCCACCGTATTTTCGACGGTACCGGTCCGATAATAGGAATTGCGGGCATTCACATAATACAGGTAGACCTCTTCACGGTCCGTAACCAGTTTGCCCAGCTCCCATTCCACGTCCACATACCATTCCGGAGCGTAGGTCGACGAGGTTCCTTTGTTGTACCAATCCTCCTGGGTTCTGATGTAGTCTTTAGCGTCCGACGGAACTCCTCCTGAAGTATAGTTTGGATAGTCGTAGCTGCTTGTCAGCGTGTTATACCCATACTCATACTGCGGCCGGGAATCTTTTCCGTAACTGAGTTCAACCGTCGGCAGCAGATGGCTGAGATGGATGCGGCGAAGCTCCGCCTGCGTATCCACTTTTCCCGATGTACTGGCCTGAGCAGCCGCGCTTACAATCGCCTTAATGGACGGAACATTGTCGATGGTCAGCTTTCCGTAGTCGACACCTGCCGCACCGGCCAGTTCCGCCGACAGAGCAATCAATGCCATGGATAAAATCTGTTTTTTCATTGTCACTCTCCCTCTCGTTTATTTTTCCACCTGAACGGTAAACACCTTGCCGTCCGGTCCGTTCAGCGATTCCATAATCTGCTGCACGGTTTCCTTCGAATCGACGGCAGCCTCTGTTTCGGGGTCAGGTTCTTCCGTATACACCGGCGTCACCGCACTGAGATAATCACCGGTCAGGAAGTCCAGCTTGACCGCCGCCGCACTGATATCGATTTCCAGCCCCAGATCCTCCTGCGATCCGCGCTGCTCAAGCAGCGATTTTAATTCGGTATAAAGCTGGATCACCTTTTTAACCAGCCGCTGCTGATAATAGGCCTGCTGTTCCTTGGTGTATCGCGCATAGGTTTCCTCCCGGCTGAAGATCAACCCGCTCAGGTCCCATTCGGCATAAACCGCCCAGTACGGCTGCCATTCCGTGGTTTCACTGGTCTTGGCCGAAACCTGCGTGGTTGCATCATAGTCACTGCTCGGACTATCAGGGTATGTACGGGATTCCTCTTCATCAACCACACCGTAGTTGCTCTGCATATAGTCCTGCTGACCGTAGCGAACAGTCATGGTCGGCAGCCAATAACTCAGGCGCAGTTTTTTCCTCATCTTATGGACATTCATCTGGGATGATGTGCTGTTGTCAATGGCCTCCTGAATCACCAGCTGAATATGCGGCAGGTTATCGACGGTCAGGCTGCGGTAATCCGCAACGATGTCGGATTCAGCGGCCCGGGCGGTTCCTGTCAACAGCAGCCCCGCAGCCAGAATGGCGGTTTGCATGCATTGAATTCTCATAGTTTCCTCCTCAGTTGCGCCCGGCGGTCCGGACGATTGTTTTACGGGTTGTTTTTCAGGGAAGTGCCGGCAGCAGTCCCTGCTGCGCAAAGAACTGCTCCGCCTTGGTGCGCACCTTGTCTTTCCACTCCGGATAGGTGCTTGAGAACCCGTGCCCGCCGCGCGGCACGGTGATCAAATCGCACACATTGCCGGCCGCGAGCAGTTTGTCGTGGAGCGCAACGGCCGTGCTGTAGTGAACCAGCGGATCGTCCACCGCATGAAACATCAGTACCGGCGGCATTTTGTCATCGAGCTGATCCACCGGCGAAAGCGCAACGGCGTCATCGCCGAACCGGGACGGCGTATAACCGGTGTCCGGGGACGTGTCCGTAACCGCCGAACTCAGGAAAAGAGCCGCCGGTTTCTGAGCGACTGCTTCGGCTGGGTCCGAGCCGGGCGGCGTTGTTGAAAGCGCGGTCCAGAACGCAACATGACCGCCAGCGGAAGTGCCGCCAACGATAATTCGGGCGGGGTCAATTCCCAACTCCTCCGCATGGCGAACGATCCAGCCGAAGGCGGCACGACCGTCAGCAACGGACGCGAGCGGACTGGTATCGAACCGGTTTTTGGTGCGGTAATCCGGGCAGATTCCCACCATGCCGTGCTCGGCGGCCCAGGATCCCCAAGATGCGGATTTCAGGGGCGTTCCCTTGGTCCAGCCGCCGCCGAAAAAATACACCAGGGCCGACCGTTTATCAGACGTGCTCCAGCCCTGCGGTTTGTAGACAAACAGGTTCATGGCGGCATCGCCGTCACGGTAGGCCACGGTCTCCGCACCGGCCATGCGGACCGGCGTCACTTCTCCGGACGCAGACGGAGACAGGGTTTTCGGATCTGCCGGCGCGGACGCTCCGGACGGGTCTTCGATATGCACATTGTCGATCAGAAAATCCGTCAGCGCCTTGGTGGTCGAGCTGAATCCCAGACGGCCAAGCACGGCATCGCCCTGGGTCACCGCCTTGTTCATCGGCACGCCGGCGGCCTGCTCGCGGCCGAGCAGCGCATTATTAATCCAGACCACAGCAGAGTCGGGATTCAGCAGAACCTCTTCGCCCGTATCCGGCCGTTTATAGGAAAGCGTATTGCCGTCATGATCATTCACCCAGATCTTGACGTTCAGCGGACGGGATGCATCGTAACGGCTGTAGGCAACAGTGTTGTCGCCGACCCGCAATTTGATGTAAGGCGTCTGTCCATAGAGCTCAAGGCCGAAGGCCCGTTTTGCCTTTGCGTTGAGCATCAAGCTTTTGGTCACCGCCCACTGGCCCACGCCAAACGTCACCACAGACGACGCATCCGCTTTCTGAGGATCGTTGTTCAGCACGTCGAACGAAACGTACAGACTGCCGAGTTCCTCCGCACCGGCATTATATTCCAGCGCACCGCCGCGGCCGGTGTCCTCATCCAGAAAACGGGCCGCCAGTCCTGATCCGATCCAACCACCGCCATCGACCACCGACACTTTATCGACCCGGCACTGCAACGGGCTTTTCGGCGAGCTGCCGACAGGGAAACTGTCAAATGTTTCGTGGAGGTAGACCGTTCCGTCACTCTGCGGAGACGGATCCGATGAACGGCTGGCCGGGGCAGCCTGCGCCGCGGCCGGTTCCGGTGACGGCGAACCGGCTGACGAGGACGCCAGTGATTCCACGAAGAAGTCGTCAATCAGGAAATCCACTGTAGAGGACGTCGATGAACTGAATCCCATCCGTCCGAGCACTGCATTTCCCTGACTGACGGACGACTGCATCGCCACCCCGGAAGGACTTTCCCGTTTAAGCAGCTGGCCGTTAATCCACACCACAACCGAATCGGGATTCAGAACCGCCGCTTCCTGTGTGTCGGGCCGGGTGTATGACAGACCATCACTGTCGCTGTCATTCACGAAGATCAGCACATGCTGCACGGCCGATGAATCATAGGAATCGCGTTTGGCGGCGGATTTTCCGATCCGCAGGGCAATCGCCGAGGAGTTGTCCGTAAACTCAAGACCGAAGGCCCGCGAGGCATTTGCACCCAGCGCCACGCCCCGGCCGCGGGCCCACTGGCCGACGGAGAAGATAATCGGTTCAGGATCTCCGCTGCCGCCGGAGGCATTGTTCTGAAGATCAAAGGAGATTCTGTAGGCGCCGGCCGGACCCTGGCCGGGATTGTATTCCAGAATTCCGGGCCGCGAGGTTGATTCATCATCGAACCGCACGACGGCATCGGTTCCAATCGGTCCCGTGCCGGGCACCACCGAGACCTGCTCAGCCCGTTGAAGAGCCGCATCCCGCGGCACGCCGCCCAGAGCCTCTTCAAAGGTGCTGTTCACCAGCGTTTCCGCCGAAGCCAGCGCTCCAGCCAATAAAGTCGAAACCCATACAGTATTCTTATTCACCATTCCGATCCCTCCACCAAGTTCATTGTCGGATCGGATTATTTCACCCCTCAACTCATCAGTCAATTAATATTTATTAAATTTGAATGTATTTTTTAATAAATATAAATCTATATTCCGAAGAATTATCCTTTTACATGTGCACTGGTCTGTCCCGCCTCAAACGAAGAGGGAACCACCAGATCCGCATAAACCCGACGCCCGCTGCTCTCCTTTGCAAGCCGGTTCAGCAGGCGAGCGGCCTCTTCGCCGATCACTTCCGGATCGCTGCCCGCACTCGTCAGAAACGGGTGAATTTCAGTACAGACGCGGGTCCGGTCAACCGCAGCCAGGCTGATCTCATCCGGAACCCTGATTCCATGGAGCAGTGCAAACTGAAACGCGCCGCGCGCCATCAGCCCGTTATGGCAGATCCATGCCGACGGCAGTTCTCCTCCGCCCGCCCGGCGAACCAGCTCCTCAGCGCATTCAAACCCTTCCTGCCGGTCCCCTTTCTCCACATCCACCGCATCCTGCTCTGCAAGCGTAAGCCCTTTTGAAGCAAGTGCTTCCTGAAGGGATGCGAACCGGGATTTGTTTCTTCCGAGGCGGCAGTTGCCGCCCAGCCAGGCGAACCGACGATGCCCCAGCGAAAACAGGTGATTCACCAGCTGCTCCACCGATTCCTTTTCATTGGGAACCACCGAATGGCAGACCCCGGGAGCACTGGCATAGACACAGAGAAGCTCGATGCGCAGCGCACTGAGCGCCCGAAGAAACGCGTCGCCCACCTCACCGAAAACCACAATTCCCAGCAGTGGATCCCGCCGTCCCAGCAGCTCAAAGAGGCGTTTTTCATCCAGCTCCCCTTCGCTGCCGAGAAATGCGGTACTGATGCCCGATTCCCGCAGCACGCGAAACATGCCCTGCTGGACATGGCTGAACGTGTTGCTGTGCGTGGCCAGACTCAGTCCGGAGCGCAGGATAACACCCACATAGCTGTGCTGAACCTCCGGCGCATGCACGGGCTGCATTCCCCGCGGCACATATCCCTGCTTCACCGCCATCGACCAGATTCGATTGTACGATTCCCCGGAAATTCCCTCCTTGCGTCCATTCAGCACCAGCGACACCAGCGACTGCGACACTCCAAGCTCTCTTGCGATCTGACTCTGAGAAATACGTTTAGCCATCTAAAAACCTCCTGCTGACTCCTTGTGAACCGGGTTTCATAATTTCATAAAAAATCGATATTTACAATTGCAATTAATAGAGATTACAGATATTTAATAATTATGAAAGCAATATATAAACCCTCTTCCCGCGCAATGGCTGCCATGACCCCCCGCGAACTGGATGACTTTTTACCGGAACCGCTCCGGAGTCATCTGAATGAGCTGCTGCCGGAAATCATCTATATTGAACCCCCGCTTTCCGACGACGAATGGCGACAGGCCCTGCGCACCCATCAACCCGAAATCCTGATCTGCGCCTGGGAAGCCCCTCCGATCCCCGAGGAAGTCGCCGGTTTCCTGAAATATGTCTGCTACACCTGCGGATCCGTCCGCAAGCTCGTACCCCGCGAACTGGTCAAAAACGGACTGCTCGTAACCAACTGGGGATCTATCATCAGTAATACCGTCGCGGAGTGCGCCCTGCTTCTCACCCTGTCCGCCCTGCGGCGGGTCGGCAACTGGAGTGTCGACATGCGGATCAACGGCGCATGGAAAAAAGGACGGCACCCCGACACGCTCAGCCTTTTTGAGCGGCGGGTCGGCCTGCACGGACTCGGCGCCATCAGCCGGGAACTGATCAAGCTGCTCCAGCCCTTCAACGTCCAGATCAGTGCCTACTCGCCCAGCGTTCCGGACGATACATTCAAACAGCTGGGCGTTCGCCGCTCCGAAAGCCTGGAAGACCTTTTCTCCACATCCGATGTGCTGATCGAACTGGCCCCGGGGAAACCGGAGAACCACCATCTGGTCGGCGAAAAACTCCTTCGACTGCTCCCGGACAAAGCCGTATTCATCAACGTCGGGCGCGGCATGGTGGTCGACGAGGATGCGCTGATTCGCGTCTGCCGGGAAAAGGGCCTGCACGTTGCACTCGATGTTTATGAGACGGAACCTCTCCCGGCGGATTCGCCGCTCCGAAGCCTTGCCAACACGACCCTGCTTCCGCACCTTGGAGGCCCCACGCCGGACCGCCGCCGCGACTGCGGCCAGCTGGCCCTTGACAATCTTTCCAACTATCTGAGCGGACAGCCGCTCACCAACCTGATCACCCTGGATATTTATGATCGCACCACCTGATTTCGACTGGGGCATCTCCTCTCTGGGATGCCACGAACTGGACCTCGAATCGGTCTGCCGGCTGGCCGACCGAAACGACATACACTTTCTGGAAATCCGCAGCCTGGAAGACTGCCTGGACCTGCCGGGCTATCTTGATCGGACCTTTGGGGAACCCTCGAAAATCCAGTCTGTACTGGACCGCTACAACCAGAAAATCATCGCGCTGAACAGCGGATTCAGCCTGACCGAACACACCGAAGAGGCCCGCAAAGACCTGCTTCTGTTCGCAAAATGGGCCGACGCCCTGAACATTCCCTACATCCGCATATTCGGCGGCGGGACGATGAGCGAACCCCTCAGCGTCGAAGGCCTGCATACCGCCGTCGACACTCTGAACTGGTGGCAGGATCTGCGCGCGCAGAACGAATGGACTACGAACCTTGCCCTGGAAACGCACGACGGGTTCAGCAGCGGCAAACGATGCAGACAGCTTCAGGATGCCGTGGGATTTATGCCGCCGATCATCTGGGACACTCACCACACGTGGAAAGCGGGCTGTGAGTCCGCCGAAGAAACCTGGCGGCAGATCGGCCCCCACATCAAACATGTCCATATCAAGGACAGCATATCTGTACCGTCCGCACGGCATCCGTACACCTACGTCCTTCCCGGACAGGGCGAATTCCCGGCCCGCGAAACATTGGCCCTCCTTCAGGAAAACGGATATGCCGGCGTCGTCAGCCTCGAATGGGAACGCAAATGGCACCCCTATCTGCCGGATCTTGATACCGCGCTGAATGCACTGGAAACGAGCGGCTGGAGAGTCAGCCGCCGCCTCGTCAGCGCCTAACTTTGCTTTTCCTGGTCACTGCACAGTGCGGTAGAACTGCTGCGAACCGGCCGCATCCGTGTCCGAAAACTCCAGCCGTCCGTTTTCGTCGGCGGCGTTGGTCATCAGCGGGACCCAGCTGCTGAGCAGATTGGTAGTGGTTTCCAGCACATATCGAGTATTCGGCGTTCCGGTAACAGAGATCGAAGAGGTCGTCTGATCCATGGTGATGCGGATGGCCGCCGGGATCAGCAGCGGGAGCCAGCCCGGGCCGATCTCTGCGGTTGAGAGTGGCGCGGTGGGCTGCGCCCCGGATCCGACCTGGTCGGCGCCGATATCTCGCCCGACCAGCGGTCGCAACGCTCCATCCATATCGAGCAGGTCGCCTCCAAGGACCGTTTGTGTTCCGGCCGCGCCGATTGCCGGACTGTTCGTAACGGGACGAAAGATCCCGCGGCAGTCCGCGGCCAGCAGCGGATTGGTGACCACCAGGTCCGGATCGGCCGCGAGCCCGGCGGATGCGCCCCATACGATATTGTTGAGGTTGGTCAGGTGGGTCGGCGGGTCTTCCTGGCTGAACAGAGGCGCATGGGTTGAGGAAACGATGTTGGCGGCAAAGGTGACGTTGTTCGGCGGCAGCTGGCGGTCCTTTTTTTTGCCGACGCCGTAGTTCACCGCCTCGGCAACATTCACCAGCGTATTGTGCGCCAGAATCACATTGTCCACCGGACCGTAACTGCCCAGCAGGTCGGGATTGGTCTGCGTGTTTGTTGACCCGTACATGATCGCAAACGCCGCCTGATAGCCGGTGCCGGCAAGGTCCTGCATACAATTGTTGACGATGATGTGATCGCTGTTGGCCACGCGGATCCCGCCGGAACCCGCGATGCCGTGTCCCAAAAAGAGGTTTCCTTCAACCCGGCAGCCGCGGCCGTGGCGGAGGGTCAGCGAGCCGGCACACTCCACAAAGGTGTTGTTGCGATAGGTGTTTTCGCAGGACTTGTTCGAAACAATTTCGGCTTCACCACTGCAGCGGTAAAAGAAGTTGTGCTCCACAGTGACATGGGCGTTTTCGTCGCTGTAAATGCTGGTGCCCACGCGTACTGTCTCGTATTCGTTGTCCAGCGGACCGGGCAGCCGGTCAGCAAAAACATTGCTGTCGATGGTGTGCGCCGCCGTGATTTGATTGGTCTGATCGCTCAGTTCGACGACCAGAAGCGCCCCGCGCGTGGTTTTGCCCGAAACATAGTTGTGGTCAAACCGATTGGCGGCACCATACATTTCAATCCATTTCGCGGAGCCGCCTGCGGACGGATTGTCGTAGGCAATGAAGGCGCAGTCTGTAACACGGCAGTTGTAGGCGTGACGATCGAGGTCGCTGTGCGCACGGAAATTAATGATAACGTAGGCGGTGTCCGAATCCGAAAACGGGTAATCGGAATTGTCGAAGCGAAAGCCGGAGAGCACCAGATAGTGACCCCCCAGATTAAAGTAGGTGTTCCCGCGAAATATCACTCCGCCGGGAGTTTCCGCCCGCAGGGTAATCGGCAATGCCTCCGTACCCTGCACCGACGGTTCAAATACGAGCGAACCCAAATCATCATAGGTCCCATCCTGCCAGACAATCTCGTCGCCGGGCTGAACGAGAGACATTGTTTCAGCAAATTGGGTCGCATTCGAAACGGAGTACTCCGCCGAAAGGGCGAAAAACGCGGTGCTCAGCAAAAACCCGGCTGTTCCCGCAATCCGCCGAAGTCTGGAAACACCGCTCATGCCCTCCCCCCTTTATCGCCATGGCTTTCAGACAAGCTCATCAAAAAGAAAAGACCCCTTTCGCTGGCGGGGTCTTTCCTCAGTGCTCTTGCAAAAGAATTCTAGAACCGGGAATACCGACGAATAATGAGCAGTGCTCCGCCGAATACGGCAACCAGACTCAGCGTAGCCGGTTCTGGAATGACACTTTCCACATGCAGGTCATCTAACTGGAATTCCGCAATAACTGTACTAGACGTATAAAATCCCACACGTCCAAGCACCGCATCACCGGAACTGACAGATGTTTGCATAGCATAACCGGCAGTATCCGATCCAATCAATGTACCGTTCAGATAGACCACAAAGGAATCTGCAGACAGTACAGCAGACTCCAAGGTATCTGGACGGGTATACGTCAGCGTCGAGCTGTCACTGTCATTCACCCATATCTGAAAAGTCATCAGCAAGGAAGGAGTGTACGTTGCCGTGTAGACCGCACTGCTCCCGACACGCACCTTGAGGTTGCTGCGATCCCCGTCATGATAAATATCCAGCCCAAGAGCCCGCGCGGCATTGGCGTTAAGCTTATATCCAGTGCTGTTGTCCCAGGCTCCGATTCCAAACGTCATTGGGTTTGACCCGCTGCTGCCCACTCCGGCCGGGTTGATACTCAGCAGATCAAACGAAACATACAGGGCCCCCGCAGCAGATGTCCCCGCATTGTATTCCAGATAAGAGGCACCGGTGGCAGAGTCATCATTCAGATCCGCAACATTATCCGAACCGATCGCCCCGCTTCCCGTTGTAACGGTTGTCAGATTGCTGGCCAGTGCAGATCCAAGTCCGCTTTCAAACGTTTCATTCAGAAGAACATCTGCTGGCGAAAAAAACGCCGGCAGAACCGTTAACAACATGCACCTTATTAATTTCATAATAATTATCCTTTCGACTATTAACCAACAAGTGTGTTTCACTTGCATCAGTTGCAGATAACACCATTAGCGGATTTCTGTCAATTAATATTTATGATATTTTATTTCTACGGACAAACCGTAAGGCGGTAAAACCCTGCGGCTGTTCCAGATATGAGACTGTGGGAAAAGACCAGGTCCCCTCCGCCGCCGACCTGCAGGCTGCCGACATTCTGCCAGCTTCCCGTTGTGAGCGACCCTGTCCACTGGAGCTGATAGGTCGCCCCGTATTCGGCAGCCGCAGACAGCTGAAGTTCGTTTCCCGACAAACCGCCGGAGAGCACCGGCGATCCGCTCAGCCCGGAAGAAAGGCCCAGAATTTCGATTTCGCAGAGGCTGTTCCAGTCGTTATCCGAGTTCCCGTATCCGACGACCCGCAGATAACGGGCACACACCGGCGAAAAATCAACCGGCTCAAAATCAGCCGTTTCCCCGGAAGAGATCCGGTGAGAAAGCAGCGTACCCCAGTGCTCCGCATCGACAGAACCCTCTACAGAAAACTCCGTTGCCCGCAGGTCGCCCTTATACCAAGCCAGCCTAACT
>JBFWJN010000061.1:0-15475 GCA_050253185.1 Kiritimatiellales bacterium | reverse complement strand
TGATCTATACCTCTGATCATGGCGATATGCTTGAAAGTCATTGCATCACAAACAAGGGTGCCGTGATGTATGACGAGATCACGAATATTCCGTTTATTGTGCGCTGGCCCGGATTTGTGCAGCCGGGTTCCGTGGTAGGAACTCTGGTTTCGCATATTGATGTCGTGCCGACCGTGCTGGACGCTGCCGGGTGTTCCGATGTTCCGAAGGTCCTGCACGGCAGGAGTATGGTTCCAATGCTTGGAAACTTCAGTGAATTCGGTCATAACGAAATTTTCATGGAGTTCGGTCGGTACGAAATTGACCACGACGGATTCGGCGGGTTTCAGCCGATACGGTGCATTCGGAACGATCGCTATAAGCTGGTGATTAATCTACTCAGTTCAGATGAGCTGTATGATATGCAGGCCGACCCTCAGGAAATGATCAATCTGATTGAGAATCCGGCCTGTTCGGCAGAGCGCGACCGGCTGCATGATCGGCTGATGGAGTGGATGAATGAAACGCGCGATCCATTCCGCGGCTATTACTGGCTGCGCCGTCCGTGGCGGACGGATGCGCCGCCGGCGACATGGAGTTTTACCGGATATACGCGCCAGCGCGAGCCCGATACGGGTGACGCGCGCCAGCTGGACTATGACACCGGCCTGCCGATGAAAGAAGCGACCCGCTGCAAGGATATTCCAGGTTCTGTATGAGCGAAGCAGTTATTTTCCGATCGTTTTTTTTTTGCATGAAAAAGTTGATAAATAGTTCTAAGAACGCAATTCTGTTGTGCTGATTTGAGAGCTGAAACAATGCTTGTTCGTGTGAGAATGAGTGAGGAGAAGGTGCCGGATGAAAAAAATTTCTTTTGCGGTCGGTCTGAGTGCCGTTGCTGTCCAAAGCGGATGGGCTCAGCAGGTCCAAACCCCCAATATTGTGCTGATTTATGCGGATGATCTGGGCTTTGGGGATATCAGCTGCAACGGAACCTCAGCGGTTCAGACGCCGAATATCGACCGGTTGGCTTCCGGGGGACTCAGCTTTTCCCGAGCGTATGCCTCCTCCGCCACCTGCACGCCCTCGCGGTATTCGCTGCTGACCGGCGAATACGCATGGCGCCGGCAGGGAACCGGCATCCTGTCAGGCGATGCCAGCATGATCATTGAGCCGGGGCGCTGCACACTGCCCGCGATGCTCCGCAGTGTCGGCTACAGAACCGGTGTGGTCGGGAAATGGCACTTGGGGTTGGGCGACGGTTCGGTGGACTGGAACGGTGAGATCAGGCCGGGACCGCTCGAAATCGGTTTCGATTATTCCTTCCTGATTCCCGCCACCGGGGATCGGGTTCCTTGTGTGTTTGTAGAAAATCACCGGATCGCCAACCTCGATCCGGAAGATCCGATATCCGTCAGCTTTAAAAAGAATTTCCCGGGCGAACCGACCGGTAAAAACAATCCCGAGCTGCTGAAGATGATGTGGAGTCACGGGCATAACTGCTCCATTGTCAACGGCATCAGCCGAATGGGATACATGAAAGGCGGCGCCGCGGCGCGCTGGGTGGACGAAGATATGGCGGATACGCTGACGGGCAAGGCCCTGGAATTCATTCAGGGTAGCGGCGACCGGCCGTTCTTCCTGTATTTTGCAACGCATGACATTCATGTGCCGCGTGCGCCGAATTCACGCTTTGTCGGCAAAAGCGGTCTGGGGCCCCGTGGCGATGCCATTCTGCAGCTCGACTGGTGCGTCGGGCAGATTTTGGACGCAATTGAAGCTCGGGGACTGGCCGAAAAAACACTGATTGTTTTTTCAAGTGATAACGGGCCGGTGCTGGACGACGGGTATGTCGATGATGCCGTTGAAAAACTGGGTTCTCACCAGCCGTGGGGGCCGATGACCGGAACCAAGTACAGTTCTTACGAAGCCGGAACCCGAGTTCCGTTTCTGGTTTCCTGGCCGGGGCGGATTGTGCCCGGCAGGTCAGAGGCGCTCATCAGTCAGGTTGATCTGCTGTCCAGTCTGGCGGCATTGACCGGAGGAGTTTGCGATCCTCGTACAGCGCCGGATTCTCAAAACCATTTGGATGCGCTCCTCGGACAGTCCGCAGAAGGGCGGGAGTGGATTGTTGAGCATGCCTTTACGTTGTCGCTGGCCTCCAAGAACTGGAAATATATTGCGCCCTATGATTGGCCGACACCGCAGTGGCTGATAACAGAAAAAAAACTGGATCCTGGAATGGCTGCGGAACCGCGACTGTTTAATCTGAGCGATGATCCCTGCGAGCGAAAGGATGTCTCGGCCGCCTTTGCAGAACGGGCTCGGGAAATGGCGGCCGTACTGAAACAGATCGAGGAAAAAACGCTCCGCTGAAATCAAATGCCGGCGATGCGCGGGATCACATCATCTCATTCTGAAGAACCGCTGTAATCTGTGCGGCGCAGCTTTTCACCTGAATCGCCAGTTCCGGCACTTTGGAAACCGGCATCCTCGATGCCGGGCCGGTAATCCATGCGACCGCCAGCGGATAGCCGAACCGGTCAAGGATCGGCGCACTGATGCAGTGCATTTCTTCCATCCACTCCCCAAGCCCGACGGCATATCCATGGGCCTTAACATTGTCCAGCTCCCGGCGGAGTTCCTTTTTGCTGACGATGGTGTTGTTCGTGTATTTTTTCAGGCGCAGTTTACTGAGGATGCTGTCCTGTTCATTCGGTGGAAGAAATGCCAGCAGGGCTTTGCCTGGCGCTCCGACATGCAGGATAATCGGTTCGCCGATGTCGTGCAGAAATTTGAACGGGTACAGTCCCGGATATTCCAGGATGGCGACGCCTTGCCCCTTGTTGGCCAGCAGCACGCCGAGCAGAGCGGTTTCTTTTGTGGAATTCCGTAGCTGGCGAAGATACGGCGCTGCGATTTCAGAGATGTTCTTATCACAGGTGCCGACGCTGGACACAGTAAACAGCTTGCTGGACATGCGGATTCTTTTGGTCTCCTCGTCTCTCGAAAAATAACCCTTTTCAATCATGGTCATGGAGATTCGGAACACACTGGTCGGAGAGGCTTCAATGGCCTGCGCAATTTCAGACAGCGTCAATCCTTCCGGGTGTTCTTTCAGCAGTTCGATAATAATCAGTGCCCGTTCCAGGTTCGGCACCTTGTACTTCGAATTAATTTTGTTCATATGGATTAATGATAAGCGAGATATTCGCCGTTTGGCAATGGAGTCCAGCGCGGAATTCCGAAGGGAGACTTGGTAGACGCGCAGGGGCTCGAACCCTGGACCCGCTGATTAAGAGTCAGCTGCTCTACCAACTGAGCTACGCGTCCACTGAAAAAGAAGGTCAGAAAGTACTGTTCGTATTCCGTTAAGGCAATCAAAAATCATCGTCGATGATGGTGTCTGCGACTGGAATATCCGTAACGACGGTGTCGAGTCCGTTTCCGATGATGTTTTTGACTGTTCCCGCGATGCCAGAGGTGGGGATGCCACCAGCGCCCGGTACTTGCGATGAGAATCATAATGGTAAGCAGAACCGTTGCAATGGTACAGAGTTTTGCCCGGTTGATTGCCGCCAAATCGCCGGCGTCTGCATGACGAAACAGTGAGACGCTGAGCATGGAGCCGGTCAGAAGAACCAGAACGATCAGAATAACGGCCGGGGCGGAAATCCGCATGCGGAAATTCGGGACTCCTCCATGTTGCGGCAGCATGTCGACATTCTCCCTTTCATTTGTTTTCCTGGTGGGCGAGGCGGGACTCGAACCCGCATACCGAAGGTACCAGATCCTAAATCTGGCGCGTCTACCAATTTCGCCACTCGCCCACAGTAAAAGGATAGAGAATACAAAAACAGTCTTCTGTACAAGGGTTTATTTGCCGTATCAGAGAAATGCCGCTACACTGTGCTCAAAGCGGAGGTGATTGTGGATATAAAGCTCAATTTTTTCGGTGCTGCGCAGAATGTGACCGGGTCGTGTTATCTGGTCGAAACCAATGGATCAAGGATTCTCATCGATTGCGGGCTCTATCAGGAACGCGATCTGAAAAGCCGGAACTGGGACGCCTTCCCGGTACCGCCGGACACGATCGATGCCGTTCTGCTTACGCACGCCCACCTCGATCATTGCGGCCGCCTGCCGAAACTCGTCAAAGACGGATTCAAAGGCCCGATCTACTGCACTCCGGCGACTGCGGACATTGCCCAAATCATCATGAAAGATTCCGCCTACCTGCAGGAAGAAGACATCAAACACAAAAAAGCCCGCCACGAAAAGCAGGGGAAAACCAGTCCCTTCCCCTACGAACCGCTTTACACACAGGCCGATGTCGATCAAACCGTGCCGCTGCTCAGTCCCTGCCCGTACCGTACACCGATTCCGATTGTTTCCGGAATCACCGCACTGTTCCGGGAAGCCGGTCATATCTTCGGTTCGGCCAGCATCCGGCTGGCGATCGAACAGAACGGCGAAACCCGCTCGATCCTGTTCTCCGGCGACGTCGGGCGCAAAAATATGCCCATCATCAATGACCCGGCGGAATTCCACGAAGCCGACTATGTCTTCGTGGAATCCACCTATGGCAACCGCGCCCACGGGGAAGCCAAAGACATTCCCGGCGAGCTGGCGCGCATCATCAACGAAACGCATGACGCCGGCGGCAATGTTGTCATCCCCAGCTTTGCCGTCGAGCGGACACAGGAACTGCTCTATCACCTCAACGCACTGCTGCGCGAAGACCGCATTCCGCATCTGCTGGCCTTCGTAGACAGCCCCATGGCCATCAAAGTTACCGAAATCTTTCGCAAGCACGTAGAGCTCTTCGACGAAGAGGCGCAGCAGCTCCTTCGGCAGGGAATCCATCCCTGTGAACTCCCCGGGCTCACCATGTCCAGCACCGTTGATCAATCCAAAGCCATCAACCATATCAAAGGCACCGCCATCATCATCGCCGGATCCGGCATGTGCACCGGCGGACGCATCAAACACCACCTCAAAAACAACATCAGCCGCCCGGAAAGCACCATCCTCTTCGTCGGCTACCAGGCCGTCGGCACACTCGGACGACTGATCCTCGACGGCGTCGATCCCATCCGCATTTTCGGCGAAGAGCATCCGGTCCGGGCCCGCATCGAAAAAATATCCGGCTTTTCGGCGCACGCCGACCAGAACGAGCTGCTCGACTGGCTCTCCTCGCTCCGCAAGCCGCCGCGCCAGGTCTTCATCACGCATGGGGAACCCGACGCCGCCGGAGCCTTCAAGACCCTGCTCGAAGGAAAAACCGGCTGGGCCTGCACCATTCCCGAATACCGGCAGGAGATCGTCCTCGACTGACCGCTTCATTTTCCAGACCCTGGAAAAAATCCGCCCATGCGGCCGTCCCGTTTCCAGGGTCTGGAAAAAAGCCGATCCGTTTTTCCAATGGTTGGAAACGTTCCGTCCTCGGCACAGTTGCCGCTTGCCCCGTCGGGACGGCCTGTCTATAGTTCGAACTCATTTGGAGAAAATCATGGCGGATGCTACCCATATAGACGTTTCATACGTGGCCAATCTGGCGCAGATCCAGTTGACGGAAGAAGAAGCCGGACTCTTCCAGAGCCAGCTCAACCAGGTGCTCACCTACGTCGAACAGCTCAACGAACCGGACATTTCCGGCGTCGAACCGACAGCCCACGCCATGCCGCTCGTCAACGTCCTGCGCGAAGATGTTCCGGCCGCTTCTTTTGACCATGATGCCGCCATCGCCAACGCCCCCGCTTCGCGCGACGGACAGATCCTCGTCCCCAAAATCAACGACCAGTTCTAATGAGCGCTTTAAACATCAAAACCATTTCGGAACTCTCAGGCCTGCTGGAGCAGGGCAAATGTACCTCCGTGGCGATTGTCAACGACGTGCTCGCAGCCATTGATGCCCGTGACGGCGACATCAATGCCTATCTGACGATTGATCGCGAATCGGCGCTGGCCCAGGCCAAAGCCGCCGACGAGGCGCGCGCCGCCGGAAAAACCGGTCCGCTGCTCGGCATTCCACTGGCCATCAAAGACCTGCTGAATGTCAAAGGCCAGCCCTGCACCTGCTCCTCAAAAATTCTGGAAGGATACACTGCGCCATACGACGCCACCGCCATCGCCAAACTGCGCGAAGCGGGGGCCGTATTCCTCGGCCGCGTCAACATGGACGAGTTCGCCATGGGTTCGAGCACGGAAAGCTCCGCGTTCAAAAAAACGCGTAACCCTTGGAACCCCGATCACGTTCCGGGCGGTTCCTCCGGCGGCTCGGCCGCCAGTGTCGCTGCGGACGAAGCCGTCGCCGCGCTCGGTTCAGACACCGGCGGCTCCATCCGTCAGCCCGCCGCCTTCTGCGGATGCGTCGGCCTCAAACCGACCTACGGCATGATTTCCCGCTACGGACTGACCGCGTTTGCGTCGTCGCTCGACCAGATCGGCCCAATCACCAAAACCGTCAAAGATGCCGCGATTCTGCTCGAAGCCATGGCTGGCAAAGACCCGAAGGATTCCACGTCCGTGGATATCGAGGTCCCGGAGTTTGGAAAAATGCTGACCGATGATCACAGTCTCGCCGGCATGAAACTCGGCCTGCCCAGGGAATATTTCGTTGAAGGAATGGATCCGGAAGTCGAGAAAGCGGTGCGTGGCGCCGTTGAGCACTGCAGGAGTCTGGGTGCCGAAATTGTTGATGTCAGCCTGCCGAACGCCAAATACGCCATTGCGGTGTATTACATCATCGCAACAGCCGAAGCCTCCGCCAACCTTGCGCGGTTCGACGGCATTCGCTACGGCCTGCGCGTGGACGGTTCAGATCCGACCGAGCTGTACGAAAAAACGCGCGCCGCCGGTTTCGGGCCGGAAGTCAAGCGCCGCATCATTCTCGGCACCTATGTGCTCTCGAGCGGCTACTACGACGCCTATTACCTGCGCGCACAGAAAGTCCGCACACTGATCCGCAACGACTTCATTGAAGCTTTTAAGCAGTGCGACGCGATCCTCGCGCCGGTCACCCCGACGCCGGCCTATAAGATCGGCGAAAAGACCAACGACCCGCTCAAGATGTATCTCGACGACATCCTGACCACGCCGATCAACCTCGCGGGAATCTGCGGGATGAGCGTACCGTGCGGCTTCGCCGGAAACGGAATGCCGATCGGCCTTCAGATCCTCGGCAATTCATTCCGAGAAGACAACATCCTCAAAGTCGGTCACGCTTACGAACAGACCACTGACTGGCACAAACATCGGCCACAACTCTGATTCAATGGTTATGCCGGGAAGACGAAGCGGCTAAACCAGACTTTGTTCGAGTTCGGCCTTCACCTTTTTCCAGTCGGGGAGGTGGCTGCTCAGCAGGCGGTAAAAGGCCTTATCATGCGCGGTGTGGGTGATGTGACAAAGCTCATGGGTCAGCACATAGTCGATCTGATGCCGCGAGGCCTTGATTAAAATCAGATTCAGGCAGATGCGGCCCGTTTTGCGGGAGTAGCTTCCCCAGCGCCTTGTCATCGACCGAATGACCAGCCCCGGGCGATTTTTGAGGGCGAATTGAGCGGCGCAATGGTCGAGCCGTTCTGCAAAGTGCTGGCGGGCTTTTTCGGCATACCATTCATTGAGCAGCTTTTTGGTGTGCAGCCGGTTTTGCGGAAAGAAACTGAAAACCGTCAGCGTTCCCTGCTGGAGAGAAACCCGTTCCTGTTCTTCCGCTTTGCGGACGAGCAGTTTGTAGTTGCGGCCCAGATAGCGGAATGTTTCCCCGCTGATGTATTCTTTTTGAGCCTTAGGTTTAAAGCGGGCGAAATACCGCTGATGCTTCAGCACCCAGCGGAATTTGCGTTGCAGGAAGGCGTTAATCTTTTCCTCTGTGGCGTGCAGGGGCGCTTTGACCCGCACCGACTGATCCGGAAACACGGTAATCGCCAGCGTTTTCCGTGACTCCTGCGTCAGATCATAGTCAAAGGCGATCTGCTCGTATGTAAACTGCTTTTGCATGGTCAGACCACTGCATCTTTGTTTTGCACGGCCAGATCCCAGACCAGTGTGAGAATGGCGTCAATCTCATCGAACGTCAGCGGAACGCCGTATGTATTCTTCACGGTATCGAAAAGGTAATCCTCAATTTCGATCCGCACGCGCCGCTCGACTTCGATATCACTGTCCCAGTCCACGATCTTATGCTGTTCGATCAGCTGAACGATGGTCTCAACTACGGAACAGAGCTGTTCCGTGGTCAGCGGATGGTCCGCCAGCCGTTTTTTCAGGTTGCGGAAATAGGGGTGCAGCGGCTTGCGTTCCTTGAGCGGGGCTGGAATATCGCTGTCTTCATAATCCACCACCTGGTTTTGAACCTGCCGCACCTCACCCAGCAATGCCTTTACGTCTTCTTCCCTGGCGCTTCGCAGTTCGGCGATCAGGCGCGAAATCTTCTCGCTGAAATGGCGATAGAACTCCGGGTCTTTGCTGTAATTCTCTTTGATTGTCCGCTCGGTCTGGGCAGCGATGGCCTCCGCCTTGGATTTATCGGACAGCCCTCGGTCTGCGTTTTCAATGTAGGCGTTGAACTCCTCCGATTCAGAAACGCAGATCGGTTCGGCCAGCTCGGTCACATACTCCGCCGAAACATATTTATCCAGAATGCGCCGGATCTGGTCCTCGTATTTTGAGAAATCGACCGTTTCCGCGTTCTTAATCTTCTGGATTTTCTTCAGTTCGACAAACCGCTTCAAATCCAGCGCGAAGCGGCGAAGTTTCTCTTCGTCAAACTTCTGGGTGAAGTCATAAAGCATCTGGCAGGTGGAAAACTGACGGGTGAACTCGTCCACCAGCTCATAGAAATGTTCACGGGTTTCGACATCGTCTTCCAGAACCCGGATGTATTCTTCCGTGTCCTGCTTGTTGCGGACGGAATTAAAGATGCCGTGCAGCTCCTGATAAACCCGTTCCAGACCGGCGATCTTTTCGTCCGTATTCAGCAGTGCCCGCTCAATGTCTTCCGGATCGTAGTTGGAAAACAGTTCCATCGCATCGCGCAGATTCTTGGCGTTCTTGGAATAATCGATCACAAAGCCGTTCACCTTGGCCTCTTTGCCTTCGTCGCCGTCAAACAGGCGGTTCACGCGGGCGATAGCCTGAAGCAGATTATGATCCTTCAGCTGCTTCGCCAGATAAAGGAACGTATTGCGCGGGGCGTCGAAGCCGGTCAGCAGCTTATCCACCACAATCAGCATCCGCACGCCGTCCGGGTTGTCCCTGAAATCATCGATCAGGTCTTTTTCCCGTTTCAGTAGCGACGAGCCGTACCGGTGCTTTTCCTCGGCCAGAAACTTCACCACTTCCTTTTTATGTTCCGCCAGCTGATCGTCTTCTTCCTTATCGGCGGACTCGGAAATCACCACATCGGTTTGGATGGCATCTTGCAGAGAAAACGCCTTCTGGAACATCACCGCCGCATATTTGGATGGAGCCACCACCTGCGCCTTCAGGCCGGTATCGGCGAAGCGGGCATAGTGATTCAGAATATCCAGCGCAATCGTCTCAATCCGCTGGGAGGTTTCTTCGACAATCTGCGACGAACTGAACTTCTGCTGGAGGTCTTTCTTCTGTTCTTCGCTCAGATCCTTGGTGATGGTGTCATAGAACTGATCCAGCAGCTTCTGCTGGACGCTTAGCTCCACATAGCGCGGCTGGTAAATCAGCGGCAGCACCACGCCGTCCGCTTCCGCTTCGGAAATCGTATAGGCGTCGATAATGCCGCCGAACTTGGCCGCGCTCGACTTCTCTTTTTTCATCAACGGCGTGCCGGTAAAGCCGATCTGACAGGCCTTCGGCAGAATCAGATTCAGCTCGGTATTCGCCTGGCCCGCCTGCGAGCGGTGTGCTTCATCAATCAGCACAAACACATTGGGGTCATTGTCCGGGACGGCAGGAGTGCCGCCCATGCCAAATTTGTGAATAAGAGCGGTGATCACCCGCTGATCTTTTTCTTTGATCAGCTTCAGCAGTTCGGCGCTGCTGGTCGTCTTTTTGACATCCTTCTTGATGTTACAAGCGGCGAAGGTATCGGCAATCTGCCGGTCGAGGTCGCGCCGGTCGGTCACCACCAGCACGCGGGGCAGGACAATGTCCGGATCGTCAATCAGACACTTAACCAGCATCACCATCGTCAAACTCTTGCCGGAACCCTGCGTATGCCAAATCAGCCCGCCGCTCCGCCGTCCGTACACATCGAACGTCTTCAGCCGATCCATCGTCTTTCGGATGGCGAAATATTGCTGATAGCGGGCGACCTTCTTGATGCTCTTGTCGTAGAGAATATAATTGCGCACCAGATCCAGCATCCGCTCCGGTCTGAGAAGGCTGTATATCCCTCGATCCTGTTCCGTAACTTTTCGTGCTTCTTGTGTTTTTTGTGGCTGAATAAAATCCAGTCGGGTTAAGTCTCTGGCTATTTGAGATATAACATTCGCATCAATCGGCTTGTTGATAATGGCCGATACCTCGGCATCGAACGCCGCCGGATCGGTATCCTTTTCCTTCCAGTACGAATAAAAGCGGGATGGCGTCAGCATCGTGCCGTATTTCAGCTCGCGTACGTTGGTCGCAATCAGAAGTTGCGGGAAAATGAAAAACTTCGGGGTTTCGGTGCGGCCCTGATTACGCACCATTTGCGCTACCGCTTCGGCCACCTTCACCGATGATTTTTTGTTCTCGATCACCGCAAACGGAATGCCGTTCACGAAAACCACGATATCCGGGCGGCGGTCGGAGCCCTCGGACAATTCAAATTCCGCGCAGACGTGAAACGTGTTTTTGTGCCACTCCTTGCCCCATGCGATGAACTTCATCTGCGGGGAGGTACGCCGTCCGTCAATCAGCTCGGACACGCCGCAACCGGCCAGCAGCAGGGAATAGATTTCCTCCGACGCCTTGAACACGCCCGCGCCCATGTCGATCTGCTGTTCCGCCTTGAACAACTCATCGTTGATGCTCTTGTCGGAAATGTTCGGGCCGTTGATCTTGCGTAGTGCGTCAAAAGCGATTTCTCGGAGAATATACTGCGACGATCCGTCGCGCAGCGTGGCGACCTCTGCGCGGGGAATGTAGGTATAGCCCAGATTCACCAGCTCCAGCAGGGCGGGAATCTGCGACGACGACGCCTCGTCAAAATCAGGCAGGCCGCCCAATGCGGAATGATGAATAGAGAATGGTGAATTATGAGTTAAATATTCCGAACTATTTTCCATTTAAGCCATCCTTCGTTGCTTTGACGATAGACGTCAGAATGCGAACAATCTCATCGGATTCCTTGATGATATCGATCAATTGAGGGGACAGGCTATCATCGGAGGCAGAGATCAGTCGGAGCCAGTAAAGAGTTTCCCTGGCTTCTTTGCAGGCGATAGACATTTTAGAAAGAAAGTCGGCGCGGCTTTGTCCAGCCTGAGCTTCTTCAATGTTGGCTCCGACAGAAGTTCCTGACCGAATCAATTGGCTGATCAATGTTCGGTTGGTCTTTCGTTCATCTTCAAGAAGTCGGCAGATTTTTACGATCCGCAGAGCAAATTCAAAAGAGCGTTCTGTAATGTCTATCTTCATGTCAATTCTCCATTCCCCATTCAGAATTCACTATTTGCCAGCGAAAGCTGGCAGGCGGAGGGTTCCGGTGACTAAATTGTTGAGCAGGTATTTTTTCTGCTCCTTCCACAGCGCCAGCTTTTTCTCCAGCGCCTCAATCTCCCGATCCGCCGCACTCAGCACCTCCGCTATCGCCCGCTGTTCTTCGAGAGATGGGAGGGAAATAGTTAATTTTCCAAGAAGAGATAGATTTAAGCCGCCGCGTCCTCCATCACCTGCGGACATTCTCCGAAGCTCGTTATACCGCGAATCCAGATTTGCATATAAAAAGTGATAAAAGACCTTTTTGGCGTCCGGCATGATGGCCGCAACAGATTGATTGGTGCATAGCTCGATTTCATTGATTGCAACGGTTCCTCGTGTTTTCCCTTGGCCAGCAAGCCCGATTAACACTGAATGTTTTGGGATATATTTTGTGCTGGAATTTTGAAGGCCTTTTTCGGTGATACGGCCTTGCACGTCAAAAACTCTCCGCAAATTTAAATCACCAGAACTCATCCATGGAATTTTCCCGCCCCAATATTCAGGTTGATTGGTAGAAGGGGTTCCTCCCGCCGTTAGGCTAGCAAAGGATTTGACCTTCACCGTTTTCCAATCCTTGGAAAAACCGGGCAGCCGGATTTTTCCAGAGAGGAGCTTTTGCATCAGCCCCTTTTTGATTAGCTGCTTCTTCACTATTTTACATTCTAAATTCCTAATTCCTCGGTCCCGGCACTCCAGCACCTCCGCAATCGCCTCCTGCTCAGGGAGCGGGGGGAGGGGAGACGCCACCTGATTGAGCACTTGAACAGACAGTCCGGGCTGGGCAACACCCGTTGCATATTTATTTAAGTTTAAATGGTCGAGTTTGTAATACAGCCATTTAGATGCTGTTTTCTCGGTGGGTGTTGCGACTACAGCGTG
Source organism: Kiritimatiellales bacterium (assembly GCA_050253185.1). GTDB lineage: Bacteria > Verrucomicrobiota > Kiritimatiellia > Kiritimatiellales > Tichowtungiaceae > Tichowtungia. The sequence continues at coordinate 2,947 of JBFWJN010000061.1, read as the reverse complement.
TTCAGTTGCGTAGAATTTTCCACTAGCCCAGCAAACGTTTCCGCAAAGTGCACCCTGTCTGCCAATTAAAGGATAGTTTCCATCGTGGGAATATGAATCGACATATCCGCGCAAACCGTTTCCTCCGAAACAAGGAAAGGAATTTTTCTCTTTTCCTTCTAAAATCGCTGATGCCGCGATGAATTTTCCAGACTGTAGATCACAGATTTTCCCGAGATAGGTTTCCTCCCACCCCTCGGGAATCCAGCCGACTTTGGTTTTTTTGTAACCGGGTCTGGTTTCGTTTTTGTGCATAAATCAGTTCCGCGAATTGTGTTTTTTAATGAAGGAATAGACCGCCTCGGTGAGGCGTACTAGTTCGGGCGAGGTGCTGAAAATTTTCCAGTCGTAATTGTTCTCTATGACAAGCTGAGACAGTTTGTTTTTATAGTCAGTGGTCAATGTGCCGTCGCCATACTCTGGGGAGCCTTCACCTGTGATTTTTTTCAGAAATGTTCCCATTTGCTCTTGAGCATATTCCTTGAGGTCGGCGTTAAATTTCGTCTCGCGTTGGCCTCTTCGGTCTTGAATGAAGTCCTGATAAATTTGAGGCGGCAGGATATTTTCAATTTCTCGCCCGCCTGTGGTTTGATATTCGAAGCCTGTTGTGGAGGTTGCGGCCAACTTTTCCAGCTTTTGGTGTTTTGCTTCTTTCCCTTCATCAAAATCTGCCAGTAAAAAGATGCGGTTGGAGTTTTTGAATGAGTTAATAAGGGAAGAGTCATCACCGTCTCGATCAAAGATGTAGTGCTTAAGGTTGGATCCCGCATATTCAAAGAAGGTGTAATCCAGCCCCTCCTTAAAATCCGGTTCTCCGGATGCAGTGCAGTATGCCTTGAGAAATGCCTGAAGATATCGCCGGTCAGAAACTCCTTCTACCCAGAGGGAACAGTTCGCCATGTAAACCGAGGCGTTTTCAACGCCGAGCTGATCAAGCAAGGTCGGGTCCGCCCCGTGCACACAGCGGATCGTTGATTGTTTGGCATCGTATTGACTGAAGCTGAAAACGGAAACATCCTGTGGTGCGCGCAGCGCATGACTGAGAAAGTGATTGGAATGCGTCGTCATGAAGTAACGCAGATTTTTCTGTTTCAAATCAGCGTTGTTCAGGATCGTGTCAATAAACAGGTTTTGGAATCCCGGATGCAGGCTCAGCTCCGGCTCATCAATGAAAATCCATGTGTTCTCTTCCGCCATGAAGATCGGGTAGAGCAGAATCAAAAGATGCTGAATTCCGTCGCCAAGATCCTGAAGGTTGCGTTCTTTTTCTTTTTCAATGAAAACCATGATGGTTTGTTCTTCATCCTTTGGTTTTGCCACAATCTCGACACGCTTCCCTCGGAAAAAGCTTTCGCTCACAAAAGTCTGAAACTGTTGGAAGCGCTCTCGCTGTTCGATGTTGCTGTTTCGGGCGGTCAGGATTTGGTCGTACAGTTTGTCGCCGGTATGAACTTGTCTGTCTGGGTTAATGCTGTAGGAGTTGACCTTTCCATTTTCATCTTTAGTTCCGAAGTACAGCTTGTAAGTCGTATCTTCATATGACGGCTTTTTCGTTTCTCCGAATCCAAGGGGAAGGGCCCCTCGCAAGACCGGAATAAATATCTTTTTAATAGCGCGATCTGTTGATTCTGTTTCCAGAATGGTTTTGAAACATTGACTGATTTCTAAAAATTCATTTCCGAATTTTGAAATCAAATCAAATGCAATTCTGTTTGTGGTTCCAATGCGCTTTGTTTTGTGCTGGTTTTTGTGGAGCAGTTCAAAGAGATCGATAATGGGGATAATATGCACGCCTTTGTTTGTTTTTTGAATCCGTTCTCTATCAGTAAAAAGCTCGATAAAAGATTTTTTGAAAGAGTTTGCGGTAGCCTGATCGAAAATGAGTCTATCATTTGCTTGGCGCAACGAATTCCAAAACACATCGAATTGCGCCTTTTTGTCGCTGTTTTTGTGTTTATCAAAGGCCGCCAGCCACCCGGCAGGGCCCATAAAGCTGGAGGGTTCACTGGTGTCTACATTAAGGAGCTCATCGGTACCTATGTTGGCGATTAATGAATCAAACTTTTTTAGACCTTTCTGAAAAGCGTTTTTCAGTTCGGTGTCTACCAACGCAACAGACTCTGTTTTCAACAACGTTCGTATAAACCGGCTTTTGCGCGAGTTGTTGGCCCCGACAAGGAGATTGACAGTCGAAATCGGCCCCACAAGCAGGTGATCCCCGGATTCACCCCTAAACTCAAAGTCAGGTTGCTCCGACTCTTTAACTAGGCTGATGTACTCGTTCATAATTATCCCCAGACCTTGGCCGATTGTGCATCGTAAAAATATACTGCCAGCTGTTTTTTCGAGCCCGTAAGACTACGCTCGTTCGACATGATGTTTGCTCGCTTAATAATCCGTTTGTTCTCTCGCGAATCAGGAGCACCATAAAGGCTGATAAATAATCTGGTGACTTTGCCCCGTTCGATCAGTCGCAGAATATGTTGATCATTATCGGCCAGCGAGTGCCCGTAAACAAAAAGTGAGCCTGTGACTTGTATCATGCTTCTGATCGCCCGGCTCAAATAAGCGCTGTGCATGATGCGCTGCATCTTTTCGTCCGACGTACCCTCAGAGACATATATCGGGTAGCAGTTGTTTGCCAGCGATTCTCGAATTTGATCAACCAATGCTATTCCGGTGTTTGACCACGTGTATTTTTGGAGTTCTGCGCCCGCATCAAATACATGGAGGGCGCCATGAATGTAGAAAATATTTTGTGTAGTACTGTCTGCGGCATCCCACACCACATAATCATGCTCCCCATCTTCCGGGTGCCGAAATCCGTCATCGCACTCTATTTTAAGCGAATCAACTTCATCCTGCATGAGCGCCAAGTAAAGAAGCAGGTCGTAATTAAGCGTGTAGA
>JBFWJN010000060.1:0-15602 GCA_050253185.1 Kiritimatiellales bacterium | reverse complement strand
ATCCGCAAAACCATCCATTGTCCGCCGGAAAAAATGTTCAACCACATCCGCAAATACGCCAACACCTCGTCCAACACGATTCCGTTCGCACTGGCCGAGCTGATGCCCGATATGCAGGAAGGCGCACTCATCGGTCTCACCGCCTTCGGCGGCGGCTTCACCTTCGGCGCCGCAGTGGTTGAGAAACAATAGTTATTGTCAGCAGATTTTTTTGGCGGGGGAATACCTATATTGCGAAGTAATATATGAAACGTATTTTTCTGCCTGCAGTCTGTTTGATCTATCTATCCTCACCGGGACTGCTTCTATACGGTCAGGAATTTCAAACCTACCGTTCCATGGAATACGGACTCATTACATCGGAATCCTGTGAGCCCGGGGAAAAGTATCCCTTGGTGGTCTGCCTGCACGGGGGGTGTCCTTCCGGAGAAGCCCGGGATAAGGAAACAAAGAAACCGTACAAAACTCCGACATTCGGTCTCACTGATAAAGTCCGAAGTGAAACCCCGTGTTTTGTGATCATCCCCCAGGCAAAAAAACTGTGGTGGGACGGAGGCCGGGGCAATTCCCCGATTGATGAAATCCTTTCCTTTATCGACAGGAAACTCCTGAGAGAATTTCCGATTGATAAAAACCGGCTCTACATTGTGGGCAACTCAGACGGAGGCACAGCCATTCTCCACCTTCTTGCCTGGTATCCCGACACTTTCGCCGCAGCAATTCCATTATCCGGCTGGCTGGGAGAAAACGAATCCACGCAGAAAATGGTAAAATCGAAAACTGCAGTTTGGTGGTTTGCCGGTAAAGAAGACAAAATCGCGCCATGGAACTTCACGGAAAGGGTTTTAACCGACTATAACCGGGGAAAAGGGAATTTAAAGCTGACGGTCATTGAGGTCGATGGCGGACACTCCGCTCCCGGCCGGGTGTATAAAACCTTATGCGACGGGACACCGGCTAAAGGAATACGCACCATTACAACAGGTCAGCAATGCGATACAGTCACCGCAAACCCGATCCAATGGATGTTTAAACAGTCACTTCACCCAAGCAGATAGTACCGGCTTTGCAGCAGCCGGCCTCATTTTTCACCGAAGGACGAGCGGACCTGTCCTTATTTTTGCGGCTCCGCCCGCACAAGAACGACTCCATGTGCCGGAACGTTTGCGGAGAAACTCTGCTCAAACACACCGAGATCCTTTTGCCGCCACAGGTCACGGATAATCTGTTTGCCGTCGAGACCGGCGTCTCTCCAGTCTACGGTTATGATCTGCGGCTTACCGTTCCGGTTGAAAAGGCCGATGGCCCGGCTTTCGTCAGCGAGCGTTTTGACGATAATTTCCACATCTTTTTCGTTGTAGACCGTGTCTCCGGCAATTCCGCGTTCGTCCTGCTGCACATCCAGCACCTCGGCGTTGGCAAGCAGTCCCAGCGTGAAATCATCCAGCTGTTCGATCGGGCAACCGATGAGCAGCGGGCAGGACCAGAGCGCCCACAGGGATATGTGCGTGTACTGTTCGTCGGCCGTCAGACGGGACGGACGAAGTGATTCTCCCTGATTGCGTTCAACAACCTGGCCGACGACGAGCATATCGGCATCGGGAAAGTGTCCGGGCCCGCCGCGCGTTCCGGCGTTGAGCCACGCCCGGTGCATTTCCCAGACCTGCAGCAGGTTCATATTGGGCCCGGGGCTGTCCCAACGGTCCTTGAGGTCTCCTGTGGTCCGCCAGCACTGGACGCGTTTTTCGAAAAGTTTCGCGGATCCGACCGGGCCGTTGTTGGACAGCGAGTAGATGATGTCCCGTCCGCTGTTCTCCAGTGCGTCAGCCATGGCAACGGTGTTGCCGGTGTCGTTGGGCCGCCAATCGTATTTGAGGTAATCGATTCCCCACTCGGCCCACTGGGCTGCGTCGTTGGTTGCGAAGCTGTATCTGCCGTACCGGAAATTCATCCCGCGGTCATGCCAGTTTTTCCCGGCGAAATCGGCGCGGTTCCAGTCACCGGACGGGTTGTCGCTCGACCCGCCGATATATCCGGCATAAGAGGTGACCCACGGGGTGGAATAGATTCCGATTTTAAGACCCAGCGCATGAACATCGTCACAGAGTTTTTTCATGTCCGGGAATTTGTCCGGGTCGGGCAGGATGGCCTGATGCGGGCCGCCGCGCTTTCCCTGCCAGGTGTCGTCGATATTGATATAGGTCCAGCCGTAATGGATGAGGCCTTTGTCAACCATCGCCCGGGCGGAGGCCAGTACGTTTTCCTGACTGACCCGATGCCCCCAGCAGTTCCAGCTGTTCCAGCCCAGCGGCGGGGCCAAGCCGATCGGATCACCGACTTTGATGCGAAAGGTTTTACGGGCCGATCCAAGTTCGTTTTCCACATGAAAAACCAGTGGATAGTCGCGCACGGACAGATCGGAAATGTTTCCGGTGATCCGTCCGGTTACTTCATCCAGAATCAGTCCATCAGGCAGGCCTTCGACCGAAAATTTCATCGGGCGCCGACCGGAAGCGGGGATGGTGTAAAGAAAAGGCGATCCGGGCCGAACACCAAAAACCGCCGGACCGTTGATGCGCGGAGCGGGAGATTCGGGAGGCGTCAGCCGATACATGCCCGCTCCGCGAGGGGGATCGTACACCGTTTCATTTGCCATGGAGGACAGGCATAAAGTAACCAGCGTCACAATAACAGCCAAACAATACTCCATTAAACTTTCCTTTTTTTATAAAACAGGATATGTACTCGCGCCGTCATACAGACCTCATTGAAATGAAACCCCGTTGACATAGTCTCCCACAGTGAGATTTGCAGAAGATGCAGACGTTGCTTTTTTCCCATCGAAAGTCACGTTGTCGAACAGCACATTTTTCACCCTGTAATTTGATCCGGCCCCCCGAACCTCTGACGAAGGCATGGTCTTCCCAGAGTACTGGATGTTTCTAAATATAACATTCGAAATAGATGAAGAAGAGGCTGTACTAAGTGCTGTATTCTTGATCCCTACACGAATCAGCTTCGAAGCAGCCTCAACCCGTATATTTTCAAAAAGCACGTTTTCAACCGGTCCCTGCTGGTTGATATAAACCGCCATACAGTAGGATCCGGAAAAAGAACTCAGGCTGTGGAGAATGTCGATATCTCTAAAGGTAACATCCTGAATCGCACAGGCGGACTCGCCACAGACCCCGATCGCCCTCACACGGTCATTCCATAAAACACAGTTTTCAACCTGAATACCACTGGCGGCATAACCGATTGATTTGACGCAGATTCCATCGTCCCCGGTTCGGACAAAGCAGTTGGAAACGGCAACATTGCGCGATGAAACAATATCAATTCCATCGCTGTTTTGCCGATGTCCAATCAGCTTTACATTATTGATGAAAACATCTTCACAATTCCCGAAAGACATTGTCCAGCTCGGGCTGTCAATGACGGTAATTCCTTCAACGGTTACGTTGGTACAGGACTGAAAAACAAAGGGCTGCCGGCCATGCCACGGCACTGCACTCAGATCAATGATTCCCCGTCCACGAACAGAAACATTTGTTCTGCCGTTTCTATACAGCATGGATGCCCATTTCGGCATACCGAACGTATCGCTCTCGAGAACCGGAACCTCATTTTCCGGAACGCGAACCTTTAAATACGATCCTCCTGCCAGATACAGAGTCGTTTTATTCCCCATGGATATAGTCGTTACATCATGATATCCCGGTCCGTAATATAAAACCGATGGATCATCTGCCTCTGGAATATTCTCTTCCGGGGGGTTGGCAAAAATGCACAGCGGCTGGGCATATGAATAACTGCGAGCCTCCAGACAGTACTGACCCGGCTGGGCAATATCGAACTGGATTGTGTGATCTGCATTTGTCTGAACTGCAACTCCCGTGGACAAAGGTCGAAGAATCGGACCGGACAACTCTGACGTAGGTTCCGCACAAACCGTAACCGTTCCTGTAAAATCAAAACTGCAGAAATACGTCGGTCCGTCGTCATGAACCACTGCTTGATAAACCGGAACAGACGCACCATCCACCGTGACTTTCCAGAAATCATTTCCCTGCGCAACACCACTGTCCGCGGGCTGGGAATAAACCGTCGCCGCCGGTACCGCCTGAATCTGCAAAAAAAATACCACCGAAAAGAAAATATACTGAGTCATCACTGAATCTCCTTTAGATTAATCCAGAATCCCTCCGAAATCCAATGTATCACCCCGATCCGATATCTTAAAAAGTTTCATTCGTTCCCTGGGTGGATCGTTAGGCTGGTGCAGTGCCATTACCAGCTGACCTTCAAATGTTTCAAAAATCATACCATGCCCTCCGTTCCGGTCATACAATACTTTCTGATAGTGCCAGGGGCCTGTAATTTTCCCTGTTTCAGAGCAGGATAAAATCTCACAATAGCCACGGCCCGGGATAAAAGTGGACCAAATCATAAATAAGCGTGCCGACTGCTGGCTCTTGTACAAAAAACACCCGTCTGTAATTTTTCCTGAAAACTCAGGATGAACAGCCGTGGGAACATCAGAAGCTTTAAACAGAATCTGCGGAGCACCTATCGTATCGGAAAGGTCTTCAGTCATCTGAATACAGTCCACCGCCCCATCGATCATCTGCACCCACTCATGACAAAAAATCATATATGGAATCCCGCCTTCCACATAAAGTGTACCATCTAACGCCATCCAGTTCTCAGGAGTATGTGACTCCGTCTTAAATGGCCTGAACGGACCGAGCGGACTGTCGGAATGAAAAACAAAAGTTCCCCGCCTGGACATTTGAGGCCAGTTCCCTTCAACAGGAGGAGGGCCGGGTAATTGGTCTTCGAATGACAGCGTGACAAACAGATAATAGTCACCGTTGTATTCATGCATTTCCGGGGCCCAGACAGACCGGATATTCCAATTACCCGGAATGGTTAACACAGTCTCTGGCGCGGTCCAGGCTTTCAAATCTGTACTGGCATAAACCTCCACTCCTTGGTAACCCGAGCCTGCCCTGTTTGCGGATTGCGCATACATATAATAGGTTTTATTAGATGCGTCCGCGTAGATAAACGGATCGCGTATCCGAATGGATCCTGTGCGCAGATTTGCCGTCTCAGCTGCTGCAAAAGCAGTCAAAAGAACGTATACAAAAATTTCACTGAACTTCCTCCGCCTGCTTTTCATAACGCTTTCTCGACCTCTTTTAACTCATCTTTCGATGACAACTTCCTCATGTTTTTACTAACTAAAAAATAGCTCCCGGGATCTGTCCATATTCTGACTGTTCAAGTTGATTCGCAAAAATTCCATTCTTAGCCCGGTTACCTGATTGGATTGTCCGCAAGGGGAATATTCTGTAATTATATGGATTCCCCAGAATTCCGCTGGAAACTAAGGAGACGATTCATGAAACTAGACGGTCGCACCGTTCAAATGAAAGAACAGTATATTTTCATTCCGGCAGGTACCCGGGAACGGTTTTTAAACTCGCCGCCGCCTCCACTCCCCTTCTTGCTGAACAACGATATTGAATGGATCGGCCTCAGCAATGCCACAAACGGATTCCGAGCGGACCGGCACAACCTGGAAACTCATTTCATCTTATATACAATCGGCGGACACGGGTATGTGAAAATCGGAAACAGGCCATATCAAACTCTTCAGAAAGGAACCGTGCTGATTGCTCCTGCGATCAGCGAATATTCCTATTGGACCGATCGGAAATGGGACATTATGTGGGCACATCTCTTCACAGGATCCATTTGGGACAAACTAATCGGAAAAGAAGTTCAGCTTCGCAAGGCCGTGTGGGCCGACAATCTGGAGCGAGAGATGGAGAGCTACCTGGCCGAAATGCATCGATTCAGAACAGATTCTGTCCGGGCGCTTCATTCCCATGTTGATTTGATCATTCTGTATCTGCAGCGGGAACTGGAAAAAAACCATCCCAGAACAACAGCTGCCCATCGAGCGCTGGAAGCGGTCTGGAACGAGGTTCGCGGCAATCTCAGTTATCCATGGGAAATTAGAGATCTGGCGGATTTAGCCCACATGTCCCGGAGTGCCCTGTATCGCGCCGCAAATAATCAAACAGGACGTCCTCCGCTGGAAATAGTGCATTCCATGCGAATGGAACATGCCGGCACACTGCTTCTTCATACAGATTATACACTAGGCGCCATTGCCGAAAAAATCGGATACAACAATCAGTTCTCTTTTTCCTGTGCCTTTAAACGATATACCGGTCAGAATCCCAGTCAGTTCAGAGAAACCCGGCCGTCCTCCACCCGAGCAATGAAAACATAACCCGGTCTATGGCTTGATTGCGGAACCCCTTCTTCTCTATCATCTGCCCGGTCTTCTAAAACTATCGTTATGAAATCAGCATTGCTAAAAGAATTTCGCCACCACGGACCGTTCACCCTGATGGGAGCCGCGGCTAGCGTAATCATTATGATGGCGATCCGACACTGGTTCCCGGCGGCGCTTTCCGCCGACCGGGCCGAAAACCTTTTTGAATTTTCGCACCCGATGCACGTCGTACTCAGCGCAATGGTCACGGCCGCGATGTACCGGAACTACCGGGCCAAGGCAAAGCATTCCCTGTCCGGTACAGTTGCCGTCGTTCTGGTCGGGTACTTCGGCTCAATCGGAATCGCCACGCTCAGCGACTGTATCGTTCCGTTCTGGGCGGAACGGATCCTCGGCATGGAGCACGCCCATGCGCATCTTGGCATCGTGGAAATGCCGGTTGTGATCAATCTGGCGGCCCTGCTCGGCATCGGCGCCGCGTTCTTCTCCAGCAAGACACATTTTCCGCACGCCGGGCATGTGTTCCTGAGCACGATGGCTTCGCTGTTCCACATCATGCGATCCCACGACGGAACCTTCAGTCTTGCACAGGGTGCGGTTATTATTCTCTTCCTGTTTGTCGCGGTCTGGGTGCCCTGCTGCTTCAGCGACATCGCCTTCCCGCTTTTCTTTACCGGAAAGACAAACCACAGCCACTGATTTCCCGATGAATGACGACTACGAACTGATCGACAGCGGCGACGGCCGCAAGCTGGAACGCTTCGGCGACGTCACCCTCGTCCGCCCCGCCGGACAGGTGGCCTGGCACCAGACGCTTCCTGAAACCGACTGGCAGAACGTCTCCGCCGGCTTCGACCGCAAGGGCGGCAACCACTGGCACAACCGCCACAACCTGCCCGACGAATGGACCGTTCAGGTCGCCGGCATCACCTTTAAGCTGTCCTCCACCGATTTCGGCCACCTCGGCATTTTCCCGGAACAGCGCGTTATGTGGAACTGGATCCGCGAAACCGTCCGGAAACGCAAAGCACAGAGCGAGTCCGTCAGCGTGCTCAACCTGTTCGCCTACTCCGGCGGCTCGACTCTCGCCGCCGCGCAGGGCGGCGCGGAGGTCTGCCACCTCGATGCCTCCAAAGGCATGGTCGACTGGGCACGCGAAAACGCCGCGCTCAACAGGCTGCAGGACGCGCCGATCCGCTGGATCGTCGACGACGCCATCGGCTTCCTGCGTCGCGAACTCAAGCGCGAACGCCGCTACGACGGCATCATCCTCGACCCGCCCTCCTTCGGCCGCGGCAAAAAAGGCGAAGTGTTCAAAATCCAGGAGCACCTGCCGGTACTGCTCGATCTCTGCCGCGACCTGCTCTCCGACGATCCGTCCTTCCTGCTGCTGAGCTGCCATACACCGGAATATTCGCCCATGATCCTGCAGAACCTGCTGACACAGTGGCTGCGCGAGCAAAACGGAACCGTCGACAGCGGCGAAATGCTGCTGACCGGCGCGCCCGGCGTCATGCCCCTGCCCAGCGGCGCCTTCGCCCGCTGGACGGCGTAAATTTTCCAGACATTGGAAGAAATCTTTCCAATGATTGGAAACCCGCTTATGATGGCCCGCAACAAGGAGGTTTTCTGATGCGCTCACTGACTGCTGTTTCACTCTGCATGGTTCTGACGTCCCCGCTGTTCGCCGAAGTTGAACTGAACGGCAACCCGCAGGAACTCGCAAATTATTTGACGGCCGTTCCCCAAACGGTAACGATCCAAGGCAGGGCGGAGAAAAAACTGCCGGCGGACCGGGCGATCATTCACCTGAAGGTGACCACCGAAAATAAATCGATGGACGCGGCTTTGACCGAAAACCGTGTACTCCGCAAGGAAATCGCCGATACACTGCTCGCCGCCGGACTGACGGAAGACCGGATTCAGGCTGCAAAATTCTCCTCGAGCCCAGAAAGCGGTTTTTTCTCCGATAAAGTTAAAAGCTACAAAGTCGCTAACACGCTGAAAGCGACCGTCACCAACGAAGCCGAGTTCCGCGCCGTCGCCGCGCTGATCGACAGCCGCAATGAAATCACCTACGAGCAGACTGACTTCGAGCTCTCCAATAAAAAGGAAATCGAGAACCTGCTGCTGGCGGAAGCCTGTCAGGATGCTTCAACCAAAAAAACGGTCTATGAAAACGGGCTGCAGGTTGCGCTGACACCGGTCCGATTTTCCAATGGCGCCGTGCGCTTTGCGCAGCCGGCCCCGATGCTGGCCCGCGCAAAAACCATGACCTTCAGCAGCATGGCTGAATCCGAGTTTGCCGATTCCAGCGCGCCGGTTCAGTTCGACGAAATGGAATTCAGCGCATCAATCACCGTCGAATATCGGCTCGAGGCAAAATAAAACCCCGCTCGGTTGAGCGGGGTTCGCGGATTCCAATCATTGGAAACCTATTCCACCGTACTCAGCGCATTGGTGTACACGGCCAGCGTGTCTTTGAGCAGCGTCAGCGCCGAGGTTTTCTCGGCCAGCTGACTTTTCAGGCTCTTCGCTTTTTCACTCACCATCTCTTTCCACGACAGACCTTTGAGCTGCGTTTTGACTGCATCAATCTCGCTCATTTTGTCAGCGATCATGGTTTTGTATTTGGCAATCGTCGATGTAAGCGCCGTCTTATCCATGCCCGCCGCCTGAGCAGCGAGTGCCGTCAGATCCACTGTATTTGTCGTCGATTCGACAGCCATCCCGGCAAATCCTGCAGACAGCACCGCAGCAGCGCACAGCATCCATTTGATCTTTTTCATAATTCAGCTCCGGTTTACGCAACCAGTCCGGCGACGAGATCGCCGACTTCAGTCGTCGAATAGCCCATCCGTCCGGCGGCGAGGCTTTTCAGTTTGTTGGCGGTTACTTCTGCCACGGCCGCTTCGATGGCGTTGCCGGCATCGGCTTCGCCGAGCTCCTTGAGCATCATCGCCCCGGCGCAGATGGCGGCGAGCGGATTGATGACGTTCTGGCCGGTGTATTTCGGAGCGGAGCCGCCGATCGGCTCGAACATGCTGACGCCTTCGGGGTTGATGTTTCCGCCCGCTGCGATGCCCATGCCGCCCTGCGTCATGGCGCCGAGGTCGGTGATGATGTCGCCGAAAATGTTGCCGGTGACGAGGACATCGAACCATTCCGGGTTCTTGACCATCCACATGCAGGTGGCGTCGACGTGGTAATAGTCGCGCTTGATTTCCGGATAGTCGGCTTTTCCGACTTCGTGGAAGGCGCGTTCCCACAGGTCGAAGACGTAGGTGAGCACGTTGGTCTTGCCGACGAGGCCCAGCGTGTTGACGTCGGACAGCCCGCGGGATTTCTTGCCGAACTTCTGCGCGTAGTCGAATGCGTAGCGCAGGCAGCGTTCCACCTGATGCCGGTTGTAGACCATGGATTGGACCGCGACTTCGTGCGGCGTGCCTTTCATCGACGTTCCGCCGATGCCGGTATAGATACCGCCGGTGTTTTCGCGGACGATGACGTAGTCGATCTCTTTCGGACCTTTGTCTTTGATCGGCGTTTCGACACCGGGGAAGAGTTTAACAGGACGCAGGTTGATGTACTGGTCGAGTTCAAAGCGCAGTTTGAGCAGAATTCCTTTTTCGAGAATGCCCGGTTTCACATCGGGATGGCCGATGGCGCCGAGGAAGATGGCGTCGTGTTTGCGAAGATCATCTGCCGCGCTTTCGGGCAGCACTTCGTTTGTGCGCAGGTAACGGGCGCCGCCGTAGTCGTAGTCGGTGAAATCGACCTTGAAGCCGAACTTGTCCGCCGCGGTTTTGAGCACCTTGACGCCCTCGCGGGCCACTTCGGGGCCGGTTCCGTCCCCGCCGATCACTGCAATATTATAGCTTTTGCTCATGAACGAATTCCTTTCTGATTAAAAGCGAAGGCCGGAGGTTAGCGGATTCTTTCAGACATTGGAAAATTTTTTACCAATAGAACCCGTAAAAAACAAATGGCTTCTAGGGCCTTAAAAAATATTTTTCGGCCATTGAAAACTCTTTGCCATTCGCCCGACATCCTGCTAACAATTCCTCGATTTTTATGAAAACAGCCAAACAACAAACCTACGAGCATTTTGAACACCGACGACTCTGGGCGGCGGCCAAAGCTCAATGGGAAATTATTCCAAAGGCTCCTGCTTATAAAGAACAGCACTATCGCCTTAGCGCTATCTTGCTTATGATGTTCGCCTTTGAAGGTTTCTGTAACTGGCTTCTCTCTATTTGCGTTCCCGATATTTGGTCGAATGAAAGAAAATTTTTTACCAGCAAACAATATCGTGGAACAACAGGCAAATGCCGTTACATCACTGAACTTCTGGAAATTCAGGACTGGCAATCCAATGAACGTCCCATAAACACTGTTCGAGAGGTAGAAACGCTTCGTGATAGATTGGTACATCCAAAACCAGAAAGCGGATCACGAAGAGTTTCTTACGATTTCCCAGAAATGCCCCCAGCACATATCGGACAGGTCGAAAAGCGTATAAAACCATTATTAATGGAACGTACTCGCGAAGATTTTGAAGAGATCGCAAATCGAATGAAAGAGGAGACCGAAAAGAAGTGGTCTATCAGGCTGGGGACTGCCAAACCATTCTGTGGACTGCTGGGAGTTCAAAGCACCGAAATGTAAAAACGGCGGAGATAACGACAAAACCATACATTTTATGCATAAGGCCCAAGGAACCGTTCCCCATTGAAATGAATTAGATGATCCGGGGCATCGGCAACCCAAACTTCTGTTTCCCATGAAATTGAGGCCACATAACGAGCCATGAGACTGCGATCCGGAAATGCCGTTACATAAACAAGCCCCGGTTTTGCCGAGGCAAAAAGTTCAGCAAGTTCGGTGTGTCGTTTGGCATCAACCGGGCCATGACTGGTGACAGATTCTATAAGAATAAGCCATTTCTTTTCGGGATAGAAAACAATGACATCAGGCATCTTCCCGTGTTCATCAACCTTGCACCCTATCGCTTCCATTCGTTTTTCATCACAAAAGGCAAACTTTTCTTTGGTATCGCCAACGTACAAGACCTCTGCACCAGGGGTAAACCGCGGGCAGAACTGCTCGATAATCGATTTAACCAATTTGTTATGTTTGCCGGAAGAAAGCTGGATTTCCCGCCCGTCACTGAATTGGGCTGGAATCAGTTCCATATCTCGCCGAGATGCATACCTCTCTTTCAGAGCAGGTACTTTTTTCAAGTATTCATCCAATTCTGCGTCCCATGTGGCCGATATATATTGCCGAAGCAGGTCAGCAGCAGTTTCTTCTAACTGATAGCACCATTTGGGGCTGTTTGTCGGTCGCGTTGGATCATCCGGGTTTTCCTGAACAAATCCAGCTTGAACAAATTGATGCATAGTTTGACGTCGAAATGTTTCACGAGTGTTAGGCGCATAGTTCACGCCATAATACTCTTTGCAGAAATCCATTATCGGAGTAATTCCCATTTGCGGAGTTTTCAACATGGCCCATTCATCTTCCGGCGCAAGTTCCGCTAAAGCCAACAGTGTTAGGGCGGACCGATCATTCTGTTGTTCCTTTGGAAGTCCCAGTTGACAGAGGATATCCAGCGCTTCTTTGATTTTTTGTTTTATCTTCCTTTTGCTGGGTCGTTTTTTAGGAATCATTCTGTTTATCTCCGCTTCAACAAGTTCATCCACCATTTCTGCATCATCTATAACTTTTCCGTATATTCTTCCCCATTTCTGCAAGGTATCAAGCTGTGGATAATTTAACCGCTGCAAATCTCCGGCATTCACCTGAGTGTGTCCACTAAAAAGCCGGAAATACATATCCACCTGCGAAGAATTCAAAAATAACGCCAACCCTTGAGCCACCTCCAAAGGAAGACCACGTCCCTCAATGTGGTATACATTCAAATGATTTTCGAAACCAATTGCCGTTTCGGCACAGCAAACTGCCGCAACCACCCGACGAGGCTCCTCTTTAGAGGAAAAACGCTTTGTTACGACATAATTTCCCGGCGGAAAAAAAAGTGACTTTGTCTTCGCACACTCCGCAATGAACTGATTTTTCCGAAATTCTTTTTGCGGATGTTTTATAAATCCATTTTTCATATGACCGGGATAAATAAGTGGCCTTGCTTTCACCTCAGGTTCCTGAAGAAGAAACTCCTTTGAGCGAAAATCCACAACCCGACCAGTAGAAACTTCGACTCCTATATCCTTAAGACTGCATGGGAATGCCTTCATCTGATCGATAACGGTCTGATCAAAATCAGAAAGCGCAATATGTATGACTTGCTCCAGACTTTTGATGTTCACCACCTGCGCAATATTCACTTCATGCCGCGTCAACATACCCCAACCCTGACCACTGCTTGAGGATATAGAAACCCTGTCGGCAACAGCTCCTTTTTGTAGGTGAAAGATTATATTCTCCTGCAAGACATCATCATCGGAAAAAGCCTGATCCCGATGTTCAAACACATGAATTTTCCGAAGGGCAGTCTGCTCAAAAATGAACCTCCGAAATGGTTTAAAATAGATGCCGTTACAGAAACTGCGCGGAGTAATAGCAACCAGTTCACCGTCGTTATTCAGCCACTTCACCGCCAATGCTGTAAAAGCGGAATATAAATTGCCTGTCTCTATTCCAAGTGAACTCAAAGCGCTTCGTTGCTCAGAACTACTGCTTATTTTTTTGTACGGTGGATTCAGGATTGCGTGTGTGTATAACTTTGGAGCCGCTGCAAATAATGTGTTTTCAAACTGATGACGAGTATAAAGGATAAAATCTTCTGAAATAATCTCCGCAGAAAAAGTCACACCGCGTTTCCGGCACTGAGATCTGCAGATGTTCAGTGTCACTTCCAAATAGCTTCGCACAACCAGATCAATTTCAAATGCCGTTACTTCAATCGTTTTTGGAGGAGATTTTTGGTCAAGCAATCTGGTAACCAGTGCTGCTGTCAGAATACCGATCCCAGCACCGGCATCGAGAATCCGGATATTCTCGACAGAAGAATCATTGAACATCTCAGCCATAAACTCGGCAATATCTGACGGAGTAAAAAACTGGCCGAGCTTCGCTTTTCGATCCGCACTGATCTGTCGTGAAACATCCAGGCGGCGAAAGTCCAGCAAACCCATTAATCCGATGGTTTTATTGTCCAAATACGAAACGCTCGGCTCTCGAACCTGATCTGTGAATTGATTGAATTCCGACTCCTCATTCATATCTGAATACACTTTTGATAAAACCCGTTCTCTAACGAGCATATCTGGGGAAATATCGTAAAAATCGGCTAGTATCTGGCACTGTTCCACTGTTGGAATACGAATATTGCGTTCCAGTTTGCTCAGAAGCGATACATCCAGCTTCATAGCCTTCGCAGCTTCCTGAAGAGTCAGCTCAGCTTCTTTGCGCAGAGATCGTAAATTAGGGCCGATCGGCGGCCCAGATGTAAATGATTTTTTGGACATATCTTGTCCAATAGCATATCTCGATGGCACAAACAAGTCTCCAAACCCTGGAAACAGTATTCTCCATTGTCAACAGCGGTAGACTGTGCATCAATACGCAAAACACGTACGGGAAGCCCTGATATTTGCCATGAGTTTGAGAAACATCAGTACGCAGGAGTACAGACAGATTGCAAAAATCTGTGAACGGGTGCACAGGACCTTGTCCAATGAACCGTTCACCAACCATTTGTATGTTGTGCTGAAAGACGCTCTGCCCAGCGTTCATTTCACGATCGATCATTTCTCATTAAAACCACTGACGATGCTCGAACCGCTGAACCAAAGCCTGCCGGATATCACGTTCACGATGTTCCAGCGCTTTATGCACCAGCATCCCGGCCTACAGCGGTATGCCGAAGCCAATCAGCGCCGCGGCTCGCTGCTGACCGAACTCGACCCGGCCCGCTATCACAAAACGGAATTGTATAATGAAGTCTACCGTCCAGTAGATATCAATGATCAGGTGTGGCTGGCCGTCGGAGACCGGCATGAACTGATCGCCGCCAGCTATTCCCGCGAAACCGCCTACACCGAACACGAACTGCTCAAACTCTCACTCATCCAGCCCCAGATTCACATTGCCTGGAAAAACTGGCAACGGACCCGCACTCTCGAAAAACAGCTTCAGGATCTACAGGCGTCGCGGATTGAATCAGATGAACAGGCCCGCGCAGCCCTTGCCATTAAAAACGCCCTTCAGTCCCTCACCCCGCGCCGGCGCGAAATTGTCGAACTCGTGGCCGCCGGAAGAACCAACCTGGAAATCGCCGCCGACCTGAAGATTTCCCGACGAACCGTCGAAAAACATCTGGAGTATATTTTCGCCGCCCTCGGTGTACGCACCCGCACCGCGCTCATCTACGAAACCGGCTTTAAACCGAACAGCTCCAATTGAGGAACAAAGAAATGAGTTCTATCTGATCAGTTGCCGGTGAGGATACGATAAAACGCTCTGCTGTTTGTGGCGTCGACATCCCAGTTAACGGTGTCGCCGGCGTTGGTCCAGCTGCCGCCGACCTGCTGCTGGAGCTGAATACTGAGGCGGCTGGTTTTGTTACTGGGCTGAAGCGTCATGAGGCCCATTGCCAGATCCGCAATGGCGTTTGTGGTATACAGTCCGTAGGATTGCGGGTTCGACGCAACGTCGGCCTCTCCTCGGGAAATTCCGTTGGTCACCCAGGCTTCCTGCTGTTTCAACTCATCTACGAGCGGATTCAGGCCCATCTCAACTTCAAGGTCGTCGGGTAAGCCATCCATGTCCGAGTCCAGATTGCTATTGGCAACTTCATACGGCCCGATGTCGGGAGCTGTGGCAGGATCGACGAATTGGACGCCGTCTCCGTCGAGGAAACGAGGCGCACCCCGAATATCCAGATCAAAGGGATTAATGACAACCCCGGCATCGATCATCCCTTCCGCATCGTTGGAATAGCAGTTGACACAGGAAACCGAACCTCCATCGTCCCCGGCAACAGGAAAATCCATGTTGAACGTGCAGTTGCTGAACGTGACCTGTCCCTCCTGCGCGATAATGCCTGTCCGGTTTTCAGATTCTCCCGGCGAAACGACATCCACAAACGCACAGTTTCGATAGAGACTGCGGGACGAGCGGATGCTGCCGAAGGAAACCGGGTAGGTGATTAACATGGAGGAGAAAAGGCTGTAGTCCACGGTGCAGTCGTAGATGCTTGAATTGTAGTAGCACTCCATATTGCGAACGATGCAGTTGCGCAGGGTGGCATTGTAACAATCAAAAG
>JBFWJN010000059.1:0-15867 GCA_050253185.1 Kiritimatiellales bacterium | reverse complement strand
TGCAGGCGACTATGTGGCGATGGATAATATTCGTACGGCTTCTTTATGGGACGATATTGCGGTTCCGGCCTCGATACCGTTGAGCGTTCATCCGCTGTTTCAACACCATATGGTTCTGCAGCGCGATATGAATGTGCCGATTTGGGGCAGTGTGACACCTGCTGCATCGGTCATGGTGAGTTTGGATGACACCGTCGTCGGAACGGCAACTGCCGATGGGCGGGGAAAATGGCAGGCCAAGCTTCTCTCTCATGCTTATGACGGCGGGATCCCTCATACATTGACAATTTCAGCCGAGGCCCAGGATTCCATATACATCACAAATGTGGTGTACGGAGAAGTTTTTCTGGCATCCGGCCAGTCCAACATGGAGCGGGATATGAACTCCATCGATCCACCTGGTCTTGCCGAAGAAAAAACCGAAGCCGCGGACTACTCCCTGCTTCGACAGGTTGCCATGCTGCGCGCGAGTTCAACGAATGCCTTGGAGGAGCCGGTCATCCGGTGGACGGGCGGATGGGTCCCCTGTTCAACGTCGTCAGTTGGAGGCTTTTCATCCACGGCATACTTTTTTGCCAAAAACATCTACCTGAAAACCGGAATGCCCGTCGGATTGATTGTGTCGGCATACGGCGGTCAGAAAATCGAACGGTTTCTCTGTCCAGAAGGGGTTGCCGCCATACCGGAACTTTCCGGCCTGTGTCAGAACCAGGAGCAGGGCGGGATATTAAACCTGTATGATCTGTACAATGCCATGATCCATCCGCTGATCCCGTACGGAATCCGCGGCGTAATCTGGTATCAGGGGGAAGCCAATACGGTTGAGGATGAAGGGGATCTTTACCGGTTGAAAATGCAGGCGTTGATTCGTGGATGGCGGAGCAAATGGGGGCAGGGGGACTTTCCCTTCTATTATGTCCAGTTGGCAAACTTTTCAACAGATAACAGTTGGCGGGGCCTGCAGGAAGCTCAGCTTCATGCGCTGTCAGAAACAAACACGGGCATAGCCGTTGCGGTCGATATCGGAGAGGATGATAATATTCATCCTCACGACAAACAGGATGTCGGACACCGACTGGCGCAGTGGATGTTGACCCGGGATCTGGGGTACGACCTGCCGTTCTCCGGGCCGCTGGTTCATCAAGCCGTCGTGGAAGGTTCACAGATCCGGATTCTGTTTGATTATGCAGATAACGGACTGCTGGTTGGGCAGAAAAACAGCACCAATTCCCTTATAAGCGTTACGGAACCCCTGCAGAACTTCGAGATTGCCGGTTCCGACCGGGTTTTTGTGGATGCGACGGCTTCAATAGATCGTGACAGCATTGTGGTTTCCAACTCGACAGTGAATGCACCGGTCTATGTGCGTTACTGCTATGCCAACGCTCCGGCAGGATCGAACAAGCTGTATAATGCCGCCGGCCTTCCGGCGAGTCCTTTCCGGACCGATAGATCGTATCGGCTTGATGTGAAATCCGGAAGTGGAACGGCGGCGAATGTATTGTCCGGAACCGAGGCCTCTATTACAGCGTCAACAGCCCCTTCCGGCGAAGTATTCGACCGCTGGATTGGCGCGGCCGCGGAACTGGCGGATCTCAATTCGGCAGCAACCACAGTCACCATGCCGTCCAACGCACTGTATCTGCTGGCAACGTACCGGAGCACAGACGAAACGGCGTACACGCTGACTGTAAATAATGGGTACGGAAGTGGTACTTCTCAGTCCAATTCGATCTTGAATATTCAGGCCGCCGCACCGGCTGACGGCCAGGTATTCGATCACTGGATCGGAGATACACAGACCGTTGAAAACGTGCAGGCGTCTTCGATCACATTGCGCATGCCTGCTCATGATGTCGCAGTTACCGCTGTTTATCGCACGATTGACACCGTCGGGGACGGCGTTCCGGACACGTGGCGTTCCTCATATTTCGGAGGTTCGGGGTCCACCACCAACAGCGACTCCGCCGCCGATGCGGATCCGGACGGTGACGGGGTTGTCAACCGCGATGAATATCTGGCCGGCACTTCGCCGGTTGATGCGGACTCTGTGTTCAAGTTGAACAATGCACTTTCGGGCGATGAAATAGCCTTGCGTTTCAGGGCACTGAAAGGCTTACGATACCGGCTTGAAACAACGGATTCGCTGACCGCACCTTCGTGGGAAACGATTCTGTTTAATATCACCGGTGATGGAGCCGAAAAGAGTTTCATGCTTCCGACAGCAGAAACAAACGGGTTCTATCGGGTACGTACTGAATAAAAAAATCCGGCGGGATTCCGCCGGATTTTCCAACTGCACCAGGATGATACAGCTTATCCTTTTTTCAGGATAAGATTTCCGTAGCTGCGGAAATCACCACTCATCACGCAGGCATAAGCCTTGGCTGCGCGTTCATAAAATGCAAAGCGCTCAATCCGTTCCGGGGCCGGAGCTTTCGGGGAGAACTGTCGAATAACAGCCAGATAGTCTTGTTCAATAGCCGGATCCAAAGAGGCATTGTTGGCCGGAGCCATCATGTACAGCGGGTGTGCATACGTATCCAGGTCGAACAGCGGCATAATCGCTTCCAGCAGCTGGGTAATGCGAATGCCGTCGGCACGGACAACCTGTTTGGAACAGGAATGCCCGGGAAACTTTGCATCGGCCAGAACGAGTTCATCGCCGTGTCCCATTTCCGCCAGGATCTTGAGCAGATCCGGACTGATCAGTGGAGAAATTCCTTTCAGCATATCAGCGCAGTCCTTTTAGCACGTCTTCCAGTGAAATCTCCGCATAGGCAACGTGCGTATCCGCCGCGCCGTAATAGATTTTGATCATGCCGTCTTCAAAAAGCACGCCGTTGTTGAAAACCACATTGCCGAAGAATCCGTTCACTTCATAATCGGCTTCCGGCTGAAGGATCGGCTTCTCGCTGCGTTTGAGAATTTTCCACGGTTCATTCGCGTCCAGCAGCAGGGCGCCGAGGCAGTAGCGGTTGTTTTTGTCGGCTCCGTGGTAGATTTCCAGCCAGCCTTCATCGATTTTAAATGGAACCGCACTGCCGCCGACCCGGCCGTTGTCCCAGAACCCTTCGCGCGGCGTCATGAACAGACGGTGATTTCCCCAGCAGATCAGATCCGGACTTTCCGCCATCCACACGCTGCGGTGTTTGTATTCCGCCGAAGTGGGACGGTGCAGGGCGTAGTACTTGCCGTTGATTTTTCCGGGGAAAATCTCCACATCCTTATTGTCCGGGCAGAACATGACCCCGTGCCGGGTGTAGGTCTCAAAATCTTTTGTCGATGCCAGCAGGGTTGTGATTCCCACGTCGGCGGTTCCGCAGTAGTTGATGTAATAGGTGTCATCGATTTGTGTGATGCGCGCGTCTTCGATACCGTATTCTTCATATACATTCCCGGGGAACAGCGCCGGGGTATCGCTGATCGAAAAGTGAATCCCGTCTTTGCTGCGCGCGAGTCGAAGATGCGAAATAGAGGTCAGAAACTGGCGTTCCGGAGTCCGGACAAACCGCGAGTCAGAAAAATCAATTGAAGTGTCGGTTCGGTCGAATTCACGGATAATCAGCTTGCCTTCCGCGGACGAAAAAATCGGGACCAGCACAACCTCCGGATTGTCATTCTTCGGAATTTCAGCAACGCGAACCAGCAGGATCACTTCGTCCTGATAGCGGGCTACGCCGGCGTTAAAGGTGCAGACGACTTCAAAGTCCGGGTGCGACGGGTTGACATCACACGGACTGATTAACGGGTTTTCGGGGTGTCGCTTAATCATGCTGTCTTTCGTTGAAGGGTTTAACAGGCGGCGGCCGGGATCATGGGGGTGACGTTTTCCCAGTCGGCGATTTTCTCAGCCAAAGCATGGATCTGTTTCAGGTCTTCTGGCGAAAAACGGGTATGCGGCTGGCTGACAACCGGCTGGATCAGACCGAAGTGACTGAGCACCAGTTTGCGCAGGGCCAGCCCCACCGTACTGCTGTACGGTGCGCAGCGGTTCAGACTGTTTACTTTGCCAATTCGTTCCAGATCAATTTGCGTATCACGTCCGCCGATGATGTTTTTCCAAAGGTTGGAAACTGTTGACGGCAGAATGTTGGCTGTTGAGGAAATTATCCCGTCAGTCTGGCTCAACAGATCGGTATCTGAAAACAGTCCTTCGTGGCCGCACAGAATGCGGAAACTTTCCGGATTTCTCAGGGCGATCATTTGTTCCAGATAATCGCGATCTCCGCTGCTGTCCTTGATTCCGATGATATTCGGATGCTCGACCAGCCGTTTAATGGTTTCGACCTGAATAGGCGCGACGACCGTCCATGGAATATTGTAAAGCAATATTCCGCGGGTTGCGGTGTCTGCAACCTTCAGAAAAAACTCCACCTGCTCTTCGAGATCTTCCACGGGAAAATAATAGGGGAGAGTGGCGACGGTGAAGTCCACACCGGCCGCTTCCGCCCGTTTCAGGTTTTTCAGCGTCTGCTGCGTGCCGGTTGCGGCGCTGATCCCTGCGTAAACCGGCAATCGGCCGTTTACAGCCTCAACTGTGCTCTCGATGGTTCGCAGACAGTCATCCGGCGACAGTCGCGAAACCTCGCCGGTTGTTCCCAGAGTGAAGATTCCGTGCACATCCCGATCAACCAGGAAGTCAACCAGCTTTCCGATTGCTGGAAGGTCCGGGGATTCATCAGGGTTCAGTGGCGTGACCATCGGAACAATCACGCCAGATTTAAAATGTTTTAAATACGCTTTCATGAGTCCTTTTACCTACTTGGGTCCTTGTTGTTTCATCGTCGCAAATCTGCTCGTTCCTTCTGTGGAATGGGACGGACCTGTTCTTATTTTTCTCAATTATCCAAATTCAGCGAAAATAATCAACCCATTAGTATACCAGATGTATGTTTTTTGAATTTTTAATGTTTGGGCATGATTCGAACCCCCTTGGATGGTTCATATCGGCGGGTTTTGTTGCGGGAAACCCGAAGAGTTGATGCGGCGGTGCCGGTTCTTCAGTATGCGATTCGATCAGCTTTTGATTTCCACTGCGCAAAGGCTGCGCGGGCTTCCTCAGAAAGAACCTGTTCCATAGGCAGGGTGCGGTTTTTCCAAGGTTTGGAAACTTCCTGATAGAGCAATTCATCGTCGAAGCCGGCGTCAGCCGCATCGGCGCGCGTGGCGGCAAAATAGAGTTTGTCGAGCCGGGCCCAGTAAATCGCGGAAAGGCACATCGGGCAGGGTTCGCAGCTGGCATAGATTTCGCAGCCGGATAGATTAAATGTGCCGAGATTTCGGCAGGCATCGCGAATCGCCATCACTTCCGCATGTGCAGTTGGATCGTTCGATGACGTAACACGATTCCATCCGCGGCCGACAATTTTTCCATCCTTCTCAATCACCGCGCCGAACGGTCCGCCTTCGCCCGCTTCCATCTTTTCGAGGGAAAGCCGGATTGCTTCTGTCATAAATGCCTGGTTCATGGGCTTGATGCTATCTCCGAAGCTGTTTAGTATCAAGCCCATGCAGGCAATCAATCAGATCACAATGGATGAAGCGGTTTCCGCTCTGAAATCACTCTGTCCGCAGGCAAAACCGCGGATTGGAATTATCCTCGGTTCCGGCTGGGGCGGGGCAATTGAGGGCTTTTCGGTCCGTGCGACAGTTCCGTACGAAAAAATTCCAAACCTTGGAAAAACCGGTGCGCCAGGCCATGCCGGCCAACTGATCTCTGCCGAACTCAATGGCATTGAGGTTTTTATTTTTCAGGGCCGCCGTCACCTGTATGAAGGGGAAGGCTGGATGCCGGTTGTTCTGCCGGTCTGGATTCTTAAACAGTTTGGCGCGCAGGCGGTACTGCTGACCAATGCGTCCGGCGGCATTCGCGAAGACCTCCGGCCCGGTATGCTGATGGCGCTGGAGGATCATATCAACATGCTGGGCGGCAGCCCGCTCACTGGCCCGCACAACTCGGCATTTGGTGACCGTTTTCCCGACCAGAGCGAGGTGTATGATTCAGGGCTGCGTGAAGTGCTGATAGAAGGTGGCGCCGATGTGTCCGGCGTCTATCTGGCGACCGGCGGGCCGTCGTTCGAAACTCCCGCTGAGGTGCGTGCGTTCCGTGCGATGGGTGCCGATGCAGTCGGCATGTCCACCGTGCCGGAAGCAATCTTTGCAAACGCGCTGGGACTGCGAATAGCCGGGCTTTCCTGCATCTGCAACTGGGCATCCGGCCTTGGTGATGAAAAGCTGAGCGGCGAGGATGTGATCCGCACGGCGGATGAGGCCATGCCGCGCATGCGGTCGGCCATCGAATATTTTGTGAAAGAGGTTTCATGAGGGTTTTAGGCCGTTTATTTGAAAACAACCGTGCGTGGGCGGAAAAGATTAACGCGGAGGATCCGGAGTTTTTCAAGGAACTGTCCAGCCAGCAGTCGCCGGAATACCTTTGGATCGGCTGTTCGGACAGCCGGGTGCCGGCCAATCAGATTATCAATCTTCCGCCCGGCGAAGTGTTTGTGCATCGCAATATTGCCAACGTTGTGGTGCACACCGACATGAACTGCCTGTCAGTCATCCAGTACGCGGTAGACTTCCTTCAAGTGAAACATATCATCGTCTGCGGGCACTACGGCTGCGGCGGGGTTGAAGGGGCCATGACGAACCGGCCTCAGGGGCTGGTCGACAACTGGCTTGGTCATGTGCGCGATGTTTGCAAAAAATATGAAGACGCTCTCAGCCGCATTGAAGAGTTCAAGGATCGCCGCAACAAGCTCTGTGAACTGAATGTCATCGAGCAGGTTGCCAACGTCTGCGGCAGCACGATTGTCCGGGATGCGTGGAATCGCGGACAGGAACTCACGGTGCACGGCTGGGTGTACAGCCTTGAAAACGGTCGTCTTCGCGATCTCGACATCTGTGTTCGCACCGCGGACGAACTTTCAGCCATTTACCGAACGGCCGTTGAAAAGGAACTCGGAGAAATCAGATGAAAACGCCGGAACTTCTGGAAGCGGCCCGGAAGGCCGCCCAAAAGGCTTATGCGCCGTACTCGAACTACAAAGTTGGGGCGGCCCTGTTATGTGCGGACGGGGAAGTGTTTTCCGGGTGCAACGTCGAGAACGCTTCCTATGGCCTCACCAACTGCGCCGAACGGACGGCGGTCTTTTCTGCGGTTGCCGCCGGACGCCGCGATTTTGTGGCGATGGCCATTGTCGCCGCGGGCGACAGCATGCCGTATCCGTGCGGCGCCTGTCGCCAGGTTCTGGCAGAATTCTGTCGGGATGAATTTTCCGTTTATACTGCAAAAGCCGATGCGCTGGATCACTACGAAGTGGTCTGCTTGGCCGCTCTGCTGCCGCAGAGTTTCCACCTCCATAAGTAATCACTGAATGACTACCATGAATTCTTCTGAAACCAAAGAAACCGCATTACTGTCCGAGCTCCGGTGCTACGGCTCCCTGGCCGTTGCCTATTCCGGTGGCGTGGACTCTTCGTATCTTGCCGACGCTGCACATGAAGTGCTCGGGGAAAAGGCCCTGATGATTATTGCCGACTCTCCGTCGATTCCCCGTCGTGAACTGCAGGAGGCGATTGAACTGGCGACAGGCCGCGGCTGGAATCTTCGCGTTATCAAAACGGAGGAACACAGCAACGAAGCCTATCTGCAGAACCGCGGCGACCGCTGCTTCTACTGCAAAAATGAACTCTTCAGCCGCATGGAGAAAGAAGTTGAAACGCTTGGCATAAAAACATTGGCCTATGGCGCCATTGAAGATGACAAAGACGATATTCGTCCCGGAGAAAAAGCGGCCGCCAACCATCGGGTCGTTGCTCCGCTGCAGAACGCCGGACTCTGCAAAGAGGAAATTCGCGAACTCAGCCGAAAGCGTGGATTACCGACGGCCGACAAGGCCTCCTTCGCCTGTCTCGGCTCGCGCTTTCCGACCGGTACACGAATCGATCTGGGCGCCATGCTTCGTGTTGAAAAAGCGGAATCCATTCTGCGCGACCGTGGCTACAGGCAGTATCGTGTCCGTCACCACGGCGACCTCTGCCGCATCGAAGTGGAACCGGTAGATTTCAATCGGATCATCGCGGAACGGCAGGAGATTCTCGTAGCGTTCAAAGCCCTCGGCTACCGTTTCGTCACGCTCGATCTCAACGGCTACTTGACCGGTTCGAGCGCTTGATTTCGCCTCGAACACAGGCTCGCTTCGCGAAGCCTGTCCTACAGGTTTTGTTGTTTTGTAGGATACGCTTCTGCGTAGCAGAGCGTATGAAAAGTCCCGCACAAGCTTCCTGAATACAGAGAAGCCTGTCCTGCAAGTCTTATTTTGTAGGACACGCTTCCCGTATCCGGGAGCGTGTGTTAATTTTCCATCTATGACCCGCACGCCCAAACATCCTCCTCGGATTGTTCCGTTCCAAAAATACAGCGCACCTCTGTTTTTCATCACGTTCGGAACGTTTGATCGCAAACCGATTTTGGCGAATGACGCTGTTCATAAACGATTTGCTGCATTCGGGGCAAAGCAGTCCGCCAAGGGAATTGCCATCGGCAGATACGTGATTATGCCCGATCATATCCATTATTTTATGCGACTCAGTTTGGATATGAAGATGGGAATGACGATCGGATTTCTGAAGAAAACATTGTCTGCTGCTCTCAGAGAAAATGGGTACGATCTACCTCATTGGCAGCCGGGATTTTTTGACCTTCTGATTCGTAATGCCGACAGCTATTCTGAAAAGTGGAACTACGTATATCAAAACCCTGTGCGTGCCGGTTTGGTTCAGTTCGCTGACAATTGGCCGTATTCTGGCGAGATTGTTTCTGTCCGATACTGATTGTGTGGAACACGCTTTTGCAGAACAGAGCGTGTGAAAATATTCGCACAGGCTCTCTGAATACACAGAAGCCTGTCCTACAGGTTTTGAGGTGGTTTCGTCGGACACGCTTCCCGTATTCGGGAACGTGTGATCAGCAGTGACAGCAGCCATGCGATAACAAACGTCACCGCAAATCCGGTCGGAAAATACCAGATCCACGAAACTTCTGTGGTTTGCAGCCAGGTCGTGAACCCGATGCTCAGCAGCGCCGCCGGAATCCATGCGCCAAACGATCCCCGTTTTGTCAGCAGGCCGAGCACAAACAGCGCCAGCACCGGCGCACTGAACAGGCCCATGAACATCGCAAAGGTTTCGATGATCCCCTTCGCCCCGGTAAAGAAAAACAGGTAAATCGACAGTCCCGTTGCCAGCACGCCGAGCAGGGCGGTAACGATGCGCGCGAGGCGAACCGCCCGAGCATCTTCGCGTTTTCCAAACATTGGAAAAATAAAATCATTCACCACCACCGTTGCCATCGAGTTGATGCCCGAGTCCATGCTCGACATGGCCGCCGCAAAAATTGCTGCAATCAACAGGCCGGAAACACCGTTCGGCAGCACGTGCGCAATGAAGTACGGGAAAATCCGGTCCCCGTCGATGCCGTCGGGCAGGGCGTCGGCATTTCCCTGATAATAGGCAAACAGTCCGAGCCCGATGAACAGCAGCAGCGTGATGATGCAGAAATCGACGCCCGAGTTGAACAGGATCGCTTTCGCCATGCCGCCTTTGGTCTTCGTCGAAAGCAGCCTCTGCACCGTCACCTGATCCGTTCCGTAATCCTGCATCATCTGGAAAAAGAACGAAATCGCCACACCCGTCAGCGTCATGCGCCACAGGCTCAGCGATCCGTCCAGCTGAAGATGATCGTGCTCTTTCGCGAAAGCGATAATGCCGGACACGCCGTCCGGCGCCGCATGAGTCAGGAAAACCGCAACCAGCACTGCGCCGCCGATCAGCGTCACGAACTGCACCACATCCGTCCAGAGAACCGCTGCCAGTCCTCCCATCACCGTGTAAAGCGTGGCGAGCAGGCCCATCGTCAGAATGCTGAATACCAGCGGCAGGCCGGTCGCGATCGAAAGCGCCAGCGCCGGAGCGTAAATTACGGTCGCCATCCAGCCAAGCCGCGCAAACAAAAAAAGCATTGCTGCCGTATGCCGCGCCGCCGGTCCGAAGCGTATGCCGATATATTCATACGACGTGGTAATGCCCAGCTTCCGATAGGTCGGATAGAACAGAAAAATCAGAATCGGTGCAAGCAGGGGACTGACGACTGCGACTGCCAGCAGCGTGACATTGCTGCGGTAAGCCAGGCCGGGCAGTCCCATGTAGGTTACCGCGCTGGTCAGCGAGGCATACATGCTCATCGCCACCGCCAGCCACGGCATTTTTCGACCGGCCAGAAAAAAATCATCAGCGGTCTTCTGTTTGCCCGCAAACAGAAAGCCGATCCACACCATCGCGGCGAGATAGATCAGCAAAATGGCGTAGTCAATGCCACCGAAGTGCATGGTTTACAGTGTATTCCCGTGTTCATCGATATGCCGGATCAGAGCTTTGTTATCCAGCGTGTTGTAGTGCACTACATCGAAAAAATGGGGCAGTGGAAGCTCTTCGTTGAGCAGAGAGCTTAGCGCGCTGACCGTGCGGGCGGTGATTTTTCTTCCCTTGATGGCGATGTCCACATCAGAGCCCGGCTTGTAGTTTCCCATGGCGCGGGAACCGAAGATAACGGCGGACTCGATTTCATCGAACCGGCTGACCGCCTCTTTGATCAGATTAAGCTGAGTCTCTGAGATGCCGAAACGGTTCATGCCGCCTTTTCTTTCATGGAGCGGTAAAGCTGCTTGATGGCCGGGAAAAAGACATTCCGGATTTTGGCTTCGATTTCCGCCGCTTTGGTTTCGTTGTAGGTGTGCACCGTCAGATTGCGGTCGCCGAGCATGGTCATCCATGTATCGCCATTCGCAATAATCTCATAATGAAAAGCCTCTTTGATTACATCGCGGGGAAACTGCGGATTGACATCCTGGCTTTCGAGATAGTCCTTCAACAGCTTCCAGGAGAGTTCGAAGGTGATCTCAAAAAACTGAATGATGCCGGCCCGCTCAATAACAGAAGGCTTTTCGATGCCGAGGCTTTGCTCCAGCAAGAGGAACGATTTCTCAAAGTTTTCGAAGCGTTGACGCCAGCGAATTTCCTTTTGATTCATGATCGACTCCTTTCGGAACTAAAGCCCAAGAACGTTTTTCATGCTGTACAGGCCGGGCTTCTGCTGAACCACCCACGCGGCGGCGTTGAGCGCGCCTATCGCAAAGGTTTCGCGGCTGGTGGCGCGGTGCGAGAGTTCGAGCATTTCGCCCGTTCCGGCCAGCAGGACGGTGTGGTCGCCCACAATGTCGCCGCCGCGCACCGCGTGAAATCCGATTTCCTCTTTTTTGCGTGCGCCCGGCATACCGGTACGGCCATCTACCTGCGACGATTTCAAATCCAGTCCCGCGCCATCGGCGGCGGCCTGTCCGAGCATCAGTGCGGTACCGCTCGGGGCATCCTTCTTCTGGTTGTGGTGGCGCTCGATCACTTCAATGTCGTAGCCGCGGGCATACAGTTTTTGCGCCGCTTCCTTGACGAGGTTGCAGAGCAGGTTGATGCCGAGGCTCATGTTGCCGGCCATCACGACCGGAACTTTTTCAGCGGCTTTCCGAACCTCGGAAAGTTCGTCGTCGCCAAGGCCGGTTGTACCGATCACCCATGCTGTGCCCCATTCGGCGACACGCTCGGCGTTGCCGGACGTTCCGAAGTGCGAAGTAAAATCGACAATAACGTCAGCACCGGGGGCAACGGCGGCTAGATCGGTCGTCAGTTTGACGCCCGCTTCCTTGGTTCCGGCAGCCAGTCCGGCATCTTTTCCAATGTCTGGAACATCCCACAGGTCGATGGCGCCGGCCAGTTCGAGTCCGGCGACCTTCTGCTCCTGAATACAGCGGATAAGGGTTTTCCCCATGCGTCCCGCTGCGCCCTGAATCACAACTTTAATGCTCATACAATTTCTCCGTCCGGGTTTTCTACCGCAGCCCGTTCCCGAAAGAAAGGGTTTTCCAATGTTTGGAACGTTTACAGGTTTGCAAACGGATTGTTCGTAAAGCCGCGCGGCGGCTGACGTCGCTGCGGTTGCGGCCGTTGCCCGCGGTCCGTCTGCGGACGGTTTCCGCCGCCGCTTCGCCGGGCCGGCTGTTCCGGGTTTTTCCGGGCGGTCAGCGAAATTCGTTTGCGCTCCAGATCGACCTCCAGAACCTTCACGGTGATGCGGTCGCCGGCATGGACGACTTCTGACGGATCGCTGATAAAGCGGTCGCACAGCTGGGAGATGTGAACCAGTCCATCCTGATGCACGCCGATATCCACGAAGGCGCCGAAGGCGGTCACGTTGGTGACGATTCCTTTGAGCTCCATCCCTTCCTTCAGATCGTTCATCGTCATCACGTCGTCGCGGAAGCCGACTTCTTCGAACTGTTCGCGCGGGTCGCGGCCCGGCTTTTTCAGCTCGTCGATAATATCCTTCAGCGTCAGCTCGCCGACGTCGCCGCCGGTGTACTTTTCAATTTTAATTTTGCTGACGATCTCCACGTTGCCGACCAGCTTATTGAGCGGCTCGCCGAGGTCCGATGCGATCTGTTCAACCAGTTTATAGCGCTCCGGGTGAACCGCTGAAGCATCCAGCGGATTTTCGCTGCCGTGAATACGCAGGAACCCCGCCGCCTGTTCGAAAGCGCGCGGTCCGAGGCTCGCCACCTTCATCAGCTCCTGACGGCTCTTGAACGCGCCGTGCTCATTGCGGTAGGCGACAATCTTTTTGGCGAGGCTTTCGCCGATGCCGGCGACGCGCGACAGCAGCGGAGCGCTGGCGGTATTCAGTTCCACGCCGACGTGGTTCACGCAGCTCACTACCACTTCGTCGAGTTTATTCTTCAGCAGCTCCTGGTAGACGTCGTGCTGATACTGTCCGACGCCGATGGATTTCGGATCGACCTTCACCAGTTCGGCCAGCGGATCCTGCAGGCGGCGGGCAATCGAGATCGCACCGCGAATCGTCAGGTCGAGATCCGGAAACTCCTCGCGGGCGATTTCCGACGCGCTGTAAACTGACGCGCCGCTTTCGCTCACCGAAACCACGCTGATGTTTTTCTTCTGCATCAGTGCGAGCAGCTTTTTCACAAACGCTTCCGTCTCGCGTCCGGCGGTGCCGTTGCCGACGGCGATCGCCTGCGGCGGATGCTTTTCAATAAATTTGGCCAGATCGATTTGCGCCTGCTGCGCTTTGGCCGATCCCTGTTCCGGATAAATCGTGATCGTGTCGAGATATTTGCCGGTCGCATCAATCGCGACGCACTTGCAGCCGGTGCGCAGGCCGGGGTCGATCCCGATCACCGCTTTTTCGCCGTACGGCGCGGCCAGCAGCAGATTACGTAGGTTTTTGGCGAACACCTCGACCGCGGCGCGGTCGGCCTTCATCTTCATTTCAACCGAAACGTCGATTTCCACGCTCAGCGTCAGCATCCGCTTGTAGGCATCCTGAATCGTCTTCTCCAGCTCTTCGGCGAACGGCGAGGATGGATTCAGGCCGCACAGCTCCTTCATCTTTTCAATCTGCGCGTCGGCATCGATCACCAGACGGCGGCGCAGCTCGCCTTCGGTCTCGCCGCGGCGGATCGCCAGATAGCGGTGCGATGGAATGTCGGCGATCGGCTGGCTGAAATCAAAATAGTCTTTGTATTTCGAGGTCTCCGGTTTGGCGTCCGCCTTGACCGGCTCGGAAGCGATCACGCCGGTCTTGAAATAGGCTTCGCGGATCAGCGCGCGCACGTCGGCCCGCTCGGCAATCTGCTCGGCTACAATATCCCGCGCGCCGGCCAGCGCGTCGGCAGCCGAAGCGACTTCCTTTTCGGCGTTGATATACTTTTCCGCCTCGGTCGCCGGGTCGCTTTCCAAACATTGGAAACGGATCAGCTCGGCCAGCGGCTCGAGCCCTTTTCCCTTGGCGATCGTCGCGCGCGTGCGGCGCTTCGGCTTGTAGGGCAGGTAGAGGTCTTCCAGTTCCGTCTTGGAAATCGTCCGTTCAATCTGTTCGCGCAGTTCGTCGGTCAGCTTGCCCTGTTCATTGATCGAACTCAGGATCGTCTGGCGGCGCGACTTCAGCGTGTTGTAGTAGGTCAGCTTTTCCTGAATATTCAGAATCTGCACCTCGTCCAGATTGCCGTGCGCCTCCTTGCGGTAGCGGGCAATAAACGGGACGGTCGCCCCCTCGGCGAACAGTTTGGCGACGGCGGCCACCTGGCGCGGGCCGATCTTCAGGTCGGTGGAAACAAACGGGACGGGATCAAAAAGCGGCTGTTCAGACATACTCGGTACGGTTCCTCAGGTTACGGTTCAAAGCCGCTGATGGTCTTCAAAACCGTCCCCCAGGTCAAGCCGTTCTGGCGAGAGGAAGAATTAACCGAGAAGGAACGCAAAGAGCGCAAAAGGCGAGTGCTGGGAGGAGTGATCAAATAACGTTAGCCATGAGACTAAGGCAGGCCATCGATAGCCTTATCGGCATTCATGATTTTTGACCTGCGGTATTTCTGAGTTCGAGCCAAAAGGCTTCAACAAAGCGATCATCATGCCAAATTTTAAGGTGGATATTTCCCTGTTGCCATGTGCGCAATCCGATTTCTAATCCGAAAACTTGCCGACAATGCTTCTGCAGAGTTTCCAGCCAAACGTGCGGCGGATGCTCTTCGTAGTGGGCATCTAGAAGGTTGATTTGCAACAAGGGTGACTGCTCGTTTGGAAAATAGGTCTGAGCCGTGCATTCAAGCCCGTTTAAAACAATCACATTTTCCCATTTCATTCTGGAACGGTCTTCGGGAAGATTCCATGGTAACGGTTTTCCGATCTGCCATGCCTCATCGTTTGTAATGCCCCAAGGAAGCCAGAATCCTTGATTTTCGAGGTATAATCCTGTGGACAGGTCTATCATTTTTCTCCTATGCCAATAGTTTATTAGATAGAAAATCTACCGATCTGAGTTCCGAAGACAAATTGCTTATAGCAGGCTGGGGAAGGGCGTTCAATCTTCCAGGGTCCGGAAAGAAATTTGGCGGGGCGGTTGCGCGGGGGTTTCCGCATAGATGCGGTGTCTCGAAGACCCTCGATTTTTCGGGGCTCACCGCATCCGGTTCGAGGCGGAAAACGCGGTGAGGGCACCGGCGTCTACATTCAAGAGGTGGAGCGGGCGCTCCGCGCACGCTGAACGCGCCGGGAAGGCGCATTCCGCCTGTTTGTAGCCGCGATCCGCGATCGCGGTGGCGGGGTCACGGACCCCGCCCTACAGAAATCTTCCAACCCCTGGAAAAACGCGGCTAGCGCCCGCGTCTACAGCCTGTAGCCGCCCGCGGTGAGGGCGGTTTTTTGTGCCTTTTGGTGTTTTTCGTGGCAAATCGGCGGTTCAGGTTTCCAATCCTTGGAAAAGGGCTTCCTCTGCGGGCTTAATTCGTGTTTATTCGTGTCCATTCGCGGTTAAAAAAGGGTTTTTCCAATGATTTACAGAATTGAGATCGGGTTGAAGGCAGGGGTTCCGGATGCGCGCGGGCGTGGCGTAATCAGCAAGGCGAAGAGTGCGCTGGGCATGAAGATCAAGGCGTGCCAGACGCGTGATGTCTATAAGGTGGACGCCAATATCAAGCGGTCCGAGGCCAAAGCGATTCAGACCGGTTTCGCCGACGCGGTAGTCGCCCGTTCCGCTCTC
Organism: Kiritimatiellales bacterium; assembly: GCA_050253185.1. Lineage (GTDB taxonomy): Bacteria > Verrucomicrobiota > Kiritimatiellia > Kiritimatiellales > Tichowtungiaceae > Tichowtungia. The sequence continues at coordinate 200 of JBFWJN010000059.1, read as the reverse complement.
GGCCGCCTGAAGGCGCCGTCGAATTTTGACTGGATGCTGGAAGTCGGCTTCAAGCCGGGCGTAACGGACAACGTCGGCCGTACCGCACGCGGCGCAATGGCCGATATTCTCGGCCGCGAACTGGTCTGGCAGGAGCAGGGGTACACCTCGATCCAGTATTTCCTGAATGGTGACCTGACCCGCGAAGATGTCGATCGTCT